>CACASQ010000003.1 GCA_902535255.1 uncultured Pelagibacteraceae bacterium
CCCTTTAAATTCATAATCATAAGCTGTTCCATTACTTGTTCCATAAACTTTAGTAAAAAAACTGAACATAATTAATATTATTATTATTTTTCTCATAATTTAAGTGCTTTAACTACTGCATCAAAAGGCAAAAATATACACTTAAATCTATTATTATTGTCGCTATTTAGTAATTTCTTAAAATTAGAGTATTTTTTAGGAAACTTCATATTTTTTTTTCTAGAGATATCCTTAAGTTTGATAAAATCATTTTTAATATCCTTTATATTAATAGATTTTATATTATGTGATAACAAACTTGCAGAAGCTTCACAAAATATACAAGACTCAGTTTCATATTTCATTGAACTCACTTTTTTTCTATTAACAATAATTTCTAAGGTTATTTTATCCCCGCAGGTACTATTTCTTAAAGATATTTTATGTGAAAATTTATTTTTTAAGCCAACATTAGAAGTATTAGATGCTAATTTAATAATATCTTCACTAATCATTTTTTAGAAAAAATTAATAATAAGAAATATCCAAACAATGTTGATAGTAGGGAGCCCGTTAGAACACCGATTTTCACACCATCCATATATTCTAAATTGTTTGCAAAAGCTAAATTTCCAACAAATAAACTCATTGTAAATCCAATACCTGTTAATATTGAAACTCCATAAAGAGCTAACCAGGTAGAACCAGATGGTTTATCTGCAAATTTAAGTTTAACAGATATATAAGAGAGAGCAAAAACACCAATTTGTTTTCCAAAAAATAGACCTAAAACAATTCCAAGAGGCACAGGATTTAACAAAGTAACAAAAGTAAGTCCTTCTAGTGAAACTCCTGCATTTGCAAAAGCAAAAAGGGGCATTATTCCAAAAGCTACATAAGGTGACAATCCATGTTCTAATTTAAGTAACATTGATTCTTTACTCTTATTTTTGTTATGTGGAATTGTTAAAGCTAAAAGAACTCCTGCAATTGTAGCATGTATTCCTGATTGATGAGTAAAATCCCACAGAAAAATTCCCACAATAAAAAAAGGTATAAAACTTTTTATTTTATATTTATTAAGAGCTATTAAAACAATCAAAGATAATAACATCAGAACTAAATATTTTGCCTCAATATTTCCAGAATAAAAGAAGGCAATAATAACAATTGCTCCTAAATCATCAATAATTGCTAGAGCAGTCAAAAAAACTTTAAGCGATATTGGAACCCTTTTACCTAATAACGATAAAACTCCTAATGAGAAAGCAATATCTGTAGCTGAAGGTATAGCCCAACCATTTAATGTTGTGCTGTCAGAATAATTTACAACGATATAGAATAATGCCGGCACTGCCATCCCTCCGACAGCACCAATGATAGGTAGCATAGCTTGTTTTGGATTAGATAATTCTCCCTGAATAAATTCTCTTTTTATCTCTAATGAAACAAAAAAGAAAAATATAGCCATCAGAACATCATTTATCCAATGTAGAACACTTAGTTTTAGACCGAATTCTTTGGTACCAAGCGTAATATATTTTTCTAGGGTAGAAAAATAAATTTCACTTAAACCACCATTACTAATTATAAGTGCTAATATTGCAGCAAATAACAAAACTAACCCAGAAGCAGCTTCAAGTTTAAAAAAAAATTTAAATGGTTTTGTAATATGCTGTATCATTGGTATTATTTACTTCTATAGAGACCATCTTTCAATTGCCAAAATCACTTAATTAACCTATAAAACAGACGTTCGGGGCGTAGCGCAGCCTGGTAGCGCATCTGGTTTGGGACCAGAGGGTCGCAGGTTCAAATCCTGCCGCCCCGACCATTATAAAGATGAAAAAAGCAAAAATTTACATTCCTGCTAAAACTGCGATGCAATCGGGCAGGGGGAAACTTAAAAACTGGGTATTAGAATTTATAACTAAAGATCCCTCGATAAACCCTTTAATGGGTTGGGAGACATCGACGGATACTCTTCAAGAAGTTATTCTTAAGTTTCCAACAAAAGATAAAGCTATAGAATATGCTCAAAAAAATAATATATCTTACAATGTAATTGAACCTAATAAGAAAGAATTTGTTATAAAATCATACGCAGATAATTTTCTTAAAGATTAAATATGTGGAGAAGTTTTTTCAGAGATAAAAAATGGTTTTATTGGTCCTACGGTGGAGGTTTTTTTATTATTTCTTTGTTAGTGATGCAAACCTATTTAGATGTTCTCTTTAATAGTTGGTACAAGGATTTCTATGATATTCTCCAAACAGCCGAGAAACGTGAGATATCTGAATTTTGGGAATCAATAAAAAGGTTTCTATATATAGCATTACCATACGTCACACTTTTTGCCTTCACTAACTGGTTCACAAGGTTATGGGCCTTTAGATGGAGAGAGGCAATGACGTTTTCGTATATGCCATATTGGAGAGCTACTGAAACAAAAGTAGAGGGTTCATCACAAAGAATTCAAGAAGATTGTATGAATTTTGCAAAAATTGTTGAGTCAATTGGATTGCAAGTTGTTAAAGCTATTATGACATTAATAGCGTTTATTCCTATTTTATGGGTTCTTTCTTCAAATGTTAATGTTCCTTTTTTAAATAATGTATCTGGATCTCTAGTATGGGTGGCACTTACACTCAGTTTGGGTGGTATACTTATTAGTTGGTTGGTTGGAATAAAATTACCTGGTCTTGAATACAACAATCAAAAAGTTGAAGCAGCGTTTAGGAAAGAACTAGTCTACGGAGAAGATGATAGAAAAAATTATGTTCAAGCTCCTACGATTTTACAATTGTTCACTGGTATAAAATTCAATTACCATAAACTATTTTTACATTACGGATATTTTGATTTATGGGCCATATGGTACAGACAATTATTTGTAATTGTTCCATTTCTTATAATGGCACCAGGTTTGTTTACTGCAGCGTTCACTTTGGGTGTTATGATGCAAGTTGTAAATGCATTTGGTGAAGTTAAAGACGCTTTTTCCGTATTTTTGTATAATTGGACAAGAATTACAGAACTAAGATCAATACATAAGCGATTAATGGAGTTTGAAACTGCCATTAATTATAATACTAATAAGTTGAGAAAACCTAGAAAATCTGATGTAAGAGTTTAATGGAACTCTATATCAAACTTATAGACGTCATACTTCCGGTATTTTTTGTAATTGGTATAGGCTATTACCTTGGAAAAAAAGATCCTAATTTTAATACTGATTTTATAACTACATTAGCTGGTAATGTTGGTACACCTGCAATGATCTTTTACACCATTACTTCTACTGGGGTAACTTTGGAAACTTTCATAGAATATTTTATTTATGCTTTAATCATAATCGGGGGTTTTGCTGTAATAGGCATAATTGTCCTTGCCTTAATGAAAAAGGACGTGATAAGCGAACTTCCTCCGTTAATATTACCAAATACTGGTAATATGGGTATACCTATTTGTTTATTTGCTTATGGTACAGAAGGTTTAGGTATAGCTTCAGCAATTGCATCAGTAATTATCTTGCTTCACTTCACTTTAGGGGTACTTTTAGCAAAAAAAAGTTTTTCACTGAAAATATTAATTACTAATATGCCTATTTACGGAATAATAGCGGCTGTATTAGTTTTATATTTTGATTGGGAGGTTCCTGGTTTTGTAATGAATACTACGTTTTTATTAACTTACGCTACAATATTTCTAGTTCTTATGTCCTTAGGTATAGCATTAACAAAGCTAAAAGTTGTTTCATGGTTAAATGCATCTGTTTTAAGTGGTATTAGAATTGTAATTGGTCCTATAATTGGATTTTCTTTAATAAAATATTTAAACCTTTCTGGATTAGCTGCTGGAGTCCTTTTGATACAATCTGCAATGCCAAGTGCAATATTAACTTATTTAGTAGGTTCGATGTATTCAGAAAAAAGGGTAGTAGATAGCATAGCTAGTGTTATTGTTATCTCAACTGTTTTATCATTCATCACTATTCCAATAGTAGTGTTTATAAGTCTCAAGTATTTTCAATAAATACAGTAACTTATATTATGTTATTAAAGTATTACATTAATAAATAGGTAAATATTATTTATATATATAAAAGAAAATGTAAATAAACATTGATAAATAGTGCTTATTTTAGCTAAAAAAATTATTAAATAAGTTTAAAAAAGGCCTTAAAACAATCTTTTTACTTAAAAGAAACTAGAAAATTAAATAACGAAAGGCTAAAATTCAGCAAAATAGGGTATTTTGGACGATTCTAAAAACAGCAATAATCAATAATTCTGCGAGCTTTGCGTATACGGAATATACCGTTTAAATGGCCATAGAGGGTGTTTTTTTTGCAATCAGCAATTTTAGAGTACAACTAACCGTTGTGTGGATAAAAAAAACAATGAAATAGGGGACAATAGACCCGATCGCCCGTTAAATAACAATTCTAGAGCGTTACACCCTCTTTTTTTAGCAATAATTTCTTAGTTTTTAGACCTCCTTTGCCTGAATAGCCTCCAAGCGACCCATCAGATTTAATAACTCTATGGCAAGGAATTTTCGGCGCACAAGGGTTTTTTCCAATAGCATTGGCCACGGCACGAACAGCAAACGGTCTTCCTATGCCTTTTGCCACCTGAGAGTAGGTTTTGACGCTTCCGCGTGGTATTTTCCTCAAATAAGCCCACACTTTTAACTGAAATTGAGTGCCTGTGAGCTTCATTAGTCGAAGATAAGGTAAATTGTTAAAGATATGCCTATCATAAGGGCTATTGTTAAGCCTAAAGCTATCATTTTTTTGCCTTTTGGGCTTGAATTAGTCCAGAAATACGAGATTCCATAAACTGCAGCTATAAATATCGCTATAGGCAGAACGAATTTTATCATATGTTTTATAATTATACGTATTGACATCAAAAAGCACTTAATATATTATTTCCGATAATTAATGGTTATCGGAAATTATGAAAGACTTAACAACTGAAATTAAAAAACTTGAAATCGAAACTTTAGATAATCTAAAGATGTCTAAATCCGTAAATACTATCCGTGCTTACAAATCAGATTATAATGACTTTGCATTATTTTGTTCAAAACATAACTTACAAAGCTTACCTACTAATCCAAAAATTATTGCGTTATACCTTACACATCTATCAAAAAATTCTAAATTTAGTACATTAAAGAGACGCTTAGCATCTATAAATGTTATGCATAGGTATAAAGGTCATTATCTTGATACAAAGCATCCTGTGATAGTTGAAAATTTACTAGGCATCAAAAGACAAATAGGAGTTCACCAGAAAGCAAAAAAACCGTTGTTATTTAATGATTTAAAACAAATAATTAAACAAATTAATTTATCAAAAGAAAATGATTTCAAAAAGTTGAGAAATAAAACCTTAATTCTAGTAGGTTTCTCAGGTGGTTTTAGAAGATCAGAATTAGTTTCAATATCCAAAGAGGATCTTGAGTTTGTAAAAGAAGGCGTAAAAATATTTGTTAAAAGATCTAAGTCCGACCAATCTGGTGAAGGAATGACAAAAGCAATACCCTACTTTGATAATGAAAATTATTGTCCGGTAAACCATTTAAAAAAATGGATTTTAATTAACAAAAAAAAATTAGTTTTTCCAATTTCAGATAAGAATGTTGCTTTAATTATAAAAAAGTATGCTTGTCTAGTTGGATTAGATGAAACAAAGTATGCTGGTCATAGTCTTAGATCTGGTTTTGCTACAACTACAGCAGAGTCCGGTGCTACCGAAAGAAATATAATGGCTATGACAGGACATAAATCGTCTGATATGGTAAGGAGATATATAAAAGAAGCTGATTTATTTAAAAACAATGCTTTAAATAAACTTTTAAATAAATGAGAATATATAATGATAAAAGTAAGTAATTTTACATTTTAAAAAATCTAAATAAAAAGATAAATTTTTATTTGGATCTTTTAATGGTCCATCAAATTTTTTATCTGACCTTAAATAATATTTTTTAAAAAATTTTATACTTACGCCCCATTTTAAAAGAAAAGTCTTTGCTCCGTTGTTCCAGACTTTTTTTCTAAGCGACAAAGAGGAAAAATGATAAACCCTACATTCACCTAGTCCTTTAAATAAACGAACTCCTAATTGCCAAAGTTTCATATTAAAATCTGGGTCTGACCCAAGTCCAGGTGAATATTCTTCGCTAAACCCCCCTACTTTTCTCCAAGTTTTAATGGGAATTAAAGACGGCTGCCAGTGAGTGCCTTGAAAATCATTAAATTTTATACCCGGAAGCTCAGAAAGAAGTTTTTGTTCATTAAAATTTTCTAAATTTTCACCACAATTAAGGTTAATGTACGACTCAAAAGGCTGCACCATTGTACCTGATAAAAAAAAATCGCTATTTTGAGGTAATTTTTTTAATTCGTTTTCAAAAGCAATGTCCCAATTAGGACAAAAATACATATCGTCGTGAGCTAACACAATAAAATTTTTAGAAGATTGAGCAACAGCTTTGTTGAAGGCCAAACAAACACCTTCATTATTTTTGCTGTATGTTGTTTTAAAGTTTTTATCTTTTAAAAAATCAAGAGTTCCGTCAATGCCCTCATTAATATGTATTATAATTTCATGATTATATTTTGAGTTTTTATTTATACTATCAAGACAAAGCTTTAAATAATTTAAATTATTAAATGTTGGTATGATGATTGAGAACATCTAGTTTTCCCAAAAATACCTTTTATTCTTATTCACTTCCAAAGTTTTATTTACAATATATTCCGCAACAAGATTTGAATTAAAATATTTCATATATTTTTTCTTACCATTTCTAGCAATTGATTTTCTTAATTTATCATCGTTTGCTACCTTTAAAATTTTTTCTGCTAGATCGCTCACATTCTTATAAAAAATCATTTCCTTATTTGAAAAAAAATTCTGATATTCTGTTTTTTCATCAATTAAACAAGCTAAGCCATTCCCAACAATTTGTGTAATTCTATCACTACTGTAATACTTTATTGCTGCACCTCTACTTAAATTTAAACCCATTTTTGCGTTAGATATAGTTTTAAAATAATGATCTGCCCAAATTGGTTGAATTTTTCCAATTCCATACAAATCAAATTTAACATCAGGAGTTTTGGACGTAAGATTTTTTAAAAAAGTAATCCTATCATCAATTTTGCCACTTTTTAAAACACCACGATGCACTCCGTGACTTAATGCAAAAAATACATCAACATTACAAGATTTTTTATAATTATCTAATATTTCAAATGACTTATCTGATGGATTTGGAATGTAAAAGCTATTCTCACTTTTTAAAAAATTTAAAACATCAGGGCTTGTGGTAAGAAAAGTAGAATCTACAACTTTAATCTTGTCTAAAATTCTATCTTTATTCCTCGCAAAGTCTGGTCCTTTTTTATTAAGAGGATCTAAAAACCATTGGCCAAATCTTGCGTTAGGATAATCTTCCTTGAGCTCTTTAATTTGATCTGGAGATATTAAATCTGCATGACCTAATATAATTAAATCAGGCTTGTAATTATAACAAGTTTTTTTTAATTTATCATTTAGAGTTTTTGCTCCTTTTAGATCGTGAAATCCTTTGTAATATTTTTGTATGTCTCTATCACTAAATCCTAAAACACTATGACCTAATCTTATGAATCCATTATTTATTCTTCTTCCAGTGTTAAAAAAAAGTCTTCCATCCAATCTTTCGTTAAAATTAGTAATATGAAGTATTCTTAAATTTTGTAAGCTCTTCTTAGTATTAAATTTATTAATTATCTTTAATTTTTCAGATCTAAAATTATCAATCTTGTCAGTTATAAATTGGTGAGTGAGATAAAAATTCTTAAGAGATAGTTCTTGAAGTTTAGTTCTTAATTTTGAATTCTTAATTAAATTAACTATTGTTTTTTCTAAAGTTTTTA
The DNA here is from genome assembly GCA_902535255.1 of uncultured Pelagibacteraceae bacterium. Lineage (GTDB taxonomy): Bacteria > Pseudomonadota > Alphaproteobacteria > Pelagibacterales > Pelagibacteraceae > Pelagilacustribacter. Next base: position 7,920 of record CACASQ010000003.1, read on the forward strand.
CGTTTAATTTTTCTAAAATTTTTGCGTTTGTTACAGTCTCTGGCAAGCCACCTTTATTTGTTATAACTACCGCACAACCATTTGCTGATGCCTCCAAACTTGTTCTACCAAAAGGCTCTTCCCATCTAGAACAGGCTACAGCAATACTAGTTTTCTTAAAAATTTTAAGTACTTGATCGTGATTTAAAAAACCTAATACATCCGCATTCACATGATCTAAAATTATTTTCTCTCTTTTTTCATCACCAATAATTTTAGCTTTCCAATCTGGATATCTGTCTAAAACTTTTTTAATGGCTTTTGCAAAAACATCGTAACCTTTTGCAGTGTTTAATTTACCTACGAATGTTATCCATTTTTTTTTATTTTTTAAAATTTGAATTTTATTTTTCTTTGCTGATTGAAAAAAAACTACTAATTTGTCACTATTCACAAATTTATTTTCTAGACCATCTAAAAATCTTTTTTTTGACCAGTTACTGTTAAAGATAATCTTATAACAACTTTTAAGTAAATTTTTTCTATCATTTATAGTTTTTGATCCATCCATAGAAAGCGGATCATTATGAAAATAAAGAGCTAAAATTTTATTTCCTAAATTTTTTTTTAGTAAATTAATATAACTCGGTCTATTATGAACTTCTATTATTGAAAAATTATATTTTTTTTGAAGAGTAATAAATTTATTTACGTAGGCTCTAGTTTGACTTCTTAAAGGATTATTGAATAGATCAATATTTTTATAGTTAATTCTAAATTTTTTCTTATGATGAGTATTACCAAAAACTGTAATATTCTTTTTGAATTTACTGTTTAGACTAGTTTCATTAACGAAAAGAGAAACTGCTCCAGGATAATCCGGGGAAAAATTTTCTTTATAGGGTAGTAAAATTCCAATTTTCACTTATATCCTTTTTTTATTTCATTCCTTAAAGTTCTATTATGCTTTATATAATATTCTCTAGAAATTGCTTCTTTTTTTGAATTAAGTTTTTCCTTATAAATCAGTTTCCATTTTCTTCCTCTAGTAAATTTTGCTCCTTTACTATTATTATGCGAATTGATTCTCTTTTTTAAGTTATTTGTATAACCAACATATGTTAGAGATCTGCCGCTCAGAGACTTGAGCATGTAGACGTAAAAAGCCATTTAAGATTAATATCCTTTTGAATCAGATTCTTTTTTTGTACCTTTTATCTTTTCAATTGCTACTTTTGAACCAGAGCTCATAAACCGTTGGTCAGATCCAACAGTAACTAGATTAAAACCTATAGAAACCATTTTTTTTGCATATTCCACACTACCATTATGAATTCCTGCCATCAGCTTTCTTTTTTTTGTAGCTTCTAAAATTCTTAATATTTCTTTATATGCAATTGTTTTTTCAGATTTGTCGAAACCAGGTTCCTCCCCTACAGCTAAACTTAAATCTGCAGGACCGATATAAATACCATCCAAATTCGGAGTATCAAGAATTTCGTCAAGTTTCTCCAATGCTTCTTTAGTCTCTATCATAGCGAGTTTTAAAATCTCTTTATCAGCTTGTTTTGCATAATCACTTCCGCCATATAATAATCCTCTGATAGGCCCAAAACTTCTATAACCTTTGGGTGGGTACAAGCAAGCTTTAACAAAATTTTCTGCCTCTTTCCTATTACTTACCATCGGACAAATTATACCATAACACCCAGCATCTAAAATTTTCATAATTTGCCCAGGCTCATTCCAATTTACTCTTGCTAGAGGAACAGTTTCTGTTGACGAGATGGCTTGCAACATGTTTAAAGCATTAGGATAATCAATTACACCATGTTGCATGTCAATCGTGCACGAATCCCATCCCTGATGCGCCATAACTTCTGCAGAAAAGGCACTAGGTATTTGAAGCCAACCATTTATAATTGGTTCACCATTTTTAAACATTTGTTTTAATTTATTTATTCTCATTCGTAAGAGGAGCCAAAATGAGTATATTTTATATTTAGGTAGTCCTTTATCGCCATTGAACCACCTTCTCTACCATAGCCAGTTTGTTTTATACCACCAAATGGTGCCTCTGCTACCGCTACAACTGGAGTATTAACAGCTACGCACCCTGTTTCAAGCTTTTCTGAGGCTTGATTTGCTCGTTTAAGGTCTGTTGTATAAACGTAACTGCAAAGTCCTAGATCATTATTATTTGCTCTCTCCATTACCTCATCAAAATTTTTAAAAGTTAAAATTGGAACTATTGGGCCAAATGGTTCTTCTTTCATAATTGTAAAATTATCTTTAACATTATCAAAAATTGTTGGTTCATAATAATAACCTTTATTAAAATTAGCTGCTCTTTTTCCACCTAACAAAATTTTTCCACCTTCTTTTTTTGTAGTCTCAACTAGCTTTTCAACTCCTTCTAATCTTTGCTTTGTACATAAGGGTCCTAGTAAAGTGTCTTTATCCATTCCATTTCCCATTTTTAATTTTTTGGTTTTTTTTACCATTAAATCCGCAAATTCATCCTTTTTCTTTTCATGTATATAAAATCTATTTGGTGAGATACAAACTTGTCCATTATTTCTAAATTTTGCAGTAATAGCCATATCTGTAACTTTATTTAAATCAACATCATCAAATACAATAAAAGGTGAATGGCCACTTAATTCCATAGTAACTCTCTGAACTTTTTCTGCAGCTTGTTTTAAAATAAGTTTACCTACTCTAGTAGATCCTGTTATGGAAATTTTTTTTACTATATCTGATGAAATAAGTTCTGAAGATATTTCTGCTGGATCTCCTGATAATAAATTTACTACACCAGGAGGAACACCTGCCTCACGACAAATATCTACTATTTCCATTACACTTCCTGGCGTTATTACGTCTGGTTTGACTATTACAGAACAACCTGCGGCTAATGCAGTAGAAATCTTTCTTGAAGCTAAGATTATTGGGAAGTTCCATGGAACTAATGCTGCTACTACTCCAACTGGTTGGTAAATAACATGAATTTTAGTATTAGGAAAACGACTTTGATTTATTTCTCCAAATATTCTTTTTGTTTCTTCTGAATTCCATTCAAAAATATCAGCGGCCCCTCCTATTTCACCTGGCCCCTCTGTAATTGGTTTTCCTACTTCTAAAGTTAACCATTTAGATAAAACATCAACTCTTTTTCGTATTAGTTCTGAGATTTTTCTAATTACTTTAGACCTTTCCCAAGGGGATGTGTTTCTCCAAATTGCTAAACCTTTTTCTGCTGAATGCAAAGCTCTTTGAACATCTTTACTATTTGCCTTAGAAGCTTTTCCAATAATTTCTTCTGTTGCAGGATTTATTACTTTGTATGTTTCTGCACTCGAGGATTGTTGCCATTTACCATCGATAAATTGACCAAATTTTTCGTACATAAATTATATATAGTTATTGAATATAATAAGTTAATTAATTATCTTATAAAGAATTTATGAAAAACATTCAACTTACTTGTGCTCAAGCACTAGTTAAATTCCTTATTAAACAAAAAATTTTAATTGAAGGAAAAAAAGAACCATTATTTCCAGGAGCATTTGGAATTTTTGGCCATGGCAATGTAGCATGCTTAGGTCAAGCTCTTCAGGAAAACCAAAAAGACCTTCCGACATGGAGAGGACATCACGAGCAAAATATGGCTCTAACAGGTATTGCATACTCTAGAGCGAAAAGACGGAAACAAATTTTTATTGCAACATCTTCGGTAGGCCCTGGATCTACGAATATGATTACCGCAGCAGCTGTTGCCATGAGCAATAGATTACCAATACTTTTTTTACCGGGTGATACTTTTGCAAATCGAATGCCTGACCCAGTATTACAACAAGTTGAGCATTTTAATAATCCTGGCATTACACAGAACGATGGATTTAAGTCTGTTGTTAGATATTTCGATAGAATAACAAGACCTGAACAAATCATTTCAAGCTTACAACAAGCAATTCAAGTTATGTTAGATCCAGCTGATTGTGGACCAGCATGTATTTCTTTAAGTCAGGATGTTCAAGGTGAAGTCTATGATTATCCAGAAGAATTTTTTAAAGAGAGAATTCATATAATAAGAAGACCTAGGCCAGATGATTTTCAAATTAAAGAAGCGGCTGAGCTTATAAAAAAATCTAGTAAACCAATTATTATTGCTGGCGGAGGTATTTTTTATTCAGATGCTACTGAAGAGTTAAGCACTTTCGCAAAAAAACATAATATTCCTGTGACTCAAACAGTTATGGGTTATTCATCTATTAAAAAAGATCATACTCATTATCTTGGCACTATTGGAGGTTTAGGAGGAAAAGCAGCGAACAATTTAAGTAAAGAGACTGATACTGCAATAGCAATAGGAACTAAACTTGCTGATTTTACAACAGGATCATGGGCTAATTTTGAAAATCCAAATTTTAAACTAGTTTCTATTAACGCTGCAAGATTTGATGCTAACAAACATATGGCTCAAGCAATAGTTGGAGATGCAAAAGTTTCATTAATTGAATTATCCCAAGCATTAGGGAATTGGAAAGCGGATGATAGTTGGCATAAAAAATCAAGAGTGGAATTAAAAAATTGGGAAACTTACGTTGAAAAAGAAAGTGGACCAACTAATCAAAAATTACCAAGCTATGCTCAAGTTATTGGAGCATGCTATAGAAATTCAGATCCCTCTGATATAGCCGTTACAGCGGCAGGAGGATTAGTTGGTGAGGTGATACAAGTTTGGAAGCCAAGAGAATTAAATACTCACGAAACAGAATGGGGTTTTAGTTGTATGAGTTATGAGATTTCTGGAGCATTAGGTATCAAAATGGCTAATCCAGATAAAGAAGTTGTTTCGTTTGTTGGAGATGGATCTTATCTACTTTATAATTCTGATATATATAGTTCAGTAATTACCAATAATAAATTAATACTCGTAGTTTGTGATAATGGTGGCCACGCTGTAATAAATAGACTGCAATTATACAAAGGTGGCAAAGAATTCAACTGTCTACTTAAAAGCTCAAAGACTCCTAATTTAGTACCTGTTGATTTTGCAGGGCATGCTAAGAGTATGGGAGCAGATGGTGAGCATGTTAATTCAATAGCTGAATTAGAAGAGGCTTTCAAAAGAGCAAAAAAATCAAAAAAAACTTATGTAATTTCAATTCGTACAGATGGATATCAATGGCTAGAGGGCTCAGCTTATTGGGAAAGTCCAACTCTAGGGATAGCATCATCTGAAGAAAATAAAAAAGCCCTAAAAGAACACCTAGAAGGAAAGAAAAAGCAAAGAAAAGGTGTATAAACTTTAAAATGCAAAAAATTGCTAATGTTGGATTGATTGGTTGCGGTCATATAGCCGAAACATATTTTAGAGCTCACAAATATTTTAATAATTTTAAAATAATTAAGTGTGCAGATATAAATAAAAAAGCAGCTGAAAAATGCGCTAAGGCTTATAAGATTGAGTCTGCCTCTGTAAATGAGATATTGAAAGATAAAAAGATTAAGATAATTCTAAATCTTACAATTCCTACATCACACTACTCAGTAACAAAAAAATCGTTACTCAATGGTAAGCATGTGTACTCTGAAAAACCTTTGGCGGTAGATTTTAAAGAAGGTTTAAAACTTATAAAAATTGCAAAAAGAAAAAAACTTTTTATTGGAAATGCTCCAGATACATTTTTAGGAGGAGGCAATCAAAAAGCAAGAAAGCTTTTAGATAGAAAAATTATAGGTAAAATAAAGTTTGGGACTGCAATTTTTGCATTTCCAGGAATTCAATCATACCATCCTAATCCAGAGCCATGGTTTAAAAAAAAGGGAGGAGGTCCAGTTATTGATATGGGTCCTTATTATTTAACAGCACTTGTTAACTTGTTAGGCCCTGCTAAATCTGTGACGAGTATTTGTAATTATAACACAAAAAAAAGAATTATAGGGATTGGACCAAAAAAAGGTAAAAAAATTAAAGTAGAATGTCCTACTACTTACTTTTCGACTATAAAATTTAAAAATGGAACAACGATCAGATTGACTTTATCGTTTGATGTAATCTCCCACTTGAGAAATCATATTGAATTATATGGAGAAAAAGGATCTATGATAGTCCCAGACCCAAATATGTTTGGAGGATCTGTTTTGTTGAGCACGAAGTTAGGAAGTAAATGGAAAAATTATAAAACTAATAAAATGATTTTAGGAAAAATTAATATTCGAACTCAAAGTTCTAGAGCGAATGAGTCTTCTACTAATGCTAATTATAGGGGCGTAGGACTTGCAGAAATGATACACTCAATTCAAAATAATAAAAAACATAGATGTAGTGATAGTTTATCATTACATGTTCTTAATATTATAGATGGAATTCACAAATCAGCTAAAAGTGGAAAAAAATTTGATATCAAAACTACATGTGAAAAACCTAAATTTTTTACAAATAAAGATATAAATTCAATTATTAAATAGAATTTTGCCTACTCAAAATAGCAGCTCCACGCACGCCACTCGCATCTCCATATTTAGGTTTTAGAAAAACGGTTTTTAAGTTCGGCTCATTTATAAACTCTGATGTTTTATTTTTTATATCATCAATAAAATCTATTTCATTTGAAATCCCCCCACCGAATACTATTGCGTCTGGATCAATTGTTGTAATGATTAAGACTAAACTTCTAGAAAGATTTTCTTTATATTCATTAATAAATAATTGCGAATTTTTGTCTTTTTTTCTATAAAGCTCAAATATTTCTTTAGCAGAAATTTCTCTTTTATAAATTTCATAAAATCTTTTTTCGATAGATTTCCCTGATAAATAACCTTCAATTCTGTTTGAAAAATCCAAAACTTTATCTGATTTTAAATTTCCTACATTTTCAATTGGCATTTGATTTAAACTCCATTCACCACCTAAACCGTTTGCTCCAGATATTATTCTTTTATTTATTACTAATCCACCTCCACAGCCTGAACCTAGAATTATTCCAAATACAGTTTCGTAATGACTCGCAGAACCATCAAAGGCCTCAGATAAACAAAAACAATTTGCATCATTTTCTGTTAAGATATTGTTACTAATTTTTTTCTTTAAATCTTTAATTAGGTTTTTTTTATTTAACCACTTTGAATTATGAGCATTTTTTATTAAACCAGTTGTTTTGTCAATTGCTCCTGGGTGACAAATTCCAACATTAAATTTTTCATTATCCTGATCAAATTTTTTTACGATATTTGCTAATTCTAAAATTGTATTTTCGTAATTAGGAGGTGTTCGGATTCTATCTCTACTTATTTCTTTATTGTTATTATCTAGAAGAACATACTCAATCTTAGTTGCGCCTAAATCAATTCCTATTTGCATTAATTAGCCGAAGACCTATTCATTTCTTGAAGCTCAACTTCTAATTTATTAAGTTCTTCACCGCCAGCCATCATACTTAGTAATTTTTCTCTTGTTATATCTTTCTTCGCATAAGTGCCTAAACTTTTTCCTCTGTTTAAAACAGTAAAACTATTACCAACAGGATAAGCATGATGAACGTTATGTGTTATTAAAATTACTGCTAATCCCTGAGAAGCAGCTTTAACTATATATTTCAAAACAACTGACGCTTGGTGAACCCCAAGTGCTGACGTTGGTTCATCTAAAACAAGTACTTTAGCTCCAAAATATATTGCCCTGCTGATTGCTAAACACTGCCTTTCTCCACCTGACATAGTTCCAACCGCTTGGGATGGATCTCTTACATCAATTCCTATCTGCCCCATTCTTTCTGCAGCAATCTTATTTGCTTTCTTAATATCAAATGTCTTAAAAAAGGGAGGTCCCTTCATAGGCTCTCTGCCCATAAAAAAGTTTCTAGTCACGCTCATTAAAGACACCAAAGCTAAATCTTGATAAACAGTTGCTATGCCCATATCTAACGCATCTTTAGGACTATCAAATATAGTTTTTTTTCCTTCAACTATTATTTCTCCCTCATCAGGCTTGTGAACGCCAGCTAATGTTTTTATTAGAGTTGATTTGCCAGCTCCATTATCGCCTAGAAGGCACATGATTTCACCTTTTCTTAATTTCATGGTCACGTCTTTTAAAGCAATTACTTTGCCAAAAAATTTACTAATATTATTAAATTGAACTAAGTAATCTGACATTATTTGCTCTCTGTTACCTTTCTTCTAATGTAATTATTAAATATTACAGCAATTAACATCATTGCTCCTAAAAAAACTTTAAACCAATCAGTATCAACATCTGTATAAAAAATTCCCATTGATACAGTACCAAATATTAAAGCTCCAAATGCTGCTCCAATAGCTGACCCATATCCACCAGTTAACAAACACCCACCTACAACAGCTGCAGCTATAGCTTCTAGCTCTTTCAACGTTCCTCTCATTGTGTCTGCTGATCCAGCATCTAAAACTTGAATAGTAGCAAAAATTGTTGCCGCAACCGCCGTTCCAATAAATAAACTTATTTTCACTCTGCCAACTGGTACACCTACGTTATTAGCACCATTCTTGTCTCCACCTGACGCAAAAATCCAATTACCATATCTGGTTTTCATTAATATCCAGGTAGTTAAAATTGCTAATGCTATAAACCAAATAACTGAAGGAGGAATGCCCGTAGCTAAGGGGCTGCCATCTGTTCTTAAAGCAATTAAATTCATTGAACCTAGCCATGTAAAAACCCATTTAAATGTGTCCGTTGCAAATATCCAAGCTATAGGATCGTTTTCAATTAAAACTCTTAAACCTGGTACTTGTGTACGTCCTGTGATTAATCTTGTTAAAGCTAAAGTTGCTCCTCTTAAGATAAATAACATTGCCAGCGTTACTATAAAAGATGGTAAGCCAGTTCTGACTACGAGTATTCCATTAAAATAACCAACTAATACTGCCATTGAAAAAGCAAATATAATACTCATCCATAAAGGCCACCCCCAATAAATAGCTGGAATAGCTATACAGATTCCTGCAAAACCAATCATTGAACCGATTGATAAGTCAAATTCTCCACCAATCATTAACATTGCTGCTGCGATAGCAATAATTCCAAGATTAGCTGATACATCTAAAAAATTTAAAATTCCGTAAGCGCTAAACATACCGGTATCACCAGCAATAATACCAAAAAAAATAAATACTAAAATTGCTCCACCTAAAGCACCAAGTTCTGGTCTATTTAATAATAATCTTAATTTTGAAACTTTTTTAAGTCTTTCATCCTGATTAAAATCAGTTTTATTTTCTATACTTTTAGACTTTGTTGACATATTTAAAACTAAAAAAAAAGGCCTAGCGAAATATCACTAGGCCTTCTTTATATATTTTTTATCTATAACCTTGAGCAGCCCATTTAATTACACTCTTAGCGTTTTTAGGTGTAACAAAACCAGGTCCTGTCATAACTACACCAGCTGGCATAGTTCCGTATCTCATATATTGAGAAAAGATAGCTATAGGTAAGTAACCTTGTAAGTACTGTTGTTGGTCAATTAAGAACTCAACTTTTCCTGCAGCGGCAGCTTTCAGCATTCCTGGTGACATATCGAATGTACCAAGTTTAACACTTCCAACTTTTCCAGCTGACTCTAAAGCTTTTAGAGCAGCTTCACCCGCAAGACCAGCTCCTAAAGTAAGAATGGTGTCATATCCACCACCTAATTTAGCAGCTACAGCTTTTTGAATTTCAGTCGGGTCGTTTGATGTACCTAATATATCTACAGATCCACCAAAACCTTTTTTGAAACCAGCACATCTTCTATCTAAGGCAACGTTTCCTACTTCGTGGTTCACACATAGTGCTTTTTTACCACCAGCAGCCTTCATTTTTTGTCCGCCACCTACTCCTGCTTCAAACTCTGTTTGACCAACGTGAGCGCTTATTCCAAGCTTCATGTAGTCATCAGAACCTGAGTTCATAGAGATCACTGGAATACCTGCAGATATTGCAGCTTTAACAGACTTACCTAGAGCGGCAGCATCTGGTAAAGTTATTACAATACCTTTTGGTTTTTGAGAAACAGCATTATCAATTAATTTTGCCATCTCTACCATGTCAAATGTTGCTGGAGCAGTGTATTTGCAAGATACTTTCATATCTTTACAAGCTTTATCAACTCCGTTTTTTGCAACAGACCAGAAAGGGTCATTTGCTTGCCCGTGAGAAACAACAATAATATCTACAGCTAAAGCTGCTACTGACATCATTGCCCAACTCATAAGAGCAGCAATTGTTAAGTATACTTTTTTCATGATTATTTCCCTCATTTGTTTGTTAATTTTGCATAATTAAAACAAAAAAATTTAATAAATTCAAAAGGAAAAAAAATCTATACAACTGCAGGTAGTTGAAATTACTTCAATTTTACTACTCTTTTTTGGATTAAAGATTTATATGCAGCATTAGCAATTTTTAATGCTAAATAACCATCTTCAAAAGTTGATCTTGGTTTTATTCTTTTTTTATGAAGGGAGATAAGTTCTTTTAATTGAAGATTATAAGCGTCTTTATATCTTTCAATAAAAAAATTTAAAAAAGGCTTTTGTGAATGAGATTGATTTGAATTAAAGATTTCTGTGGCATTATTTTTATGATTTCCTGATAAAAGCATTCCTTTTTTTCCAAATAACTCAACTCTTTGATCATAACCAAAAGAACAATGTCTAGAATTTGTTATTACACAAATGACACCTTTTTTTGATTTCATTATTACTGTGGCTAATTCGTGATCTTTTATTTTTCTATAAAATGGCTCAAATGAGGTTGCTGACGAACTTATTTCTGAAATTTCATCATTTTTTAAATAATATCTACATAAATCAAAATCATGAATCATCATATCTCTAAAAATCCCACCGGATGATTTTAAATAAGATTTAGATGGAGGAGCAGGATCTCTACTAGTAATTATTATTTTTTCTAATCTTCCAATTTTGTTTTTATCTAAATCCATTTTTATGGAATGGTGGCCAGGATCGTATCTTCGATTAAATCCAAGCTGTAATTTTGATTTATTTTGTTTTACTTTTTTAAAAGTTTTGATAATTTTTCCTATATTTAAATCTAAAGGTTTTTCACAAAATATAGTTTTTTTATACTTAATACCCTCTTCTATAAATTTTATATGAGTGTTTGTGGGGCTCGAAATAAAAATTATATCTACTTTTTTATCTGAAAAAATCTTTTTATAGTTTTTTTCAAAGATGCAATTGTAAATTTTTTTAGCTTTTTTTCCTAATCTATCAACTTTTTCATAAACATATAATAGTTTGAGGTTTTTATCTTTATCTATATTTTGAGCATGCATTTGCCCTATTCTACCAAAACCCAAAAGTGCTACATTAATCATATATTCTTTTGTAACTTTATTTTATTTATAATATAAAATGATATTACTTTCTTAAAACTATGTCGATAAGATTAGGAATAGCACCTATTGCATGGAGTAACGATGATATGCCAGAATTAGGAGGCAAAACTCCATTAGAACAATGTTTAAAAGAAGCTAGTTTGGCCGGCTTTACTGGAGTTGAATATGGTGGAAAATTTGCAATGGATTCAAAAAAACTTATACCAAAACTCAATAAAGAAAACCTGAAGCTATGTTCTGGTTGGTACGGGGCGCAACTATTAAAAAGATCTCCTAAAGAAGAATTTAAACTTATGCAGAAACAACTTAAATTATTTAAGGATTGTAATTCTCCTTGTATGGTATTTGCCGAGATCACTGACTCTGTGCAAGGAGATCCTATAACTCCGTTATCTAAAAGACCAAAATTATCAAATGATGATTGGAAAAAATTAATCAATTCTATAAATGAAATAAGTAAAATGATGATGGATGAAAACATGCCGCTTGCATACCATCATCATATGGGAACCGTCATAGAGACAGAAGAAGACACGAGAAGGCTTATTGAGAATACAAAAGATACAGTTGGTTTATTAGTTGATACTGGTCATATGCTATTCGCTCAAGGTAATTCAGTTAAACTAGTTGAGAGTTTTTATGAGCGAATAATCCATGTACATTGTAAAGACATTAGAAAAGATATTTTAGAAAAGTCTTTAAAAAATGATGTTACATTCAGACGAGCATTTTTAGATGGAGCTTTCACTGTTCCAGGAGATGGATGCATTGATTATGTTCCTTTTTTAAATTCTTTAAGAAAAAAAAATTATTCAGGATGGCTTGTTGTTGAAGCAGAGCAAGATCCTGCGAAAGCAAATCCTTTCGAATATGCTAAAATTGGATTTAACTATTTGAACAAAACTGCAAAAGAATGTGGTTTTGAAATTATAAATTAACGATAAAGAGATACTAATTCATTATTTCCTGCAGCTACGCAAGGTGATTTTATACAAGTGCCCACAACCCATTCGGATCCTGCTTCGGACTCAAAATCATTAGAGGATACAAAAATTATACCTTTGTCTGTAGATTGACCTGCCTTACCTTCAGCTTGTATTCTAGGATCTTGAGATGATTGTATTAAAGGTTTATTGGTTGAGTAAGGGTTTTTTAATTCTATATTAGATAAAACATAATTTACAATTTTTTCAGATGTCCAAACAGAATTACATTTCTCACCCCAAGAAGTAGATCCTTCAATATTTGAACTACAAATATTGACTTCTTTATTAATAAAATCAACAACTAATTTATGATTTGATTTTATATCATTAGCCTTTTGTAAAACTTCTGACCTTGTAGAGGCGGTCCATAATAACATTAAAATAACGTATGTGATTGAACTTATAACTAAAGCTTCTAATGGCCCAAAATTTTTTAACTTTCTTTTAATATCAATCATAATTTCACGATCATAGATTTATCAATCTTATTATCAAAAAAATCAATAATATTTTTTGTGGTCTCTAAAGACATTCTAGATTTACATTCATTAGTGAATGTTGCTGAATGAGGACTTAATAGTATTTTTTTGTTGCTTAGTAGCGGGTTATTTTTATCAATTGGTTCTTTTTCAAAAACATCTAATCCAGCTCCAAAAATTATATTCTCATTTAGCGCTTTATTTAAATCATCTTCATTAATTATTCCACCTCTTGCTGTATTTATAACAATTGCCTCCCTCTTCATATTTTTAAGTTTAGAATAATCGATTAAATTTTTAGTATCCTTAGTTAATGGCACATGCAAAGATAGATAGTCACAATTTTTAAGTCCTTCTTCTAGATTTTCAATTTTTTGGCCTCCAAATTCTTCTATGATTTTTTTATTAATAAAAGGATCATAAATTTTTACTTTCATTTCAAAACCTTTACATCTTTTAATTAAACTTTGACCTATTCTTCCAAATCCAACAATTAAAATTTCCTTATTAAATAGCTCTAAAGTCTCTATAGAGGATACATTTTTTTTAAAATTTCCAATTCTTACCTCTTGATCAAATTGATTGTTGCTTTTGGAAATAGATAGCATCATATAAATTACATGTTCTGCTACAGCCACAGCATTTGCTGTAGCCGTAATTAACAATGTTATGTTATTTTTCTTAATGTAATTTAAATCAACATTATCATAACCAACACCATGTCTAGATATTACTTTTAAATTTTTACAATTAGACATAATTTTTTCATTTAATTTGGACACTCTAAGTGTGCATGCATCAAATTTAGGTAGGACTTTTATTAAGTTTTCTTCAGATGTATCTTCGATTATTTCAAACTCAAAGTCTGGATTCTCTTTTAATAAATCTATTCCGTCTTGATGAATATTTTCTATAATTGCTACTTTATGCATTTTTTTTGGCGGTCCCAAGGGGAATCGAACCCCTCTTTGTTGGATGAAAACCAACTGTCCTAACCGATAGACGATGGGACCATTTTTTTGAGTGTTTTATTAACAGAAATATCATCGATAATAAACTCTACATTTGATTGCCCCCTCCATTCATTTAGGGATAATTTTCCAGCAATATTAAATAATTTGTTATCTTTTTTGAGTAAATATGCGCCAATTTCATTATCTACTGAATTAAACGCAATAGTTTTTATTGTTGAACCATTTGCACCTAAGAGAACTGATTTTATATGTTTTTCTTTAATTATTTTATGATTCACTGTTTTAAGATTTTCAATTATGAACTTAGGTTCTGGATTTCCCGATCCAAATGGAGCTAGAACATTTACTTTATTATAAAATTCAAGATTAATAGCTGTAGGTGAAATAATGCTATCCAAAAATAATGATCTCTGTTTAATTGAATTTTGATTAAGTTTTGAAAATTTTTTAAATATAAATTTCTTAAAATTTTCTATCTGATCAATTTTAATTGTAAATCCTCCTGCCATTTTGTGTCCACCTCCTTTCATTAAAATTTTCTCTTGAGTGGCAGCGATAATGACTGATCCAATGTCAAATCCAACAATTGATCTCGCTGAGGCCTTGCCTATATCTTTTTCTATTGAAATTATAATTACAGGTTTATTAAACTTATCTTTTATTCTTGCAGCAACTATTCCTATGACACCTTCGTGCCAATTTTTGCCACAAATAATTATTACTGGATCAGATACATCAATCTTAATTTCTTTCTTTATTTTATCTAAAACATCTTTCTCTAGATATTGTCTTTCTTTATTAAACTGATCTAATTCAGTTGCAATCTTAAAAGCTTCCTTAGGATTATTATTTAATAATAAATTAGCACCATGCGAGGACTTTCCCACTCTACCACCAGCATTAATTCTTGGCCCCAACATATATCCAACATGATAAATATTAGGAGAGTTTTCAATTCCGCAAACATTCAAAAGTGTTTTTAAACCTAAATTTTTTTTTGTTTTTAGAATTTTTAAACCTTGCGCAACTATTGCTCTATTCAAACCAATCAGAGGGACAACATCACAAATTGTTCCTAATGTTACTAAATCTAAATATTCAATTAAATTGGGTTCTGCAATATTTTTATTTTTAAACCAATTATTTGTTCTCAACTCTTTATTAAGACCAACTAGAAACATAAAAGTTACTCCTGCTGCACACAAATATTTTAAATTTGACTTATCATCAATTCTGTTTGGATTAACAATAGAATGAGCTTTTGGAAGATTAATTTTTGACTGATGATGATCTAAAACAATTACATCAATATCATTTTTTTTTGCATACTCGATTGCCTCAAAAGACAATGTTCCACAATCAACTGTAAAAATTAAATTAATCTTATTATCAATAAAATATTTAAAAGCTTCAATAGATGGGCCATAACCCTCTTTTTTTCTATCTGGAATATATGTAATGTAATTTGATCCTAGTGCAGAAAGATAATTTCCAAGCAGGGCTGTTGCTGAAGCTCCGTCAACATCATAATCTCCAAATATACCTATTTTTGAGTCTTTACTAATAATGTCGGATACTTTTTTGCATGATTTCTCCATATCAATGAGAATATATGGATTAGGCAAGAAATTCTTTATAGAAGGATTCAAAAAACCTTTGACTTCGTCTTTATTAATATTTCTTATCGATAATAATTTAGATGTAATTTCATCAAGTGAAAAATTGTCTTTAAAAAATACAACATCTTCTTGATTATATTGTTTTAATATCCAGTTTTTACTACTTACTGAAAGTGTATTCATTTGTTGTAGATATTTGTGACAATCTTATTAATCTTTTTGCTTTTGTGTAAAGCAAAAGTCGTTACTTCATATTCATTTCCTAAATCTTTAACACCTTTTGCTAAATCTCCAGAAGTAACTCCTGTTGCGCAGAAAATGACATCTCCTTTAACCATATCATTAATATTGTATTTCTTTTTAAAGTCTTGAATTCCAAGTTTCTTTGCCCTAATTTTTTCCTCTTCATTTAAAACTAGACGACCTTGTATTTGACCTCCGTAACAAGAAAGAGCAGCAGCTGCCAAAACACCTTCTGGGCCTCCTCCAGTGCTATAATAGATATCATTTTTTGGTTGATTACCTATTACGCTTAATACTCCAGCTATATCACCATCAGCAATATAATTTATTCGAACATCCATTTTTGAAAGCACTTTTACAATTTCGTCATGTCTCGGCCTTTTTAAAACACAGGCACTTAATTCAGAAATTTTCTTATTTTTTGCTTCTGCTAATAGTTTAATATTTTTTTCAACACCGAAATCAATATCTAAAAGATTTTCTGGAAGATTAGATCCCACAGCAATTTTTTCCATATAAGTATCTGGGGCAGACAAAAGGTCACCTTTTTTTGCAACCGCAATTACTGAAAAAGCATTAGGTTCATTGTTTGCTGTAAAGTTTGTTCCCTCCAAGGGATCAGCCGCGATATCAAATTTAGGTCCATTTAAAGTTCCTAATCTCTCACCAATGTAAAGCATCGGGGCCTCATCCATTTCTCCTTCACCTATAACAATGGTTCCCTCCATATTTATCTTATTTAACTCTCTCCTCATAGAGTCAACTGCGCCTTTGTCAGCAGCAATTTTATCTTTTTTTCCAATAAATTTTGAAGCTCCAATCGCCGCTTTCTCAGTAGCTTTAAGGAAAAGATTAAGAAATTTTGAATCTATTGCCATCAATTACTATCAATTCGAATTAATTTAGGTTTCTTTAATATATATTTCTTACTTGATACAGTTTTTAAGATCTTTCCTAAATATCTATCTTTTGAATTATGTGTAATTATAACAATTGATGAAATAGCTTTATTTTTTCTTGGGTTTTGAATTAATCTTTTCACTGATACCTTATTTTGTGAAAATATTTTTGTAATATCTGATAAAACACCTGGCTTGTCTATTACATCAAATCTAAAGTAGGCAGAAAATAATCTTTCTGAAATATCTTCAAATTTTAGTTTCTTCCTTTCTTTGCTTGATATAGAAAAAGGAAATTTTATATTTCCTCTTAATATGGAACATATATCTGATACTAATGCAGATGTTGTGGCTTGTGGACCTGCTCCCTCACCCTGAATAATGCTTTGACCAACGGGATCACCTTCAGTAATAACCGCATTTAAAACTCCTTCAATACCTGCAACATAAGAGCTCTTTTTGATTAATGTAGGATGTACTCTTTGGTATATTTTATTATTTATTAGTTCGGAACAACCAAGTAATTTAATTTTGTAACCTAAAAGATTAGCGTTTATTATGTCTTCTTTGTCTATATTACTTATTCCTTCTACGTGAATATTATTATTTAAAAATGAATTAAAACATAGTGAAGTCAGTATTTTTAGTTTTGAAGAAACATCATTACCGTTTAAATCAGATATTGGGTTAGCCTCAGCATACCCTAATTTTTTTGCATTATTTAAAACATCTTTAAAATTTTTGTTTTCCTTCTCCATAGAGGAAAGAATATAATTAGAAGTACCATTAAAAATTCCATAAATCTTTTTAATTTTATTAGCAATCAAACCTTCTTTTAAAGACCTGATGATAGGAACGCCTCCACAAACTGATGCTTCAAATTCTAGATTAACACTGTTCTGTTCTGCAATTCTTGATAGTTGATCACCATATTTTGCAATAAGTGCTTTATTTGCTGTTACAACATGTTTTTTATTTTTAAGCGCATTAAACACAAGTTTCTTAGCAGCTCCCTCTGCGCCACCTATTAGCTCAATAATTAGGTCGACATCCTTTTTTTTGGTAGCATCTAAATAATTTTTTAGCCATTTCTTTTTATTAATTTTTACATTTCTTTTACGGTTCTTGTTTTTTGCAGAAACATATAAAACGTTTGGAATACAATTATTTTTCTTAGATAAAATTAATTTATTTTTATTTAAGAAATTATATAAATAACTGCCAATATTACCAAGGCCTATAATTGCAATATTTAATTTCTTCATAGTATAATCTAATTTCTTAAAGTTATATCAGGAAAACCCTTATCATTTCCTTTCTTTAGTAAATATTTTGAAATTTCTTCTATGCTACAATCTTTTTCAATGTACAAACAAATATTAAATATTTCCTGGCTTTTTTTATTATCAATTATAGTTTCTTTTTTAATATCTCTATTAAACTCTTTTTTAGCATTTACTTTTCTTGTGACTTTTTTAGCAATTTTTTTCTTATTTATTTCAAGTTTCTTTTTTTCGATTTCGTCATTTGTCAAAATTCTAATATCTCTTTTTATCTTGTTTTTTTTTGAAATTATAATATTTTTCTTTTCTGTGTCTTTCATTAAATTTAATTCTACAAGATTAATTTCTTTTTTTTCCTTTGGGTCTACAATCTTAACTTCAATTGACATATTTTCTTCAAAAAATTGCTGAGCCTCATCTTTATTTATACAAACATGATCACCACATATCAAAACTGCCTTTGGTTTACTGCAGCTATTTAAAAATAAAATCAGTAAAAAAATTAAAATTACCCTCATTTCAATCCTAATGTTTCAGGGTATTTATAAATTAAATTCATATTTTGTATCGCTTGACCTGAGGCCCCTTTAAATAAATTATCTATAGCCGAAAGAATAATTATTCTATCTTTTATTCTTGTTTCACAAACGGATATTTCACAAAAGTTAGTATTTAAAACGTTACCTGATCCTAATGAAGAATTTAGTTTTAAAATTTTTACAAATTTTGATTTACTATAATAATTTTTTAGTTCTTTAATTAAGACAGTTGCTTTATTTGTTTTTTTTAAACTCACATATATACATGAAAGAATTCCTCTAAATGTGGGTAATAAATGTGGATTAAAAGTAAATTGAACATTTTTCTTTGTATGAATTTCTAACTCTTGATCAATTTCACTTATATGTCTGTGATTTTTAGTACTATAGGCAAATGTAGACTTGAAAAGATTTTTATGTTTAAACTTTTTATGAAGGTTTTTACCTGCTCCTGAGTAACCTGATTTGGAGTCAATAGTTATTTTGTTTTTGTGAATAAAATTCTTTTTGATTAATGGAACTAATGGTAATTGTATTGAAGTTGGATAGCAACCAGGATTTGCGATAATTCTATAGTTATTTATTTTTTTTTTATTTAATTCACATAAGCCATATAAAGAATATTTAATCAAATTAGGTGCTTTATGTTTGATATTGTAAGTTTTAAAATACTTATTTTTATCCTTAATTCTAAAATCAGCAGATAAATCTATAAACTTTAAATGTGGATATTTAAAAAAAGTTTTTTTAATAAGTTTTTGCGCCTCCCCATTTGGTAAAGACAAGAATACTAGATTAATATTTTTCCAGTCCACTTTTTTTACTTTAGAAATTAAAGGAAGTTTTTTTTTAATTCTCTTATCAAACATAGATATCTTTTTTCCTATGTTTTTTGAAGCGCATAAATTGATAATTTTAGCCCTAGGATGTTTTGATAATAAATAAACAAGTTCTAAGCCCGTGTATCCGGTTGCGCCAATTACAGCAATTTTTAATTTATTAATCATTTACATGATTTATATCATTGTCTCGAAAAATATAGAAATTTAAAAAATTATCTTTTAGAAAACTGAAAGCTTCTTCGAGCTTTTCTGTGTCCGTATTTTTTTCTCTCGACCACACGAGAGTCTCTGGTGGTCAATTTATCTTTTTTAAGATTTTTTTTAAGGTTTTCATCATGAGATATTAAAGCTTTTGAGATACCTAAAATTATTGCTCCAGCTTGACCTGACAAACCTCCACCTTTAACCGAACATTTCACATCATAATTAGAGACTACTTCTGAAATCTCTAATGGTCTAGTAACAATAATTTGATGAACGGGTCTTTTAAAATACTCGTTCATTTTAAGACCGTTAACATGGATATTTCCGGACCCTTTTTTGACCCAAACTTTTGCAATTGATTTTTTTCTTCTACCAGTTGCGTACTTGCTATCTTTAAAGTCTAGTTTAATTTTATTTTTTTTGCTTTTTATAATGTTGACGTTTTCCATTATTATTTAATCAAATTTTTATTATTCAATTTATCAAAAGGTATTATAGTAGGTTTTTGAATATCATGAGGATGTTTTTCTCCACTGTAAATTTTTAATTTAGTTAGTTGTTTTTTCGCTAGTGGTCCACCTGGTAACATTCTTTTTACCGCTAGTTTTAATATATCTTGAGATTTATTTTTATTTTTTAATATTAAAGGTGTAGTTTCTTTTATACCACCTGGGTGTCCTGTATGTTTGAAATATTTTTTTTCATTAAATTTTTTTCCAGAGAATTTAATTTTATCAATATTAGTTACTATTACAAAGTCACCATTATCAATATGTGGATTGTAAGTAGGTTTATTTTTTCCTCTTAACACATTCGATATGTACGCAGCTAATCTTCCAACAGCGGCGTTTTGAGCATCAATTAGATACCAATTTTTTCTAAGTTCTTTCTTTTTAATAAAGGGTGTCATAACTTTTGGCGATAAATACATATAATATTTGGCAAAGTCAATTTATTTAGCGTGAAAATAATAGAGATTTAAAGCACTAAATAACAATAGCACACTACTTATTTGATGCGCTGAAGCTAAATAGATATTTAGATCACTTATTAGGGTTAGAATTCCTAACACAATTTGAAATATTATAAAAATGAACATTACGAAATACGGCCTAATTAATTTTTTTAACTTTTTAATAAAAATAAAAAAACCTAAAAATAAAATATATAAACTTATAAGATATGCAAGGTTTCTATGATAAAACTGTACTAATGAGTGGTTGTTAAATTCGAAAAAGTTATTTAATCCTTTAATTGTAAAATCAGTTGGGAAATATGATTGACCCATCAATGGCCAAGTCTGATATATTTTACCGGCATCTAATCCAGAGACAAAAGCCCCCAAGATTATTTGACTGAAAATTAATAAAAAAAGGAATAAAAATATTATATTTTTGTTTTCGAACAAAAAAAATTTTTTTTTAGTTTTTTTAATTGTATTTAAAAATATCCAAAACAAAATTGATATTATCAATAGGGCTAATGAAAGATGTAAAGATAATCTATAATGGCTGACAGTTACGTCATTCACTAAGCCACTTTGCACCATATACCATCCGATAAATCCTTGTAAAATTATCAAAAAAAGAACCAAATAAAGCGGTGCAAGTAAGTTTTTGGGGATTTTATTTCTAAAATGAAAATATATTAGTGGTATTAAAAAAACTAATCCAATTATTCTTCCCAATATTCTATGGAAATATTCCCAGTAAAAAATTATCTTAAATTCATTCAAAGACATGTTAAAATTTATTAATTGGTACTGAGGTATATTTTTGTAAGATTCAAAATAATCTAACCATACTTTTTCATTTAGTGGGGGCATGATACCTTTGAAAAGTTCCCACTCTGTAATGGATAATCCTGAGTCTGTTAACCTAGTCAATCCACCTACAATAATCATAATGAATATCATAATTAAGGATGTAATTAGCCAAATTGAAATTAATTTTGTATCTTTTTTATCGATCATATTCATATAATTTAATATATATATATTCTTGTTAATTAATAATTTTATAATGTCGCTATGGTCAATAAATCAATCATAAAAATAAGAAATAAATTAGATAAGTTGGACAACCAATTTTTAGACATAATCAAGAAAAGGACTATTTTAGTCAATGAGGTTATTAAAAATAAAAAATATAAAAAAGATATAATTGATAAAAAAAGAATTAAAGTAATTCTAAAAAATATTTCAAAAAAATCAAAGAAAATGAAAATTGATTCAAAAATTACAAATAGAATTTGGAAATCAATGATTAAAGCTTATATAGATTACGAATTTAGAAATTTTGGTAAAAAATAACTATTTACTATGAGGTGGTAGTTTTTTTTCTACAAATATCTCGTGTTTTCTCGTGTTTGGATTATATTTTTTTAATTTAAGTTTATCTTTAGCCTTCTCACCTTTTGTGGGTTTTTTTGCGTAGTAAACAAATTTACTATCTGGATTATTTTCAGGAACTAATCTAACTTTAATGTGAGTTTTTTTTGCCATAATTTTTGATCTTATTTATTTTATCTAAAATTTTTTTTGATCTTTCATTAATTTTTTTCTTATAGTAGTCAGCTTTTAAACTATTAGATTTATAATCGTCAAGTTTATTTATTCCAACATTTAAGATACTTTTAACTCCTTTAATAGTTAACCTTTTTTCTTTTAGAAGAAATTTGATTAATTTGATTAATTCAATCAATTTAGGAGTGTAGTATCTTCTATTATTGATTATTTTAGGTTTAATTTGTTTAAATTCTTTTTCCCAATATCTCAATATATGATTATTAGGTTTTTGCGTTTCATTATTAACCAAATCTAATTCTTTAGCAACATCGCTTATTGAAGTGAATTTTTTCATACTTAAATATTAATTAATTTTATTAGATTCTTAGATGATTTAAAAATTATCACTTTTCTTTTTTTAATAATAAAATTTTCTTTAGTTTTAGGATTTCTTCCTATCCTTTCTTTCTTTTCTTTTAAAATGAAGCTACCTAAGTTTTTTAAATATAAATTGCCGTCAATAATTTGCATTTTCAAAACATCAATTAAATCTTCAACGATTTTGCTAGAATACAAAACTGAAAATCCCAATTTTTTGCTAATTTCTAATGAAATATCTTTTTTTTTAAGATTCTTTATTGTCATTATTTACATGACTTAAATTTTTTTTAATTTGTTTTATTAAATCTCCTTTTATTATTTTGTAACACAAATCTATAGAATATGAAAAACCTAAAGCATCTGTACCACCGTGACTTTTTACTACTGGTCCGTTTAATCCAAGAAAAATAGCTCCATTGTATTTTCTAGGATCAAGTCTCTTTTTAAATTTTTTTAGAGCGAAGTAAGAAAAAATTAATGAAAATTTAGAAAATAAATTTTCAGTTAATGACTTTTTTAAATTATCCGTAATAAATTTTGCAGTCCCTTCTGCGGTTTTCAATGCAACATTTCCTGTAAAACCATCTGTAACTATGACATTTGAGTTGCCGTCCATCATCTTATTTCCCTCTATATAACCATTGAAAATAAAATTATTTTCATTACTTAATAACTGTAATTTTTTGTAAGCTTTTTTTAATGTTTCAGTTCCTTTTATTTCCTCAGATCCAATATTTAATAAAGAAACAATTGGTTTATCATTCGGAAATATAGATCTATACAAAGCTGCGCCAAGTTCACTAAATTCAACAAGGTTATCTTCATTACAATCAATATTAGCACCCAAATCTAGTACGACGTTCATTCCTTTTTCATTAGGCCACAAACCTGCAAGAGCAGGTTTGTTTACTTCATTCATCATCTTTAAAATCATTCTAGATAAAATTAAAAGCACACCAGTATTACCTGCTGATAAACTAATATCAGCCTCGCCCTCAATTTGTGATTTAATACAATTCCACATACTTGTGTCTTTAGAATTTTTTACAGCAGTTAAAGGTGTCGCATCATCTGAAATTACAGATTTCGTATGAGTTATTTTAATTTTATCTTTATTAATATTATTTTTTGTAAGCTCTTTATTAATTTTTTCTTCATCTCCAAATAAATGCAATATGAAATCAGAATTCGTAGAATTTTTTTTTAAGAAAATTTCTACTCCTTGAATTACTTTCTCCGGTGAGTGATCACCACCCATTGCATCAATTGCAATAGTCAATTTTTTTGTCATTTATAATATTAAATATCTAGGATTTTTTTTCCGTTATAGTAGCCAGATTTTAGATCAATATGGTGTGAGAGTTTATATTCCCCACTCTTTTTATCTTCAACTATATTGACCGAAGATAATTTATGGTGTGATCTTCTCATTTTCTTTTTGGAAATAGATGTTTTTCTTTTAGGTACTGCCATAACTTTTTTTAAAATTTATTGCTTCTCTTATCATACTATCAAGAGGTAATTCAAAACAAAAATTGTAAAAATTTAAGAAATAGTCTTCAAAAAACACGTATTTTTCTTCTTCTAGTGACTCAAGTTCACTAAAATAGGTAAAAATCAATTTTTTATTTATCTTAAATTCATTAAATTTTGGATCCTGTAACTTAAGTAAAATATCATACAATATTTTGTTATAGTCTTTCATCTTTTTGTTGACCGAAACATCACCATAGCCCAATTCTCTAATATTATACTCAATATTATTGAAAAAAGAGTCATAAGATGATTGATCAAATTTTGTACCTTTGTTTTTTGAAATAATCATCATTATTGAAAAGTGTATAAACATTAGATAAATACGTGTTTCAAAACGATCAGATAAATTTATCTTATTATAAAATAAAATATTTCTAGATAACGTTAATAGTGTATTATACAAAGTATTATTATGTTTTTTAAAAATCATAAAAATTTTTATTTATTACCCTTTTTTATTATTTTAATAGCATGTCAATTTCAAGAGCCATTAAAAACACATGGTATAATTTATTTAGAGAATAGATCACAAAAAGTTATAGTTAATAAAAGCAACAAAAACGACATAATTAGAATATTTGGACAGCCTCAAGCCACTAGCCAAAATGAGGAAGACACCTGGATATATTTTGAACGAATATTAACTAAGGGTAAATATCACAAATTAGGTAGACACGTAGTCAAAGAAAATAATGTTTTAGTTTTAGAATTTGATAAATTTGGAATTATTAAAAATAAAAAATTATATACAAAAGATGATATAAATAAGATTGCATTCTTAGAAAAAAAAACAGAAAATAAGTTGTCTCAGAAAAGTTTTGTTGAGTCTTTTTTGCAAAGTGTTAGGCAGAAAATGTATAAAAATAGGTAAAATTTCTTTAGTGCGCAATTACAGCTAATAAAAGTAAAGCTACAATATTTGTTATTTTAATCATTGGGTTGACTGCTGGCCCTGCTGTATCTTTGTAAGGATCTCCAACTGTATCACCTGTTACAGCTGATTTGTGAGCTTCAGATCCTTTTCCCCCGAAGTTTCCGTCTTCAATATATTTTTTTGCGTTATCCCAAGCGCCTCCACCTGCTGTCATTGATACAGCTACAAATAGACCAGTGATGATAACCCCTAATAACATAGCACCCAAAGATGACAAAGCTGCTTCTTTACCTCCAATTTGTAGTATTACGAAATAAAGAACAATCGGAGATAGAACTGGGAGTAAAGATGGAACAATCATCTCTTTTATAGCTGCTTTCGTTAATAAATCTACAAGACGTCCATAGTCTGGTTTTCTTTTTCCTTTCATAATACCAGGAATTTTTTTAAATTGTCTTCTAACTTCAATTACGACAGCTCCACCTGCTCTTCCCACTGCTTGCATTCCCATTGAACCAAAAAGATAAGGGAGCATTCCGCCTATAAGCAAACCAGCAACCACAAATGGATTTGATAAATCAAATGTAACGTTAACACCTTCTAATGCGGAACCTTTAACTTTTGAAAAATATTTTATATCTTCTGTATACGCTGCAAATAAAACTAATGCCCCTAAACCTGCAGAACCAATAGCATATCCTTTTGTCACTGCTTTTGTTGTATTACCAACAGCGTCCAAAGCATCTGTTGTTTTTCTAACATTTTTAGGAAGTTTCGACATTTCAGCAATTCCTCCAGCGTTATCTGTTACTGGTCCGTAAGCATCAAGAGCTACAACCATACCAGTTAGAGCAAGCATAGCGGTAACTGCTATAGCAATTCCGTATAATCCAGCCAAACTATTAGTATATAATATTCCAGCTACGATTATTAGTGCAGGGATAGCAGTTGCTTCCATTGAAATTGCTAAACCTTGTATAACGTTAGTTCCATGCCCCGTTGTTGAGGATTTAGCCACGGTTTTGACTGGCCTGTAATCAGTACCTGTATAGTACTCTGTAACCCAAATAAGAAGTCCGGTAATTATGAATCCTACAACTCCGCAGATATATAAGTCTAAACCAGAAAAAATTGCCCCTGCATTATTATTATAAGTACTTTTCAAACCTATAATTGAGTCTGTTATTGGGTACATAATGATTAAAGAAGTGATAGCGGTGACAATAAAACCTTTATATAAAGCTCCCATAATATTTTTATTTTTACCTAATTTTACAAACCATGTTCCTATTATAGAAGTAATTATACAGGCTCCGCCAATTGCAAGTGGGTAAACCATTAAATTATAATCTTGAGGAGAAAATATTGAAGCCAAGACCATGGTTGCTACAATTGTAACAGCATAGGTTTCAAATAAATCTGCAGCCATCCCTGCACAATCACCAACATTGTCACCAACGTTGTCAGCTATTACTGCTGGATTTCTCGGATCATCTTCGGGTATTCCGGCTTCTACTTTTCCAACCAAATCAGCACCAACATCAGCTCCTTTTGTGAAAATCCCTCCACCTAACCTAGCAAATATAGAAATTAGAGATGCGCCAAATCCTAGAGCAACTAAGGCATTTATTATTTCTCTGTTGTCAACTTCAAGGTTAATTAGAATTATATAATAAATAGTTATAGATAATAGAGCTAAACCCGCAACTAGTAATCCTGTTATTGCACCAGATTTAAAAGCGATAGTTAGACCGTTCTGTAAACTATGTCTCGCTGCTTCAGCAGTCCGAACATTAGCTTTTACTGAAATTAACATTCCGACATAACCGGCAACACCCGATAAAAAAGCTCCAATGAAATAACCTAAACCAACAAGATAATTAAAAAAATAAGTTACAATGGCTAAAACAATTACACCAACAACAGCTATAGTTTTATACTGCCTATTAAGATAAGCTTTAGCTCCAATTTGTATTGCCTCAGCTATTTCTTGCATTTTTGAATTACCAGGGCTTGATGAAATAATTTGCCCTGAAAGAAGATAGCTATATGCAACCGCAAGAATTCCGGTAAAAGAAATTAGATATAGAAGTTCTAAATAATTTGTCATTTTGATAAAGCGATAAATGCCAAAAAAGTATTAAAAACGCAAGCTAAAGTTAGTAAATTTCGCAATATTTTACTCATCTTTTCTAATAACTTTAGAAATTTTATCTAAAATAGCGTTTAAATAACCAATTTGAACTTTTTCTAAAAAGTATTCTGCAGTTAGAACATATTCACTAATTATTACATTCTTAGGATTATTGTGTTTAAATAAAAGTTCAAATACAGCTGCGAAAAGTACTATTTTGAGCAATTTATCTGTTTTCTTTAAGTCTATATCATCCTTTAAATGTTCATTTATAAAAGTTTCAATCAATTCAGATCTTTCCATGGTTCCTTCTACAACATCTTTGATAAATTTTTTGTACTGACTTTTTGGGTACTCAACTTGAGTATTTGGATTCATTAACAAGTTATAAATTTTTTGTACAATTTTTACTCTAGGTAATGAACTTTTGTTTGCTTTCTCTGGCATTTAATTCAATTTCAAAGGTTTACGACCGTTGAAAAAATTAACAATTGCTGCAGCAGCTTCTGCGCCCTTTTTCTTCCTTGCCTCAGCTTGTTTACCATTAAAACAAGTTATAATTCCATTCCCTATTGGTTTTTTATGCTTAATTGATAAGTTTATTATAGCATCAGTAACAGATTGAGAAATTAATTCAAAATTATTTGTTTCACCTTTAATAATACACCCGAGAGCAATAACTCCATCATATCCTTTTATATACTTTTCTATTATAAAAGGAATTTCAAATGCACCAGATGCTTCCACAACATGTTTCTCAAAAGAACTGTTATTTGACAAATAATCAATTGTATGTCTTTCCAAACCGCTAGTTATTAACTCGTTATACCTAGACACAACAATTAAAATTTTTTGACCTTTTTTTTTCATTTAATTATTTCTTGTTTCTTTATTTTTAAACCAAATCCTTCTAAACCAATGATTTTTTTTCTTGTCCTGGTGACTAATATCATATTTTTAACTTTTAAATCTTTAATAATTTGCGCTCCTATACCGTAATATCTTAAAGTAAAGTTTTCCTTTTCATTTATTTCTTTAATTCTTTTATTAATTATAATTAAAGCAAAATTTTTATTCCTCATGAGATATTTGAGTGATTTCTTAACAAGAGAGTTTTTTAAGATCAACTTATAATTTTTAATGTTTGTTGAGATTACTCTTATACGAATTGATTTATTTCGATTAAACTTTCCTTTTTTGATCACATAATTACTTAAATTATTGAGTTTGTTTTCATATGTAATAAATTCACAATTTTTGATTTTAATTTTTTTATTATGAGATTTTGAAATTAATTTTTCATTTCTAAGCCTATAAGCAATAAGATCCTCAATTGATGCAATTTTAATTTTATGTTTGATAGAAAATTTTTGAAGATCTTTTAGTCTTGCCATTCTTCCATCTTCATTCATAACTTCACAAATAACAGCACTAGGATTTATTTTTGCAAGTTTAGAAATGTCCACCGACGCTTCTGTATGACCCGCTCTCTCTAAGACTCCTCCTTGCCTGGCAACCAAAGGAAATACATGACCCGGGGACACAATATCATTTTTTTTTGCTCTTTTGTTTATTGCTACACTTATAGTTTTAGCTCTATCATAAGCTGAAATTCCTGTAGAAATACCTTTTTTAGCCTCTATAGAAATAGTAAAAGCAGTTTGCATTCTTGATTTATTTGTTCGAGACATAAGAGGCAGTTTAAGTTTTTCAATTTGTTGTTTTGTCAACGCTAAACATATTAAACCTCTACCATGTTTAGCCATAAAATTTATACTTTGCGAATTACACTTAGAACCCGGAATTATTAAATCACCTTCATTTTCTCTATCTTTATCATCAACTAAAATAAACATTTTACCTTTTTTTGCATCATTTATAATCGACGAAATATTTGAAAATATATTATTCGACATATTATTTTGTATATTTGTAAATATATTTAGCGAAAATATCTAACTCAATATTTACCACATCATTAACTTTTAAATTTTTTAAATTAGTTAATTTTAAAGTATGGGGTATTATATTTAAAATAATATTTTTTTTTAAAACTTTAGATATTGTCAGAGAGACCCCATTAATTGAGATAGAAGCTTTTTCCTCTAAATATTTCAATAATTTATCATCTTTGATTTCAAGATTTAAAATCCATGAATTGTCTATTATGATAATCTTTTTTACTTTAGCAATCGTGTCAACATGTCCTTGCGTAAAATGACCTGAAATTTGTTGACCATACAATAATGATTTTTCTAAATTAACTTCATCTCCTAAATTAATTTTGCTAAAATTTGATCTCTTTATCGTTTCAATTGAAATATAAAAATATATGATTTTTTTGAAAATTTTGAAAAGTGTAAGACAAACACCGTTACAGCATATAGAGGAGCCTAGGTCGTTTTTCTTAACTTTTAAATTTGACTCTATTCCAATTAAAATACTTTTTTTATTTTTCTTTATGCTTTTAATTATCCCTTTATTAAATATTATCCCATTAAACATTAGCTTACCCTTGATTTAAATAAACTATCGTTATTTAAGTTTACATTAACTTGTTTTAAATTTTTCAAACTCTTCAGAAAATTTATTTTTGTATTATTAAATCCGCTAGATCCAAGTTTAACACTAGACTTAAATAGATATAAGTTGTTAATGAGTCCCATTTTAAATAATTCATTTAAAAAAATTAATCCTGTCTCAATTAAAATCCTTCTTTTTCCTAGTCGAAATAATTGTTTAAATAAATCTAAAAAATTTTTTCTTGTTGATAATGAATTAAATCTAATAACTTTGATATTTTTTTTTCTAAAAAAAGATATCTTTTTTAAATTATTAGATGTTGTAAACAGAAAAGTTTTTCTTTTTTTGGCTAATGTAAAGAGAGATAATCTTTTTTTAAGCTTTAATTTTCTATCTATTATTACAAGATCTGGTTTTAAATTGTTCAAACCTTTTATCCTACAATTTAATAAAGCATTATCTGAATTTATTGAGGTTGATGTGGAAATTATACAATCATATTTTGATCTTATTAAGTGACCTACATTTCTTGATCTAAGATTTGTTATCCATTTACCTTTTTTTTTGATTGTAAAAAAATCTTTTGAAAACGCAATTTTAGCATCAACCAAAGGAAGTCTTTTTTTTTTATTTAAAAAATAACTTTTGTAAAAATCTTTATTTTTATAATCTATTTTTTTTACTCTTTTAATTTTTTTATTTAAAACTTTTTTTGCTTTTTGATAAGTACGAGGGTCTGGATCATCAAAACTGTAATAGACAGTTTTAATACGTTTTTTCTTAATAAGATTTGTACAAGGAGGTGTTTGACCGTAATGAGTGCATGGTTCTAATGTAAGATACATAACTGCATCTTTAAAGTTAAGATTTTTATCGAGCGCATTATATTCAGCGTGTGGTCTACCGTTAACTGAGGTCACACCAGAGCTAATAACAGTATTGTTTTTTACAACAACACACCCTACTGATGGGTTTTCTTTTGTTTTGCCTAAGTTATTTGCAGCTAAATTAAATGCTAAATTCGAAAAAAAATTATGATTTTGCTTCATCGATATTGCCTACGAATTCCTCAAAATCTTTTGCTTCTTTGAAATTTTTATACACAGAGGCAAAACGTACATAAGCAACTTTATCTAATGATGAAAGACCCTCCATAATAAACTTACCTATGGTTGGTGTTGGAATTTCACTCTCGCCTAGTCCTTCCAAATTTCTAACAATTTTTGAAATAAATTTTTCTATAGTTTCTGAATCGATTGGTCTTTTTCTAGTAGCAATTCTTATTGATTTTGAAATTTTATCTCTATCAAAAGGCTCTCGTTTACCGTTTCCCTTTATAACGGTTAGTTCTTGGAATTGAACCCTTTCAAAAGTTGTAAATCTTTCTTTCCTCTCGCAACCACATAATCTTCTTCTTCTGATTGCGGTACCGTCCTCGGTTGGACGAGAGTCTACAACTGATGTGTCTTTTTCTCTACAAAATGGACAAAGCATAAATATTAACTACTATATATAGGAAAAGACGAGCAAAGTTCAATTATTTCTTTTTGAACTTCCTTTTCTATTTTTGAGTTATCTTCTTTATTTTTGCTTAAGCCATCTACTACTTTAAAAATTAATTCTGCAATTAGTTCAAATTCTTGGGAACCAAATCCTCTAGTGGTACAAGCTGGAGTACCAAGTCTTATTCCAGAAGTAATCATTGGGCTTTCACTATCAAATGGAATTCCATTTTTATTACAAGTTATGTTAGCTCTGCCTAAAGATGCTTGGGCATCTTTTCCAGTTACACCAAAAGATCTTAAATCTATTAACATTAAGTGAGTATCAGTACCTCCAGAAAAAATTTTAAAACCTTTTTCTGTTAGTTTTTTTGAGAGAACTTTGGCATTGTCAATAACATTTTTTGTATAATCTTTAAAATCATCTGATAAAGCTTCTTTAAAACAAACTGCTTTCGCTGCTATTACATGCATTAAAGGTCCACCTTGCAATCCAGGAAATATTGCACTATTGAATTTTTTAATTAAATCTTCTCTATTGGTAAGAATAATTCCACCTCTTGGTCCTCTTAAAACTTTATGAGTAGTAGATGTAACTACATCAGCATACTTTGTGGGATTTGGATAAGCGCCTCCAGCAACAAGACCAGAAAAATGAGCCATATCAACTAGGAAATAAGCTCCAACTTTATCGCAAATCTCTCTAAATTTTTTGAAATCGATTATTCTTGAATAGGCACTTCCTCCAGCAATTATAAGTTTGGGTTTATTTTCTTGTGCAATTTTTTCAATACTCTCATAGTCAATTAATCCTGTATCTTTATCAACTTCATAATGAAGAGCATTAAACCATTTTCCTGACTGAGCTGGTTTTGCACCATGTGTAAGATGTCCGCCGGAATTTAAACTCATTGCAAGTGTTGTGTCACCTGGTTTTAATAAAGCTAAATAAACAGCTCCATTCGCTTGGGCGCCAGAATGAGGTTGCACATTAGCAAATTTACAATCAAATAATTTTTTAGCTCTTTCAATTGCTAAATTTTCTGATACATCAACATGTTCACAGCCGCCGTAATATCTTTTTCCTGGATAGCCCTCAGCATATTTATTCGTAAGAACTGATCCTTGAGCTTCAAGTACAGCTTTCGAAACAATATTCTCAGAGGCAATTAATTCGATATGATTTTGTTGTCTAGAAAATTCTTGCTCTATTGATTTGTATAATTCTTTATCAGCTTCTTTTAAATTTAATTTAAAGAAACTATTTAAATATTTATTTAATTTAAAAGCAATTGACATATCTAAATTTTTTTAACCCTTCTTAAATGCCTTCCTCCTTCAAATTTAGTTTTTAAAAAAACCTCAACTAATTTTAAAGATAATTTTTTTTTTGTTAATCTTGATCCTAATGCAATTATATTAGCATTATTATGTTGTCTAGACAATCTTGTAGATCTTAAATTATAGCAAACTGCAGCTCTAATTTTTTTGATTTTATTAGCAGAAATTGCCATGCCTGTGCCTGATCCACAAACAAGTATGCCCATATCGCTTTTTTTTAATTTGATTCTATTCCCTAGTTTCTTTGCATAATCTGGATAATCAACAGATTTTTCGCTAAAAGGGCCTAAATCAAATATTGAAACACTTTTATCAACTAAATGGTTTTTTATATCTTCCTTTAAATTGAAACCTGCATGATCTGAGGCAATACATACAGTTTTAAATATTTTATTTAGTTTTATATTGCTCATATAATCTAATTAAATTACACTATTTATAATTATAATAATATATTTGTCGCATTACATTAAATTATTCGGGATTTTTCATGAAAATTGTAGGCTCCTACCCTAAAACAAGGCTAAGAAGATTAAGAAAATCGAAGTGGAAGAGAGATCTTATTGCGGAATATAACATATCACGCAACGATTTAATTTTACCAATTTTTATTAGAGAGGGAAAAAATAAAATCGAATCTATAAAAACTATGCCGGGTGTTTATAGATATACAGTCGATAAATTAAACATAGTTCTAAAACAAGTAAAAAAATACAATATCCCTTTAGTTGCAATTTTTCCCTATACTCCAAAAAACAAAAAAAATAATTTAGGTACAGAAGCTTTAAATCCAAATAATCTTGTTTGTAAAAGTATAAGATATATTAAAAAAAAATTTCCAAAAATAGGAGTTATGTGTGACGTTGCACTTGATCCATATACGTCACATGGACATGACGGTATTATCATTAATAATAAAATTGATAATGATGAAACAAATAAAATTTTAATAAAACAAGCTTTACTTCAAGCAAAAATGGGCTGTGATATAATCGCTCCTTCAGATATGATGGATGGAAGGATCGGATTAATTAGAAAAGCTTTAGATAAAAAAAAATATTATGACGTTAGTATTTTATCTTATGCTGTTAAATATGCATCATCTTTTTATGGCCCCTTTAGAGAAGCTGTTGGAAGTAAATCACAATTAAAAAAAGATAAAAAAACGTATCAAATGGATTTTAGAAATTCTAATGAAGCCTTTAGAGAAGTTGGTTTTGATATTAAAGAAGGGGCAGATATGGTTATGGTTAAACCTGGTATGATTTATTTAGATATTATTAAAAAGATAAAAGATAATTTTAAAATTCCAGTTTTAGCTTATCAAGTTTCTGGCGAGTATAGCTCAATAAAATATGCAATTGAAAATAAAGTTTTAGATGAAAATTCAATATTGGAAAGCATCGTTGCTTTTAAAAGAGCTGGGGCTTGCGCTATCATTACTTATTTTGCTTTAGATATAGCAAAAAAAATTAAATAATCTAGTTAAAATAATTTTCAAATATTATTCTTCCTCTAGGAAAAATTAAATTATTTGGAATAAAAAATCTATTTTGAATTACATTTCTAGTAAAATAGAGAGATTTTTTTATCAAATTATTTGATATATTTTCTGGTATTTTTTTCGAAATTAAATATTCAGGTACCTCATAAGTATATGTGTCAATTTTTATTTTTCTAAATTCAATTTCAGAGTTCTCATCATTAAAATAATTTAAATTTGTGTCATATCCTAAAAATTTAATTAGATTCAGTTCAAAAAAAATATAAAGGATGATCCAGTTTTTTAAACTTATGGATTTTATGAATTCTTCAAATGCTTGATAAATATTTTTATTAGGTTGAGCTTCCGGAAGCAATATATTAAGCATAGAACATAACGAAATAAGTGCAGAAGTTCTCTCTTTATCATTGAAAAATAAGGGAGTGATAGGTTTTATCAACTCAGTTTTAAAATATCCTAATTTATTTTCATTTTTAGAATTGTAAATAATATGAAGTTTATTAGAAATTTGAAGATAGTTTCTTATTTTTCTGGAATTCCCTCCGTAAACTAATCCAGAAACTTTACCTTTAAATTTTGAAAATACATTTATTATGTTAGTATTTTCACTAAATTTTCTTTTAGACAATAAGTAACACTCATCTTCCCAATTCATATATTTAAAATTTTTATTAACTTCGCAGCTGCATTTTGTTGTGCATTTTTTTTTGATGACCCAATACCAATTATTTTTTTTGATTCTGGAATCTCAACTTCTGTTTTAAATAAAGGTTTGTGTTGGGGACCAGATTTTTTAAAAAAAGTGTATTTTGGAAGTTTTTTAAATCTTTTTAAGCTATATTCTTGTAATTTAGTTTTTGAGTCTATTAAAGTAACTACGGACCTACTAATATAAGCTTGCCAAAATTTTAAAATAAATTTTTCAGATGATCTTAACCCGCCATCTAAATGTATAGCTCCAACTAAAGCCTCTAAACTATCACTGACAATTTTATCATTAGATCTTTCTAGATTTTTATTTGAGAAACCTAAATAAAGATATTTTCTTAAGTTTAATTTTTTTGCAATATTAACACAAGTTTTTTTGTTAACTAAATTGGCAAATTTTTTATCTATGATACCCTCTTTTTCATTAGGGTATATATCTAAAAGTTTTTTTGAAATAACTAATCCTAAAACTCTATCCCCTAAGAATTCTAATTTTTCATTATTCTTATCATTATTATAACTTTTATGTGTTAAAGCCCTATTTAATAAACCTTTATCTTTGAAACTGTATTCAAGTATTTCTTCAAATTCTTTTAATGATTTGTTCATTATAAACCTTGAAAAGTCCTTTCGATTCTAAATGAATTTTTTAGATTCCAAAATTTTAATAATCTACCTTTATTTGTGTCATTAGAGAAAAAAATAACTTTTGCTTCTCCAACTAAATTAAGTTTATTTACATATCCTACGGTTCCTAAAAATCTACTATCCTTTGAACAATCTCTGTTATCTCCCATTAAAAAATAATGACCGCTTGGAACTTTATATTTTGGAGTATTTTGAAGAGTTCCTACCGTGTTATAAGATGCTAAATACTGAATTCCATTAGGCAATGTTTCTAAAAAAGTTTCGGTTTTAAGCAAAAAACTTCCGCATCTTATGGATTCGGAATTTTTCACTTTTTGCCTAATAATCTTTTTTTTATTAATAAATAATTCTCCATTAATAAATTGAATTTCGTCACCCGGTAGTCCGATTAATCTCTTGATGTAGTCTGTTCTATTGTCAGCTGGTGTTTTGAAAACAACCAAGTCTCCTTGTTTAGGTTCTTTGAAAAAAAAACGATCGTTAGAAAGATTTGGGCTAAATGGAAATGAATGTTTACTATATCCATATGAATATTTTGAAACAAATATCCTATCTCCTACTAATAAAGTTGGTTCCATTGAAGATGATGGAATGTAGAAAGGCTGAATAATTAATGATCTTATTAAAATTGCTATTATTAAAGCAATTGTCAGAGTTTTTAAATTATCAAAAAAAATAGATATATATTTATTTTTCTTCATATTGAAATGGTTACAAAAGCAACTGCATAATTCTCCTCATCAGATAATGATAATGAAATTTTATATTTTTTCTTTTTTAATCTTTTTTCAACAATTTTTTTGGTCATATTAATCAATTTAATAAAGGGTTTACCGCGTTTATCGTTTTGAACAACTATTTGATTAAAATTTATACCTTTGGAAACTCCTGTACCTAACGCTTTTGAAAACGCTTCTTTTGCAGCAAATCTTTTGGCATAACAATTATAATTATTTTTTGTTTTTTGACATTTAACAATTTCTTTTTTGTTAAATAATCTAGATTTAATAGATTTTTTTTTTAAAGAATTTTTAATTCTACTTACTCGTATGATATCTGTTCCAATTCCGTATATTTTCATCTTTTAATTATCTTTTTAAAATTTTCAATAGATTTGCCTAGACCAATATAGATTGACTCGCCAATCAGAAAATGACCAATATTAAATTCTTTAATACCTTTTATCTTTGATAAAATTTTTGCAGATTTGTAAGTAAGGCCATGTCCAGCATGAATTTCTAGACCAAGTAAATTTCCCAAATTTACAGCTTTTCTGATTCTATTTAGCTCATCTTTATAACTTTTTCTCTCGTTTATTAATCTGCATAATTTTCCTGTGTGAATTTCA
This sequence comes from uncultured Pelagibacteraceae bacterium, assembly GCA_902535255.1. GTDB lineage: Bacteria > Pseudomonadota > Alphaproteobacteria > Pelagibacterales > Pelagibacteraceae > Pelagilacustribacter. The sequence goes on from CACASQ010000003.1 coordinate 44,362, forward strand.
ACACAATCTGCGTTTAAAAGTTTAGAGTCTTTAATATCTTTTAAACTTGGTTCTATGAATAGACTTACTCTAGATTTATTTTTTTTTAATTTATTAATAATCTTTTTTAAAAGTTTTCTTTTATAATTTAATTTAAGACCACCTTCTGTTGTAATTTCTTGTCGTTTTTCAGGAACTATACATATAAAAGATGGTTTATTATTCATTGCTATTCGTAACATTTCTTCGGTAGCAGCAATTTCAAGATTTAAAGGAATTTTTAATTTTGATTTAATTTTTTTTAAGTCATTCTCGTTTATATGTCTTCTATCCTCTCTTAAATGTATTGTTATTGAATCAGCACCTTTTTTTTCTGCTAATATTGCGGCTCTGAGTGGGCTTGGGTAAGACTCACCTCTCGCATTTCTCACAGTTGCAACATGGTCTATATTAACACCAAGTCTAATTTTACTCATTAAAGATTTCTGCTTCCTGGTTTTATCGCTTTTATTGAAGAAAGATCTTTTGGTAAATCTTCCTCTTTATAAGTAGGTATATTTAATTTTACCTGTGATATTATTTTTTGTTTGATAAGTGTTTGCTGATTAGATCTATCAATTATACAAGCATAACCAATTATTATTCCACCTAGTTTATCTACTATCTTTGAGCATTCTAAACTGGATTTTCCTGTTGTTATTACATCTTCAACTATAAGTACTTTTTGATTTTTTTTTATTGTAAAGTCTCTCCTGAGTTTAAATTCACCATTAACTCTCTCTGAAAAGATAGTATCCTTTTTTAATAATTTGCCTATTTCGTAACCGATTATCACACCTCCCATAGCTGGAGACAATATTAGATCAATTTCCTTAAACTCTTGATTTATTTTTTCTGATAGAGCTACACAAATTTTGTGTGCCTTGTCTGGTTTACTTAATAATTGAGCACACTGAACATATTGAGGACTATGCAGTCCAGATGATAAAATAAAATGTCCCTCTAAAAGTGCGTTAGTCTCTTTTAAAATTTTCAAAGATTCTTCTAATGAAAGCATTTTTTTTCTGTTTATGTCGAATAATTTTAAACTTTAAATTACTTTGCTTTATCTGACTTATCAAGTTTGTAAAATTTTTCAAATCTTTAATTTGTAAATCAAAAGAAAATGTTAAATAGTCCTTTTTTCGTTTAATAATTTCTAAATTAATTATATTTCCTTTATTAAGGCCAATTAAAGAGGTTATGTGACCTAATACACCCGGTTTATGGGGCAAATCAACTTCAATTGTACTTGTGTAATTTTTTTCAGCTACTTTGAGATTTTCAGTTGATTTATCTTGCCAATATCTTCTTATAGCAGAACGAGCTTTTCCAGTGGCAGAAGATGAAAGCCAATGTAATGAGGGAGAGGAATTTTTTGATGTTTCAATATTTACCAAATCTCCATTTTTTAAAATTGTTTGAAGTGTAGCGTGACTACCGTTTATAGAACACCCTGTAGCACTGTTTCCAATTTTGGTATGTACAGCATAAGCAAAATCAATAGGCGTAGCATTTTTTGGTAATTTTATTACTGAGCCTTTAGGTGTAAAACAAAAAACATTTTCTTGGAACATTTGAAGTTTCGTAAATTCATAATAATGTTCTGGACTTGTGCCTGCCTCAATAATTTCAACAAGATCACGCAACCAGTCATATTCTTTCCAAGAAAGTTCAGAAAATTTCTCTGAAGATTTATATTTCCAGTGAGAGGCTATACCTCTTTGAGCAAATTCATGCATTTCATTTGTTCGAATTTGTATTTCTATTCTATTTTTTTTAGGTCCTATAACAGCAGTATGTATTGATTTGTAATTATTTATTTTTGGCGTTGAAATATAGTCTTTAAATTTACCGGGAATTGTTGAGAATTTACTATGGAAAATTCCTAATGTTTTATAACAATCTTCAATACTTTTAACTATAACTCTAAAACCCATGATGTCTGTCAACTGCTCAAGAGAAATTTTTTTATTTTGTATTTTTCTCCATATTGAAAAAGGTGTTTTCTCTCTTCCAGTAATTGTAGCAGTGATACCATTATTTTTCAAAAGTTCAATAAGATCGAAAGAAATTGATTTGAATGTATCATCTCTGTTATTTTTGATAAAATTTAACCTTTGCAAAATTAAATCTCTTGCTGGTTTATTTAATACAGAAAAAGATAGATCTTCCAGCTCATCTCTGATCCTGTTCATTCCCATTCTATCTGCTAAGGGTGCATAAATTTCCATTGTCTCTTTTGCTTTTCTTATGATTTTTTCTTTGTCTTTAACAAATCCTATGGTTCTCATATTGTGCAATCTGTCCGCAAGCTTTACTAATAAAACTCTTATATCTTTAGAAGTTGCTAAAATTAATTTTCTAAAATTTTCAGCCTTAGAATCACTTGATGCTTTATCTTCTAGTGCTGAAATTTTTGTCACTCCTTCAACAAGATTTGCAACCTCTTCACCAAATTCTTTTTTTACTGTCTCGTAAGTGACATTTGTATCTTCTATCGTATCATGTAATAAGCCAGTAGTAATAGTAGCACTATCCAACTTTAATTCTGTTAATATTTTAGCGACTGCTACAGGATGGATTATATAAGGTACCCCTTCTTCTCTTTTTTGATGTTGATGGGCTTCTAAAGCAAAATTGTAAGCCTTATTTAACGACTCAGAATTTAAAAACTTGTTATATGACTTAATCTGATCAATTAATTCATTATTGTTAATCATAAGTCAATGTTAACATTTTTCCTCAATCTTGTAATCTCTATCCTAGATTTTTGACTTAATTTATTTATCAAAAATTGGGCATTTTTCTTTAATATAGGATGTGACCATTTATGATCAATTTCTAAAATAGGAAATAAAACGAAATTTCTTAAATGTGATCTAGGATGAGGCAATTTAAAAATATTAGATTTTAAAACTAATCCGTTAAAATCAATAATATCAATATCTATTATTCTAGGATAATTCTTATTAGTTTTTACTCTACCAATTTTTTTTTCTATTAAATTAATTATTTTAAAAAGTTTTGGGTAATTATGTTCACAAGTAGCTAGAATGCCAATATTTACAAATTTAGGAAAATTTTTATTAGGATAGGATGGTGTTTCATAAAAATTTGAAATTTTTTTAATTTCAATTTTTGAATCTTTTAAAAGATTAGTTGCAATTACAATGTTATCAAATCTGTTTCCATGATTTGAATTTAAATTTGAACCAATATTAAAATGTATCATTTATTATTTTTACTCAATAATCTAGCTTTTTCTCTATTCCAATCTTTAGTTTTTTTAACCTGTCTTTTATCATAAAGTTTTTTTCCTTTAGCAACAGCAATTTCTACTTTTACCTTTCCTTTCACGAAATACATTTTAGTTGGAATTATAGTTAATCCTTCTTGATTAATTCTCCCAATTAATTTGTTAATTTCTTTTTTTTTTAAGAGAAGTTTCCTATCACCTTTTGGATTATGATTGTTATATGATGATTGTCTGTAAAGAGGTATGTGTGAATTAATTAAAAATATCTCTCCATTATTGTCTAATGCATATGAATCAGCAATACTCCCTTTGCCATCTCGTAGAGATTTTACTTCAGAACCTTTTAGTGCTATTCCGGCTTCTAAAGTTTCTAATAAAAAGTAATTAAAACTTGCTTTTCTATTTAAACAAATTATTTTTCTTCCTAGAACTAAATTTTGCTTCATTAAAGTAATTTTGCTACTTTAAGTGCTGCTGAAACCTTTTTTTTGGTTTCTTCCCTTATCTCTACTAATGGTAATCTCACAGAAGGATTGCACATGCCTAATAATGATGCTGCATATTTAACTGGTGATGGATTGCTCTCTATAAATAATGCCGAATGTAATGGTTGTAATAGCTTGTCTAGTTTTTCTGCATCTTCTGTGTTTTGTTTACAAGCTTTTTGAAAATCGGAGGACATTTTCGCTGCTATATTTGCTGTAACACCAATTGCTCCTACTCCCCCCCTTTTATTAAATTCAAAAGCATTATCATCGTTTCCAGTTAGTTGAATAAAATCTTTACCCATTGCTTTGAGTTGTTGATCTACTCTATTTAAGTCACCAGTAGCATCTTTTACACCGGTAATATTTTTAAGTTCATACAATTTAGACATTGTTTCAACTGACATGTCTATTACTGATCTAGATGGTATATTGTAAATTATAATTGGGATACCGACGCTGTCATTTATTTTTTTGTAATGTTGATATAAGCCTTCTTGAGTGGGTTTATTATAATATGGTGTAACTACTAACAATGCATCAGAACCAGCTTTCTCAGCAAATTTTGATAATTCAACGGCTTCATCTGTCGAATTTGATCCTGTTCCAGCTATCACAGGTATTTTACCTTTACATTGACTAACAGCTATTTCTATTATTTTCTTGTGTTCACTATGAGATATAGTTGGAGATTCGCCGGTAGTACCGCCTGGGACTACTCCATTGGTGCCATTATTTAGGTGATAATCAATTAATTTTCTGTATGTATTTTCATCAAGATTATCATCTTTGAATGGGGTTATTAATGCAACAATTGATCCTTTAAGCATAAAACAATATAAGGTAGATACCCTTAAACTTATGCTTAATAGATTAATTAGTCTAGTATTTTTATTATCATTTTTGAAAATTAGTATCGCATACTCTGAAACAGACTTCTTATTACCGAAGGAAAAACCATCAATTTTCAAAAAGTCTGAAAAACAAATCCAAGAAAGTATTAATAAAAATTTACCCGTACCAAAGCCATCATTAAACAAAAAGGTTGAGGTAAAACCTTCTATAATTGAACAAAAGAAAGAACCAACTCAAAAGAAAGAAATAAAAACGGAGCCTGAAAAAGAGATTAAAAAACAAGTATTATCATCATTTATATACCCTCAAAAAAAACCTATTACATATAAAGTATCCACAAAAGAAGTAGAAAATTCTAAAATTCTCAATAGAAAAGATTTTGAGAGGGCTAAAGAAACTATCAATTTTATAAAACAAAAAAAATGGAATAGTGCTCTAAAAAGCGCTCAGAATGTAAAAGATAGTGAATTCAGAAAATTAATTACTTGGATGCATCTTAAAACTACAAGAAATGGGGCATCATTTAATGAGTATAAAAAATTTATTGAACAAAATGATTATTATCCTAGAATTAATAGAATAAGATATTTAGCTGAAGAGAAAATATATTTAAGAAATAATTCGCCCACATCAATAATTAATTGGTTTGAAAAGTACCCTCCATTAGGTGGTATGGGTAAAATTAAATTAGCTGAAGCCTATCTAGAACAAGGAAAATTCGAAAAAGTAAAAGAATTAGTAAAAGAAGGATGGGTTACTGCTGAAATAAGAAAAAATGATTTAGGTTATTATAGAGCTAAGTTTAAAAAATTTATCTCATCAGATGATCATATTAAAAGAGCTGATTATTTAGCGTGGGAGAGAAAATATTGGGATTTAAAAAGAATGCTTAAGTATTTACCGACAGATCAAAGAGCTCTTTACAATGCAAGGCAAATTTTAATGAGTAACTCTTATGGCGTAGATAATGCAATAGCAAAAGTTCCGCAATATTTAAAAAAAGATCCCGGTTTAGAATTCGATAGATTGAGATGGAGGAACCGACGAGGACGATTAGACGGATCATTAGAAATTTTATATCAAAACGCAAATAAAACTGAGAAACAAATGGTAAGGCCAGATAAGTGGTGGGAACAGAGAGAGAGTGTTACGAGGAGTTTGATTTATAAAAAAAGATATAAGACAGCATATAAAATTGCTAGTGAACATTCGCTATCGTCTGGTCCTTCGTTTGCTGAGGCTGAGTGGTTATCTGGTTGGATAGCTCTAACTTTTTTAAAATCACCTGAATATGCAATTAGTCATTTTCAAAATTTTTATAATAATGTCGGATATCCAATTAGTTTAGCTAGAGGAGCATATTGGCTAGGAGAGTCATATGAAAAATTAAATGAAAAAGAAACTGCGAATAATTTTTTTTCAGAGGCAGCAAAATTTCCAATGACTTATTATGGGCAACTTGCTTTCAATAAGGTAAATCCCGGTGGGAATTTTGAACTTAAAGATGAAAGTAATTTTGATAAAGATTATGAAAAAGAGTTTAAAAAAAGTAAACTTATTAAACACGTTATTTTACTACATGAACTTGATGCAAGCCAATATGCTAAAGATATTCTCAAACATTTGGCTGAACTCAATATTGAGAAAGGTAGCGAAGTTTTAGCAGCAGAATTATCTACATCTGTTGAAAGATACGACTTTGCAATTCAAATATCAAAAAAAGCATCCTATGAAAAAAGATTTTTGAATAAATATAATTATCCAGTTATTGCTACTCCGAAAATTGTAAATAATAAACAGATGCCTAAACAAGAAATTGTTCTTGCAATAATAAGACAAGAAAGTGAATTTGACAGGAAAGCAAATAGTTGGGCTGGAGCTAGAGGTATGATGCAGTTAATGAAGTACACTGCTAAGATTGTGGCTAAACAGGCAAAACTACCTTACAGCATTAGTCGACTAACAACTGATCCAGAATATAACATTAAACTTGGTTCATATTATTTTAATGGATTGCTTAATGATTATAATGGGGTTTTCCCGTTTGCTATTGCCGCGTACAACGCAGGTCCAAATAGAGTAAAAACTTGGAGAAGAGTAAATGGAGATCCATCTAAGGGTCAAATTTCTTATATTAATTGGGTTGAACAAATAAGATTTGAAGAAACTAGGAATTACGTTCAACGAGTTCTAGAAAACATTAATGTTTACAAATATATTTTAAGAAAAGAACCAGTACAAATAGATAGTTATTTTAACTAATTGGCGGTGAGAGAGGGATTCGAACCCTCGGTAGCATAGTTAAATACTACGGAAGTTTAGCAAACTCCTGGTTTAAACCAACTCACCCATCTCACCATAACCTTTACGTATCTTTATAAAGAAAATTAACTTATATTGCACCAACTTTGTAATGCAACAAAAACAATTATCAGGAATTTTTTATGCTACTTTTGCATCTCTTTGGTGGGGTGTTGTTGGAACAATTTTTTTCAAATTTGTATCTTTTGCATCATTTATTGAATTAACTGTTCACAGAACTATTTGGACTGCAGTTCTTTTAATTCTAACAACAAGTTTTTATAAAAAATGGCCAGAATTTGTTGAAATTTTTAAAAAGAAAAAAAATCAATTATTACTTTTTATATCAGGTTTATTGGTAAGTATAAATTGGGGAACCTGGCTTTATGCCGTCAGTGTAAATAGATTATTAGACTCAAGTCTAGGATATTATATCTATCCAATAATAAGTGTTTTTTTAGGAAGTGTATTTTTGAAAGAAAAACTTAATAAAAATCAATTTATAGCTGTAATGCTAGTTGTAATTTCCTTATTTTACTTTTTACTAAAGTTAGGTGAATTACCGTGGATTGGTTTAACAGTTGCAATAACTTTTAGTATTTATGGATTAATAAGAAAAAAAATTAAAGTCTCATCAGATATAGGCCTACTAATTGAAACATTGCTAATTTCTCCAATAGCAATTGCGCTATTTATTTATCTAATAAATTTAAATCAAAATGTCTTTTCATATGCTGAACCCCTTTTATCTTTTTATTTATTTTGGTCTGGATTTATGACTTTGGTGCCTCTCTTCTTATATACGTTAGGTTTTAAAATAATTGGAATCGGTCCAGCTAGCATGATTTTATTTTTAACTCCAACATCTCAATTTCTTTTGGGAATAACTTATTTTGACGAAATTTTAACCTTAGAAAAATTTTTTGGTTTCCTGATAATTTGGATAGCTGTGTTTATTTATCTTAATGAATTACGTAAAGAGTAAATTGTAATTATTACAAGTGGGACAATTATGGCTACAACAAATGAAATAAATAGTAAGTTTGATAAGATAATCGGGCTAAAATTATCTGCAGACATAATATTACCTACTAACAAACTTGATTGAAAATTCTGACTTGGAAAAAATAATAGCCCTGAACTTAAACCTAGAATTATTGATATTAAAGATAATCTTTTGTTAATGTCTTTCTTAAAAAAACCGTAGAATACCGTAACAACAGCTGCACAACAAAGGAGATCTGCAAATAAAAATAAATATAAGATACTATAGCCTTTAGAAGATAAAACAAAAACAATCACACATATTAATAAAATTAATTTATTGCTTTTATTTTTTATTTCTCTACCACTTAAAAATTTATTAATTTCATTTCCATTAATAATTATAATGCTTGAAATAGCATTTATTAATGTATCGATCGTGCTTAAAGTTAAAGCTAGAGCTAAAACTAAAATAGAAACAATTATTAAAACATCATCATTTAATAACATTAATTTAAAAAAAGCTAAATCAGGTATTATTTTAGAGTCGATTGAAAAGGATATTAGACCTGTGTAACCCATCCATAAAACAATCAAAAAAGAAATAATTGATGAATAAATTAAACTTTTTTTTAGAATAAGGTTATTTTTTGCAGAAAATACACGTTGCCAATTACCCTGATGAAATAAATTTGTTGCAGCTACAGCAATAAAAAATGTCAGACCAGCAGTGTAATTTGGGATATAATTTTTACTTACTAGTTTTGTAGAATTTTTTTTGATTAACTCATAACTATTTATTTCTAAATTTCCTAAAATTAAAAATATAGAAAATAATATTATGCCTAAGACTATTAAAAATTGATATTTATCTGTGATAATTGAAAGCTTAAATCCACCTCTTAATATATATAAAAGACATATGATTAAAGTTAGTCCAGATGTCATCCATAAAGGTGTTTTTGAGATTAAATTTAATAAAAAAGCTATTGCTGTGACTTCGGCTATTAAGAAAATTGTTAAATAAAATAAAATTAAAATTAGTATTATCTTTAAAATTCTAGTCCCAAATCTTCTTTTTACTAATTCAGTTAAAGACATCCCGTTAGGAAATTCTCTCCTTATTTTTGGTCCAAAATTTAATAAAAATAACATAGGTGCAGCCGTGCCTAACGCATATCCAATTACTGCCCCTATTCCTCCCCAAGTAGCTGCTGAAGCAGGGCCAAATAATATCCAAGCTCCTAAGGCAGATGCTGATAAACTTGTTGTTAATGAAAAAACACTCTCGTTTCTGTCACCAACTATGTGACTTTTTTTATTTTCTGAAATTTTTTTTAAATTTATATAACCTAGAGCGATAAAAAATCCTCCTACCGCTAGAGTAATAATTAATGTTGTTTGTGTTGATAAGTATATATCTTTCATTTATCCCTCACTGAATTACCGGTCAGGTTCTGTGGGTATGATCTCAGTCCTTATGACACCCCTTATACAAATTATATATTTATTTTAGGCAAGAAGTCAAATGAAGCTGTATCTATTCTAGATGAGTGTTCTCTTCTCATTTTCCAATCATTACTTATGCCAGCTTGAGCTATACTGATTGCGTTTCGACCATATTTTACATTAGTAAAATCAATTGCTCTCATTAATGATTTAGATTTGCTCTCTAAAATTGGTGCTAATAAATTTAGCTCTTTTTCAGAAGCATCTCTAAGCTTCGATAAAATGACTCCAGCTTTTTGGTAGAAATAACCGTATTTATAAATCTTTTCCAGTCCACTAATCGCAGTTTTTACAAGTTCAATGCTGTTATTAGTCGCCACTGGCAATTCAATAGTAATAGAATTTGAATAGTATTTTCTATTTTTATCAAATGGACTTGTTCTTATAAATACAGTGACAGCTCTCGTAGTTTGTTTATCTGTTCTTATTTTTTCTGCCGCATTTAAACAATGAGTAGTTATAGACTCTTTTAATTTATCTAAACTCTCAACTTTTTTTCCAAACGATCTTGATACACAACAGCTTTTTCTTTTTGTTTCCTCGGTTTCTAAATCTATACAAGGAATTCCTCTTAACTCCATTACTGTTTTTGCACCTAAAACATTAGTACTTTTCTTAACCCATGTGTTTGAAATATTTTTTAGTTTATAAGCATTGTCTATTCCATTTTTAATATATAGCTTTGATAACTGTCTTCCAACTCCCCATACATCTGTAATATCAAAATCTTTTAGTATATTATCAATATTTTCTTTTAGAAATATCACTCCTGCTTTATTTTTTTTGGCAATATGATTTGCAACTTTGCTTAAAGTTTTTGTATTTGAAATTCCTACACTTGTTGGTATTCCTGTCCATTTTAAAACTCTTTCTCTTATTTGTTTTCCATATTCTTCAACTTGTTCATTTTTAATATGCGATAAATCTAAAAATGCTTCGTCTATAGAGTAGATTTCAATTTTATCAGTGAAACCTTTTAAAACTTTCATCACTCGTCTAGAAAGGTCTCCATATAATGCATAGTTTGAAGAAAATATCTGAACGTTGTTCTTTTTAACTAAATCTTTAACTTTAAAATATGGTTCTCCCATTCTTATTCCAAGTTTTTTTGCTTCAGTAGATCTTGATATCACGCATCCATCATTATTAGATAACACTACGACTGGTACATTTTGTATTTTAGGATTAAATAATCTTTCGCAAGAAACATAAAATGAATTACAGTCAATTAATGCAACTTTTTTTCTACTGCTGTTTGTGTATGACATATGTTACTACTCCCCAAATTATTATTTCTGGATTATCTGTTAAATTAATTCGATCTGATGTGTTTTTTGACCCTGATGTTAGGTAGTTGCTACCCTTACTTTTAATCAGAGTTTTAACCACAAGTTCTTCGTTGATATTTGCTATAACAGTGGAGAAATTTTTTGGATTTAAGCTTTTGTCTACTATTAATAGATCTCCATCATATATACCGACATTAGTCATAGATTTACCCTGCACTCTTATAATGAAAGTAGCTGGCGCATTTGTTATTAGATGAGAGTTTAAATCTATATCATCTTCAATGTAATCGGTTGCTGGAGAAGGAAAGCCAGCTCCTACTTTGTGTAAATAATAAGGTATTGTTAGCTTCATAAATGTTCTTGTTTTGTTCTTTATAGCTGATAAAATACCAACCAGTCAACCCTTTTAATTTAGATTATTAAAGTGGGTCAAATTGCAAATCGAAATAAGGGAGAAGTTTAGCTATTAACATCATGTGATAAAAAAATTATTTACAATTTTATTCTTCTTATTCTTTGCCACAAGCATACAAGCAGAGTCTAAACTAGATGCGATCAAAAAAAGTGGTGAGTTGAGAGTTGGAACTACAGGTGATTGGGATCCAATGTCAATGAAAGATCCTGCTACGAACAAGTATAAAGGATTTGATATCGATGTTATGAATGAGCTAGCTAAAGATCTAGGAGTGAAAGTGAAATTTGTTCCAGCAGAATGGAAAACAATTGTTGCTGGAATTACCGCTGACAGATACGATATTTCAACAAGTGTAACTAAAACACCGAAAAGAGCTGAAGTTGCAGGTTTTACAGCAACATACTACAAATACGGTACTGTTCCTTTAGTATTAAAAAAAAATTTAACAAAATTTCCTACTTGGGACTCATTAAATAATAAGAAAGTCACGATAGCAACTACGTTAGGTACTTCTCAAGAAGAAAAAGCAAAAGAATTTTTTCCTAAATCAAAATTAAGATCAATTGAAGCTCCAGCAAGGGACTTTCAAGAAGTTTTAGCTGGAAGAGCAGATGGTAATATAACTAGTTCGCTGGAGGCAAATAAGCTCGTGGTGAAATATCCACAATTAGCTATTGTGCCGGATGGTGGAAAAAATCCTGCGTTTCTAGCAATGATGGTTCCAAAAGGAGATAAAGTTTGGAATGATTATGTTAGTAGTTGGATAAAAAGAAAACAAACTTCTGGGTTTTTTATGACTTTAGAAGCAAAATATAATCTAAAAAGTTTATAATTTAAGTTTAAATAATTCTCATTTACAAATATAGTTGTTTGGTGAAGATTTTTAAAATTGCATCTTTGTTATTATTACTACAAGGATGTAGTTCAAACTATGAATGGGGTTGGTATATTTTAAGTCCAGAAAATATTGAAGGACTTACTAATCTAAAATTTTTAATAAGCGGAATTACTACTACTATATATATTTCAGTAGTTTCAATAATTTTAGCTATGATTATTGGTTTGATAGTTGCTCTGCCTTCGTTATCAAATAATAAATTCTTAACATATTTTAACGTAATATATGTAGAAATTGTTAGAGCTATCCCTTTATTAGTTTTAATTCTTTGGATCTATTATGGCCTTCCAATCATGATTGGAGTAAGTTTTTCACCATTTGTTTCTGGAATAATAGCTTTGACCATTAGTGAGAGTGCGTTCCAAGCAGAAATTTTTAGAGCTGGAATAAATTCTATTTCTAAAGGACAGCATGAAGTTTCTGAGTCACTTGGAATGGATTTTTGGAGAAAAATGAGATTAGTAATTCTTCCACAAGCAATAAAAGTAGTATTACCAGCAATGGGAAATCAATTTGTTTATGTTTTAAAAATGTCCTCTTTGGTATCAATTATAGGTATAGGAGATTTAACAAGAAAGGCCAATGAGCTAGTCACCACTACCTATAGACCTTTGGAAATTTATACTTTTTTAATTCTAGAGTACTTAGTGCTAATCCTAGTGGTATCTTATTTTGTAAGAAAATTAGAAAATAAACTAGAATACAAATAATTTTTTCAATGAAATCCTAAATATTCTCTTCAAAAAGAATGGTACAAAAGTTAATACAACTAATCCCATCATCCAATTTGTTACTAAAATTGTATAGAAAATATCTTGGTACTCGCCATTTCTAATATTTATGACATACCATAGTGACATAAAAGGAATTAATGTTAGTCTAAGAATTGTCATGTACAAACTAAAAATTGGTCTTTTGAGCGCCTGGAATAAAGCAGAGGTAATAAAGAAAACTGGATAAACCGGCCCAATTAAAGCTGCTACCTGTAAGTAAAGTGCTCCTCTTCGGATAACTTCTAAATCATTAGTGAAAAAAGAAATTATAATTTCTGAGGTTAGATAAACGAATATGCCCGCTAAGACCATAAATCCAGAGCCAAATATCAAAGCTTTTCCATATACTTCTTTTACTCTAAAATACATTTTTGCTCCAAAATTTTGTCCAGCAATAGATAAAACAGCGGTGTTTAAACCTATGACTGGTAACAATAAAACTTGTTCAATTCTTACAGCAGTACCATAACCAGCTGTGGCTAATTCTCCAAACTGACCAACAAAATAGAAAATATTAAATACTCCAAACATTATCATCAACATAGTAAACATTATTGGTACTGATTGCTTAAAGAGCAAACTTAAGTAATCAATTTTTGGTTTAAAGCATTCTAGATAAAGGAATCTTTTCAATTTACAGCAATAAACTTTATTGGCTAAGTAAATTAAACCAATACACTGAGAAACTAGAGTAGCGATAGCTAAACCAGTAATACCGAATGCTGGTATGAACCCATAGCCAAAAATAAATAATGGATTTAAAAAAATATTTAAGAAAAAGGTAAAAATTAAAACATTCCTATAACTTTTGGTATCACCTTGAGCATTTAAAGTTCCATTCAAAGATAATTGAACTAATACAATGATAGCTCCAAAAAAAATGATATCTAAGTATTCACGTGTTAAAACAATACTTTCTTCACTAGAACCCATAATTCTTAAAAGTTCATCAGAAAAATTTAAGCCAAATAAGGTTACGAAAATTGAAATTACAATTGCTAATACTATTGACTGAGCAACATACATTGATGCTTTCCTGTCCTCTTTTGCTCCAATTGAATTACTGATTAAAGCCGTAGTTCCTGCTCCAATACCAACTGCCACAGCTATTGCTATAAAATAAATTGGCCATGATTTTGCAATTGCTGCTAGCGCTTCTGGTGAAATTCTGCCAGCAAAATAAGTATCAACTAAATTATAAAAAGTTTGAAAAAGAGACCCTGTGCTTGCAGGTACTGTCACTTTTCTTAGAAGCTGCCATATAGAACCTTTAGTCAAATCCATAATTAAAATTCCTTTTGAAACTTATGCTTTCTTCCATCTTTTTTAGCAAGATTAATTTGATTTTGCCTCATACGAAATCTTATTTTTTGTGCATTTGAGAGTGTGTCATAACACCTTGGACATGAAACCCCCTCTTCATATTTGTTAGATTCTTTGTCTTTTGGTGAAAAAGGTTTTCGACAACCACTACATACAGAGTAAGTTCCTTTTTTTAATTTGTGTTTTAGGGATATTCTATTATCAAATACGAAACACTCTCCTTTCCATAAACTGTCTTTTTTTTCAACTTTATTTAAATAATTAAGTATCCCACCTTTTAACTGGAAAACATTTTTAAACCCTTTTCTCTTTAAAAATATGGAGGCTTTTTCACACCTAATACCCCCAGTACAAAACATTGCTACAGGTTTAGTTTTATCAATTTTTTTTAAATATTTTGGAAAGTCTCTAAAATTTTGAATATTTGGATTTATAGAATTTTTAAAAGTGCCAACATCATATTCAAATGGCTTTCTAGCATCTATAACTAAAGTTTCTTTATTTGAAATTAGTTTGTTCCATGGCTTTCCAGAAATATATCTATTAAGTTTTTTATTTTTTGAGTTAATTTTTAGACCTAATGGAACAACTTCATTTTTGATTTTTATTTTACCTTTGTGGAATGGTTGAAAATGGCTTTGAGACATATTCTTGCTATCAAAATCCCTCAAGCGAAATTGTCTTTTTATAATCTTTATTATTTTGCTTATGTCCTCTTTTTTACCAGCAATTGTTCCATTCATACCTTCTGCTGATAAAATTATTGTGCCCCTCACATTATTTTTTAAAATTTCTTTTTGAAATAAAGATTTATATTTTTTCAAAAATTTAATCTTTTTAAACTTGTAAAAACCAAAAATTGTATACATTATTTTTTAATACAAATTGTTAGACCATCACCTATAGGAATAATATTTTTTACTACTCTACTATCTTTCTTAATATGTGCGTTAAATTCTCTTATAATATTTGTAAGTTTATCATTTTTCGTGTCATCTGTTACTTCTCCGTGCCATAAAACATTATCTATAACAATAAGACCATTTTTATTAATAAGATCCATACATTCTTCATAATATTTAAGGTAATTTTCCTTATCAGCATCTATAAAAATAAAATCAAATTTTTGATTTGAGTCTTTTAGTTCTTTTAGACTTTCAATAGCAGGTTTAATTATTTGTTTTATTTTTTTTTCATTTGCTTTTTTGTAAAATGATTGTGCCTTCATACTAAATTCAGAACTTTTATCTAAGCTAATTAGTAGACCATCAGATGGAAGGGCTAAAGCCATGGATAAAGCACTAAAACCTGTAAAACTTCCTATTTCTAAAATCTTTTTAATATTTGAAATCTTAATTAATGTTTGTAAAAATTGTGCTTGGGAAACTGAAATCTGTAACCTCTGTTGGTCACCAAGACTTATATTATATTGAATTATCTCTTTCTGAACATCACTTAAAGCCTCTGAATGGTTAATAATGTACTTTTCAAGATTTTCAGTTAAATCTAATTTTTTAGGCATAATTAGCCTTTTAAAAGTTTTTTTAGAATTTCATTTGTTAATTGGGGGTTTGCTTTACCGCCGGATAATTTCATAACCTGTCCAACAAAAAAACCAAATAATTTTTCTTTTCCAGCTTTATATTGATCAACTTTATCTTTATTTTTTGATAGTATTTCATTAATCATTTTTTCTAATTCTTTAGGATCGCTTTGTTGTTTCATTCCTTTTGACTCTATAATTTTTTTTGGATTATCTCCGCTTTCAACCATAATTTCGAAAACTTCTTTTGCTATTCTTCCTGAAATTTCTCCAGATTTAATTGATTGAACTAACTCAGCAAAATCTTTAGCAGAAATTGGTGAATTATAAATATTAAGTCCTTTATCATTTAGCATTGCAAATAAATCACCCATCATCCATGTAGCTGCAAGTTTTTTGTCAGATAATTTTGCAACTTCCTCATAATAATCAGAAATCTCTTTTTCAGAAACCAATACATTTGCTTCATATGAATTAAGCCCATATTCTTGAATAAATCTATCTTTCTTATTGTCTGGCAACTCAGGTAAAGATTTTTTTAAGTCATCAATTAGTTTTTGTTCAAGTTTTAAAGGTAAAAGATCTGGATCAGGAAAGTATCTATAGTCGTGAGCATCTTCTTTTGATCTCATTGATCTTGTCTCATTTTTTTTTGTATCAAATAATCTTGTTTCTTGATCAATCTCTTTTCCATCCTCTATTAATTCAACCTGTCTATTGGCCTCATATTCTATCGCCATTTGCATAAATTTAATTGAATTTACATTTTTGATTTCACATCTAGTGCCAAAATTTTTATCACCTACTTTCCTTACCGATACATTTACATCTGCTCTTAATGAACCTTCTTGCATATTGCCATCACATGTGCCCAAGTATCTCATAATTGTTCTTAATTTTTTTATATAAGCATTTACTTCATCAGGTGAACGAAGGTCTGGTTTGCTAACGATTTCCATTAGAGCAATTCCAGAACGATTTAAATCAACATAAGTGCTCGCGGGATCCATATCATGAATACTTTTGCCTGCGTCCTGTTCTAAATGAAGCCTTTCAATACCTATTTCTTTTGAACCATAAGGCATATCTAATAAAACTTTACCTTCACCAACAATAGGATTTTTATATTGAGAGATCTGATAGCCCTGAGGAAGATCTGCATAAAAATAATTTTTTCTATCAAAAACTGAATAATTATTTATTTTTGCATTTAAACCTAAGCCTGTTCTTACAGCTTGTTTAACGCACTCCTCATTAATTACTGGCAACATTCCTGGAAAAGCAGAGTCAATTAAACTTACTTGTTTGTTAGGATCAGCTCCAAATTTAGTTGATGAACCTGAAAAAAGTTTTGAATTAGAAAGGACTTGAGCATGAACCTCTAAACCAATAACTACTTCGTACTTCCCTTTCTCTCCATTAACAAAATAATCAAATTTTTCTTTGCTCATGACCACCACTTTTTAATTTTATTTTTATAACCACAATTTTTTTCAAATGCATAACCAATATTAAGAATTTTTTGTTCATCTAAAGCTTTACCTATCAATTGTAAACCAAGAGGGAGACCTTTTTTATCTAATCCAGCAGGTAGAGATAAGGCTGGTAATCCAGCTAAATTTACAGGCACTGTAAAAATATCATTTAGATACATTGATACAGGATCATTAGTTTTTTCTCCTATCTTAAATGCTGAATTTGGTGTTGAGGGTGTTAAAATAGCATCAACTTTCATAAAACTATCATCGAAATCTTTTTTTATTAATTGTCTAACCTTTTGGGCTTTTAAATAATAGGCATCGTAATAACCTGAAGATAAAACATAAGTGCCTATTAATATTCTTCTCTTCACTTCGTCACCAAATCCTTCTGACCTAGTATTCTCATACATTTCAATTAAATCTTTTCCTTTTTGTGACCTATAACCGTATCTCACTCCATCATATCTTGCTAAATTTGATGAAGCTTCTGCAGGAGCAACTATATAATAAGTTGGTAAAGCATATTTTGTATGTGGTAATGAAATATCAATTAAGTGAGCGCCTAAATCTTTTAATATTTTTTTTCCTTTTTCCCAAAGATCATCAATTTCCTTTGGCATATTATCTACTCGATACTCTTTTGGAATTCCAATTTTTAATCCTTTAATGTTATCATTTAAATTTTTTGAGTAAGTTTCTTTTTTTTTATTAATTGAGGTTGAGTCTTTTTCATCAAAACCAGACATTGCTTCAAGCATAATTGAACAGTCATTAACAGTTTTAGTCATGGGTCCTGCTTGATCTAGTGAAGAAGCAAATGCAACGATACCCCATCTAGAACAAAGCCCGTAAGTTGGTTTAAGACCTACAGTACCAGTAAAGGAAGCCGGCTGTCTAATTGACCCACCTGTATCTGTGCCGATTGTTGCAGGAGTAAGATCTGCAGCTAAAGCCGAAGATGATCCCCCTGAAGAACCTCCTGGAACTAAATGATCTCCTACAGGATTAATTACATTTCCGAAAAAACTTGTCTCATTAGATGAACCCATAGCAAATTCATCGCAATTTAATTTTCCGAGCAAAAAAGCTCCGTTATTCCATAAATTTTTCGTTACTGTTGATTCATATGAAGGAATAAAATTATTTAAAATATTGCTTCCAGCCGTCGTTTTTACATTTTCAGTACAAAATAAGTCTTTTACAGCTAAAGGAATTCCGCTAAGGAGTTGTTCGTTGTTTGTTTTATTATCAAATTTTTTTGCATTTTCTAATGCTTGATCAAAAGTTGTTGTAACGAAAGAATTAAGTTTCTTTGCATTCTCAATGTTCTTTATGTATGCTTGCGTAAGTTCTAATGAGGAAATTTGTTTAGATTTTATACTTTCTAAAATTTCACTTAAGCTTTGACTTGTTATATTACTCATTACTCAACCACCTTTGGAACTACAAAAAACTCATCGTTTTTTTTAGGAGAATTTTTAAGAATTTTTTCTCTTATCTTACCATCACTGATTTCATCTTTCCTTGATCTCAAAGACTGGTTTAAAATCGATGTTAATGGCTCAACTTTATCAGTATTAAGTTCATTTAATTGTTCAATAAACTTAAAGATTGAGTTTAAATCTTTTGTTAAGCTATCTACTTTAGCTTCATCAACTGAAATTCGAGCTAATTTAGCTACATGTTTAATTTTCTCTTTATCTAAGGACATTTGTGCAATAAGTTAATTAAATGTGTTTTATCACAAATTAGGTAAATTTCATGCTCGATATTGACGTATTTATTGAAAAAACTAAGAAAAAATCAAGATTAATAGGTATTGATCCTGGTGGTAAGAGAATTGGAATAGCTCTATCAGATGAAAATAAAATTGTAGCTACGCCATACACCACAATTATTAAAGAAAATTATAGAAACTTAGTTGATCAAATTCGGAAAATTGTTAGGGAGTATAACATTGATGGAATAGTTATAGGCAATCCAGTTAATATGGATGGAACGGAGGGGCCGTCTTCGCAATCAGCTAAAGATCTAGCTAAAAATCTTTCAAAAGATATTACAGAAAATATCACTTTATGGGATGAAAGACTATCTAGCCAGGGAGCCTTTAATCTATCTAATGATTTAGCAATAAATTCTTCAAAAAAAGTGAAGAAATTAGACGAGAATTCTGCTCAATTTATACTTCAAGGGATGCTTGATTATTATCATAAAAAAAATACTTGATATAATACAGTAAAAGGCCTATAGAGTTGATTTTAATGGCAATTGCTAAAAAAGTTTCAGCTATTAAAAACACTCCAAAACATTTATTAGGTATTCAAAATTTATCAGTTCTTGAAGCAAAAAAGATTTTAACAGAAGCAAAATCCTTCATAAAATTAAACAGAGGAAGTTCTAAAAAACTAGATGTCCTTAGAGGAAAAACTCAAATTAACTTATTCTTTGAACCTTCTACGAGAACACAGAGTTCATTTGACTTAGCTGGGAAAAGACTAGGTGCAGATGTGATGACGATGAATATGGGTAACTCTGCATTAAAAAAAGGTGAAACATTAATTGACACTGCTATGACATTAAATGCGATGCATCCAGATATAATTGTTATAAGGCATCAAGACTCTGGCGCGCCAAATCTTCTTTCACAGAAAGTAAATTGTACAGTAATAAACGCTGGCGATGGAAGAAGAGAACATCCTACACAAGCTTTACTTGATGCTTTAACAATCATTAATAGAAAAGATAGCATTGAGGGATTAAAAATTGCAATATGTGGGGACATTCTTCATTCAAGAGTTGCTAGGTCTAATATTTATTTAATGAATATGTTAGGCGCAGAAGTAAATGTCATTGCACCAAAAACTTTAATGCCTATAGGTATAGAGAACTTAGGAGTGAAATCATTTACGGATATGAAAAAAGGATTGGATGGATGCGATATTGTTATGATGTTGAGATTACAAAATGAAAGAATGCAGGGATCATTTCTTCCATCTAAGCGAGAGTATTATGAATTTTTTGGACTGACTCCTGAAAAACTAAAATTTGCAAAAAAAGATGCTTTGCTGATGCATCCTGGCCCAATGAACAGAGGAGTTGAAATTGATACCAAACTAGCAGATGACATAAATGTCAGTCTTGTAAAAGAACAAGTTGAATTAGGAGTAGCGGTCAGGATGGCATGTTTAAAATTGTACTGTAAATAAATGAAAGAAAAAATTTTAATTAATGCAAGAATTATTGATCCATCTCAAAAGATGGACGAGATAGGAAATATAGTTATTGATGAAAAAGGGAAAATAAAATCGATTGGAAAAAAATCTTATACATCAGATTCAGCAGAAAAAATTGATTTGAAAGGCTTAATAGCTATTCCTGGATTAGTTGATATGAAAGCTTTTGTTGGTGAACCTGGCTTTGAGTATAAAGAAAATTTTAGAACACTAAGCCAAGCAGCTTTGGCAGGTGGAGTAACTTCAATCGTAACAATGCCAAATACTAACCCGATTATAGATAATGTTTCTATGGTGGACTTTATAATTAGAAGAGGTAGGGATAAAGCTAAAGTAAATCTTTTTCCATGTGCT
Organism: uncultured Pelagibacteraceae bacterium; assembly: GCA_902535255.1. Taxonomy (GTDB): domain Bacteria; phylum Pseudomonadota; class Alphaproteobacteria; order Pelagibacterales; family Pelagibacteraceae; genus Pelagilacustribacter. Next base: position 65,082 of record CACASQ010000003.1, read on the forward strand.
TCAATTACTAGACAGAAAGAAGGTAATCAAATGACTGAATTTGGATTATTAAAAGCTAGGGGAATCATCGGATTTAGCGATGTTAATAAAACTATTCAAAATACTGAATTGATGTCTAGAATAATGAATTATGCTTCAGACATTGATGTTCTCATTATGCAACATGCCGAGGACTATGAATTAGCTAGAAATTCATGCATTAATCAAAGTGAAGTAGCAACAAGATTGGGTTTACAAGGAGTTTCAGATATTGCTGAAAAGATTATTATTGAAAGGGATTTATCTTTATTAAGTGAATATCCTTGCAGATATCATATTAATCAAATTTCCTCAAAAAATTCTCTTGATGTTATAAAAAAAAATAAATCTAATGGAATTAAATTTAGTACAGGAGTTTCTATAAACAATTTATCATTAAATCAAAATGACATCGGAGAATTTAGAACTTTTTTAAAACTATCTCCCCCTCTAAGGAGTGAGGAAGATAGGCTTTCATTAATAGAAGGTATAAAAAATGATCTCATAGATGTAATAGTATCAGATCACATACCTGAAGATGAAGAAAGCAAAAGGCTTCCGTTTGCACAAGCAGCTAGTGGTTCGATTGGAATAGAGACAATGCTATCTCTATCTTTAGAACTTTACCATAATGAGTCATTATCTTTGGAAAAAATAATCAAGTGTTTAACAATTAATCCAGCTAAGATACTTAAGATAAACAAAGGAACACTTAAAGAGGGATCGGACGCAGATATTTGTATATTTGACTTGGAAAAACCATGGGTAGTTAAAGCTGAAGAGTTAAAATCAAAATCAAAAAACACTGCAATTGAAAATAGAAAGTTGCAAGGAAAAGTAAAAATGACTTTACTTCAGGGCGAAGTAGCATACTCAATCTGATGGATATAAATTTAATTATTGTAGCAATTTACTCATACCTTTTGGGATCAATTCCATTTGGATTAGTATTAACTAAGGTATTTCTTAAAAAAGATATCAGGACTGTTGGCTCTGGAAATATCGGAACCACAAATGTACTTAGAACGGGAAATAAATTTCTAGCAATAACTACATTGGCTCTTGATTTATTAAAAGGATACATTTCAGTTTATATTTCAATATTTTATTTTGAAAGCTTCACCTCATTATCTGCATTAATTTGTTTCATCGGACATATTTTTCCTATTTGGTTAAATTTTAAAGGAGGAAAAGGCGTAGCAACATACCTTGGAGTAATTTTAGCTTTGTCTTATAAACTTTTTTTTATTTTTTGCATAGCTTGGGTTTCTTTATCTTTATTATTTAGATTTGCATCCTTATCTTCAATGATTTCTACATTAATAGTTTTTCTTTATGCATATTTTTATGGAATCAATAACCATGCTCTAATACTTTTTATATTTTTCGTAATGATTCTTTTTACTCACAAAGAAAATATTTTAAGACTTAAAAATTCTACAGAAAATAAAATTAAGTTATAAGTGCTGTCTTTTATAGTTTTTCAATAATAAATTTGACAAACTCGTTTAATTTTGAAAATAAACAATTAATGAACTTAGTAATTGTTGAAAGTCCAGCTAAAGCAAAAACAATAAATAAATATTTAGGGAAAGATTATTTAGTTTTAGCAAGTTATGGACACATAAGAGATTTGCCTTCGAAAAATGGATCGGTCGATCCTGAAAATAAATTTCAAATGGAATGGGAAATTGATTCTTTTTCAAAAAAATATTTAAAAGAAATTACAAATGCAGCTGAAGAATCAGATAAAATTATCTTAGCAACAGATCCAGATCGTGAAGGTGAGGCTATAGCTTGGCATGTTAAGGAAGTTTTAGAAAAAAAGAAATTGCTGAAAGATAAAAATTTGGAAAGAGTTGTCTTTAATGAAATTACAAAGAAAGCAATACTTGATGCTATAAAAAATCCAAGACAAATTCATTTACCTTTGGTTGAAGCTTACTTAGCTAGACGGGCATTAGATTATCTTGTTGGATTTAATATCTCTCCAATTCTTTGGACTAAACTTCCTGGATCAAAATCAGCTGGAAGAGTCCAATCTGTAGCTTTAAAGCTTATAACTGAAAGAGAAAAGGAAATAGAGTTATTTAAACCAGAAGAATATTGGACACTTACGTCAGATTTTACAAATAAAGATAATAAAAATATTTTTTCAAAATTAAGTTTATTTAATGGAGAAAAAATTGAAAAATTTTCCTTTAAAAATAAAGAGGAAATACAAAAAGCAGTTGATGTTATCAATAAAACAAAATTTAAAATTGCGGATGTGAACACAAAAATATTTAAGCGTAACCCCCTAGCACCTTTTACAACTTCAACTTTGCAACAAACCGCATCAGGGAGATTTGGATTTGGAGCTTCTAGAACAATGCAAATTGCACAGCGGCTTTATCAAGGAGTAGATATCGAGGGTGAAACTACAGGGTTAATTACTTATATGAGAACTGATGGAACCAATATTTCAAAAGAAGCAATTGATGATTTCAGGAAATTCATTACTGATGATTATGGTGATAAATATTTACCAGAAGCACCTAATAGTTATACAGGAAAAAAAGCGAAGAACGCACAAGAAGCTCATGAAGCTATTAGACCCACTAATATAGGCAGAAAACCTGCCGATATCAAAAAATATGTGAATGCAGATCAATTTAAACTCTATGAATTAATTTGGAGTAGAGCCTTATCATCTCAAATGACCCCAGCAGAGTTTGATAGAAATACTATAATTATTTCCTCAAATGATAATCTAATTAATTTTAGAGCTAGCGGTTCTGTAGTAAAATTTGATGGATTCCTAAAAGTTTATCAAGTTCAAGAAACTGATGAAGATGCAAAGAATTTTTTGCCTAAAGTAAAAGTTGGGGAAGAAATTAGTATTCTTAAGATAAATGATGAGCAGCATTTTACAGATCCGCCACCAAGATACTCTGAAGCTAGTTTGGTGAAAAAGATGGAGGAATTAGGCATAGGAAGACCTTCCACTTATGCTAGCATTATCTCAGTATTATCAACGAGAAATTATGTCGAATTAATTAATAAAAGGTTTAATCCAACTGATAGAGGTAAACTGATTTCAGCTTTTTTAGAGAAATTGTTCTCCAAATATGTAGATTACAACTTCACTGCAGATCTAGAAAATCAGCTAGATGAAATTACAAGTGGTAAAATTGAATGGATACAAGTTTTAGATAAATTTTGGAAAGATTTCTACGAAAATGTTGGAAAAGTTAAAGAGAAGAGAACTAGAGAAGTATTAGACTTATTAAATGAAAGTTTAGGAGCTTTAATATTTGAAAGGGATGATAAAGACGCTATAGATCGAAAGTGTAAGTTATGTGCAAATGGAGAACTAAGTTTAAAGAACAGTTTTAGAGGTGGAGCTTTTATAGGATGTTCAAATTATCCAGAATGTAAATTTACTAGACCTTTGTCTAAAGCTAAAGCTGCAGCTCAATACAATTTAGCAGAGCCTAAATTACTGGGTCAAAACGAAAAAGGTAAAGATATATATTTAAAAAACGGAAGATTTGGTCCTTATTTACAATATGAGAAAGAAAAAGATGAAATTGAATTAAAAAAGAAAAAAGGTAGAAAGAAAAAGATCGAAAACGAAAATCTAAAAAACGTTTCAATACCCAAGGGTATAGAAATAGATAGTGTAGATTTAGATAAAGCAAAATATTTATGTTCACTTCCAAAAATTTTAGGTCAGCACCCAGAAAATGGTAAAGATATAACTTTAAATTCAGGTAGGTTCGGACCATATTTAAAGTGTGAAAATAAATCTGCTAGGCTTGAAAATGTAGAAGATATTTTCTCTATCGGTTTAAATAGAGCGATCACATTGATTGCTGAAGCAAAGCCAGGACGTATATCTTCGTCATTAATAAAAGATTTAGGCGAACATCCCGATGATAAAAAACCTGTAAGAATCATGAAGGGACAATATGGGCCTTATATTAAATATAAATCGCTTAATGCTACAATTCCTGAAGAAAAAGATCCTAATGAGTTGACAATGGATGAAGCATTAATTTTAATTGAAAAAAGAAAAGAATATGACAAAACCAAAAAAAGAGGTAAAAAAAAATGAAGTTGATTTATTTAATTCTATTTATAACTGCATTAATTTTTCAAAAATCATACTCTGATGAAAAAAAATGTAGAGATCTAAGAGATAAACCTATTGAATATTCAAAATGTGTTGCAAATCTTGGAAAAAATCTTGGAACTAAAGGTTTAGAAAAATTAAATACTGACTCAAAATTAACAGATTGGATAAAGGAAAAAATCGGAAAGTAATATGGGTCAGATAGAAGAAAAAATTAAATCTCTCAATATTAATTTACCTGATCCGAAGTCGCCTGTAGGTTTATATGTAGCTACTAAAATAGTTGGAAAATTATTGTTTATCTCTGGTCAAATTCCTATAGATAAAGATGGAAACCTTATTAAGGGTAAGGTGGGAAAAGATCTTAATCTTAATGAGTCTTATAAGGCTGCAGAAAGATGTGGTTTGAGTATCATTTCTCATGCAAAAAAAGCTTGTGACGGGGATTTAGAAAAAATTAAGACATGTATTAAATTAACTGGCTATGTTAATTCAATTGATAATTTTATAGATCAACCGAAAGTAATTAACGGTGCATCTGATATAATTTCTAAAATTTTAGGTGATAAGGGAAAGCATACAAGAGCTGCAATCAGCTCTAATAGTTTGCCATTGGGAGTAGCTGTGGAGGTTGATGCAATTTTTGAAATTAATTAGAATTAGGTCTTCCGATTGAGTAATACTCAATTTTACTCTTTTTCATTTCCTCAGTGTTATAAAGATTTCTAAGATCAAAAATTTTGATTCTTTTATTTTTGATAATCTTTTTAAAATCAATAGATTTAAATTCATCCCACTCAGTTAACAAAATAACTAAATTGGAGTTTTTGCAATTTTCCTTAATATCTTTTTTAAAGAAACAATTTTTAATTTTTGAAAAATCTTTCTTCTCTCCAGATGGATCATAATAATTTACACTAGCCCCCTTTTTGCATAAGTAAGGAATAATCTTAAGACTCGATGAATCTCTCATATCATCAGTATTGGGTTTAAATGTAACACCTAAAATTGAAATTTTTTTGTTTTTTAAATTGTTTCCTAAAATTTTGTTTATTCTTTTGATTAATAAATGAATTCTATTTTGATTTGATTTTATTACAGTTTTTACTACTGGTAATTTTATTTTATATTTTTCTGCTGCAGAAATTAGACCTTTAGTATCTTTTGGAAAGCAAGAGCCTCCGTACGGCGGACCAGCTCTCAAAAATCTGCTTCCTATTCTGCTGTCTGAGCCCATACCTAAAGAGATATCTTCAATATTAACTCCTGCCTTTTCACATAAATTTGCCAATTCATTTATAAACGTAATCTTTGTAGCTAAAAAAGCATTAGATGCATATTTTATTAATTCCGCACCTCTACGTGACGTAACTAAAAATTTTGCTCCTTTGTTAATAAGCGGCAAGTACAGATTTTTCATAATTGTAAATATTTTTTTATCATTAGAACCAATAACTATTCTATCTGGAAATTTGAAATCTCGTATTGCTTCCCCTTCTCTTAGAAATTCAGGATTTGAAATTACTGAAAAGAGTTTTTTCCTTTTTTTTAAAATACTTTCAATTATGTCTCCTGTGCCAACAGGCACTGTAGATTTTGTAATAATAATTTTTTTTTTTTTAGTAAATCTTAATATTTCTCTTACACAGCTCATAACATAAGAAAGATCAACTTTTAATGATCCTTTTTTGCTCGGAGTACCAACACATATAAAAATAATATCCGACTGATTAATTGCTTTTTCTATATCAGTAGTAAAAATTAACCTTTTAGCTTGATAATTTTTTTTAATAAGTTCATTTAGACCTGGCTCATAAATTGGAGATTTACCTAAGTTAAGTTTATTAATCTTATTTGTATCCTTATCGACGCATATTACTTGATTTCCTATATCAGCAAAACAAGTTCCACTTACCAACCCAACGTATCCAGTTCCAATCATACACAATTTCATTTTTTTCCTCTGTGAATTAGTATGCCTGAGTTTACATATCCGCTTAAAGTACCGCAGTCTAGGTATTTTCCTTTAAAAATATTACCGTAAAACTTATTATTTTTAAATATTAAGTTTTTAATCGCATCAGTGATATGAACTTCTCCGCCTTGTCCTGGTTTCAATTTTTTTATCTCACTAAATATTTTCGATGGTAAAATATATCTTCCGATAATAGCGTAATTTGATGGAGCTTTTTTAATAGTAGGTTTTTCAATTACATCTTTTATTTCAAAATAATCTTTTTT
>CACASQ010000004.1 GCA_902535255.1 uncultured Pelagibacteraceae bacterium
GGAAGATTTATAGAGTTTTTATTTGATTGAGAAACTTGATTTCCAAACGAAACCTCGATTTTATTCGAGTCAGAGATAGATCTTACAGTTGAGCTTATAGCTGTTTTAAAATCTTCTAGTTTTTCTTTTTTAGTTTCCACTTTATAAAGTGACATTGATAGAGGACTCCGGCAAATCTTCGCCAAAACATCTTTGGAAGTACTCTGAAATTATTTTTTTTTCTAATTCATCACATTTATTTAAAAATGTAATTCTAAATGCGTAACCTTTATCTTTAAAAATTTCAGTATTCTCAACCCAATGTAAAACTGTTCGTGGACTCATCACTGTAGATATGTCTCCATTCACAAATCCTTTTCTCGTCAAATCTGCAACTTTAACCATATTTGATAATAATTCTTTTCCTTCTTTATTATTAAATCCTTTATTTTTAGATAGGATAATTTCCAATTCTTTCTCAAAAGGTAGATAATTTAAAGTAGAGACAATATTCCATCTATCCATCTGGCCCTGGTTAATTTGCTGAGTACCGTGATAAAGTCCAGTTGTATCGCCTAATCCAACAGTATTAGTTGTCGCAAAAATCCTAAAAAAATCGTGTTGTTCTAAAACTTTATTTTTATCTAAAAGAGTAAAGTTACCATTACTTTCTAAAACCCTTTGGATTACAAACATTACATCTGGTCTACCAGCATCATACTCATCAAAAACTAATGCAACAGGATTTTGAATTGACCATGGAAGGATACCCTCCTTGAATTGTGTAATTTGTTTACCGTCTTTTAATACTATCGCATCTTTGCCAATTAAATCTATTCTACTTATGTGACTATCAAGATTTACTCTTACACACGGCCAGTTTAATCTTGCTGCCACTTGCTCAATATGCGTCGATTTTCCAGTCCCATGATATCCTTGGATTAGAACTCTCTTGTTAAAAGAGAAACCTGCTAAAATCGCTAAAGTGGTATCTTTATCAAATTTATAATCAGGATCGATTTTTGGAACATACTCATTTTTTTTTGAAAATGCTCCAACCTTCATATCACTATCAAAACCAAAAGTTTGTTTTACTGATAGTTTTATGTCTGGTTTTTGTATTAATTGTTCAGTACTCATTTTTTTCCTAAAGTTTTTTTTAGCTGACTATAAGCTAATGTAATTTTTTTTAACTTATCTTCAAACTTTTTACTGCCTTGATTTTTATCAGGATGATATTTTTTTACAAGTTCTTTAAACTTTGAGTGTATTTTTTCCCATTTTACATCATCATTTAACTCCATAACGCTTAATGCATCTTTATCAGTTTGAGAAATCTTTGTTTTTTTAAAATCTCTATAGTTAGAACTGTTAAATATATTTAATTTATCTTCTAAAGCATTATTCCATAAAATATTAAAGAAGTTTTCAGATGACCCAAAGTTTTTTGTGGATTTGTGCCAAGTCAAATCAGACTTTATGAAAAACTCAATTTCTTGATTATTCATATTCTCAAAATAATTCCAGTTTTTATTGAATATTTTTATATGCTCTAAGCAAAGTAGTCGGTATTTTCTACTGTTATCCCTTTCAACAGGCGCCTTATAAGTTCCAACTTTTTTACAATTAGTCCAGTCACAAATAATTTTCATTAACTTATTCTATATAGTAAAATTTAAACAATGAAAAATTATTTTAAAGAAATAGAAAAAAAATTGGGTGATGAAATTAAGTTTGAAAAACTAGAAATTGTTGATAATTCACATAAACATGTTGGGCATAAATTTTTTAATAAAGAAAAACTTCATTTACAATTGAAAATTAAATCACTGTATTTGAATTCTCTTTCTAAAATTAATGCTCATAAAATTATAATGAAAATTTTAAAAAAGGATCTTAGAGATAAAATACACGCTTTAGAAATTAGTATTGAGAAATAATTTTACTATATCTTCTTAAGTTATTTACTGAAATTTTGGAAGAATACGGATTAGTAGTTTTTCCTATTTTATTAAGGAGAATAAAATTAATTTTTTCGTCATTATTTTTCTTATCATTTTTAATGAAAGGAATAAGATTTTCTATTAGCTTAGGATTAGAATATTTTTTAAATGTATATGTAAAATTATTTCTTTCGTAAATGTCCATGATTTCTCTTAAAGTTTTTCTTTTACAAACTTTTTTTATACAGGACAATTTTGTAGCTAGTATCATCCCAGATAATACGGCTTCGCCATGGGTTAAATTTTTTGAATATCTACTTTTAGCTTCTATAGCATGAGCAAAAGTATGACCGAAGTTAAGCTTCATTCTCAATCCTTTTTCATTAACGTCTTTATCTACAAAATACATTTTTATTGAACAACTTTTTTTAATTGCGAAAATTAGTTTATCTGAATTTTTATTTAAGATTTCTTTAGTATTTTTTTTTAACCAGTTGAAAAAATTTAAATCTTTTATAATTGAATGTTTAAGTATTTCAGCATACCCACAAATCATTTGCTTTTTAGGTAGTGAACTTAAAAAAGATGTATCACTAATTACCAATTTTGGTTGATAAAATGAACCTATTAGATTTTTTCCGTGCATTGTGTTTACTCCGGTTTTTCCACCAACGGCAGAGTCTACCTGGGCTAGCAAAGTTGTTGGAATATTAAAAAAGTTAATACCTCTTTTGAATAAGCTAGCAGTAAATCCAACTACGTCACCGGTAATTCCACCTCCGATACCAATTACTAAGTCAGATCTGTTGAAGTTTTTTGACAATAAAATATTTAAATATTTATTAACTGATACAATAGATTTATTTTTTTCATTTGCTTCAAAAGACAAATGAACAATTTCAAAATTTTTTAATTGATTCTTAATTCTATTTTTAAATTTACTTGGCACTTTTTTATCTATCACTAAGGCAATCTTTCTTGCTTTAGGACATAACAACTTAATTTTTTTTGATAATACCCCTAAAATATTCTTACCAATTAAAATTGAATAATTATGAGTTTTATTATTAAATTTTATTTGTTGAACTTTCATATAATTTCAGAATTTTGTTTGTTATCACAGAAGGCCTCATTGTGTTACATCTAATTCTAAAGTCAGCTTCACTATAAGTTGTCTTCCTTTCTAAGTAAATTTTATTTACAGTTTCACTTAAGTTTTTATTATACAATAGTGGCCTTTTCTTAGTCCTGCTCAATCTTTTTATCAAAATATTAGAGCTCACGTCTAACCAAAAACTTATAGACAATTTTTTTACCTCAGATCTTATTTTTTTGCTCATAAAAGCTCCACCCCCAAGAGAAATAACTAGTTTTTTATTTTTAAGCACTTCAATTGTTATTTCGTTTTCTAAAAGCCTAAAATAACTCTCACTTTTATTTTTAAAAATAATATTTATTGAACAGCCCTCTTTTTTTTCAATTAATTTATCGATATCTACAAATTTATATCCTAGCTTTTTAGACAAATTTTTTCCTATTGTAGATTTTCCAACACCCATCATTCCAGTTAAAACAAGGTTTTTGCTCAATTTAATATCCGATTTTGAAATTGATTTTTCATAAATATGTCTTATTTATTGAGTTTAAATTATATCAAAAAGTATGCAACTTAAATACAATAGACAACCTAGCTTCGGTAGCTCAGTTCTAAAAATTCTGATAAGATTGATTATTCTTATAATAGTTTTGATTTCTGCAATTTTTTTAATAGAAAAAATTAAATTTCCCAGCCCGCAAAAAGATTTCAACATAGATATTACTAATGATATTAAAAGGCTTTAAAATTTTTTTAAGGTTATTGATTGTATTCTTTATATTAACTCCATTAGGAGGTGAAGAAAAAATTGATATTTGGAACAATAAAGAAAAAAATAAATTAGAGACAAACCCTAAAAATTTATCTAAGGAAAACAAAAAAATTCAATTAAATAAAATTCAAAGCGTAGAATCAAACACTAGAATAGAAATAGATGATAATGCCAAAATAAATGAGGAGCAAGTTAAGGTTTATGGTGTTTACGATCCAGCTGATTATGATTTTAATTTAAATATGTGGTCTTCGACAAAAGCTGAGGATGTAAGAGCTAGTATGAAAAGAATAAAAAAGATCAAACTTTCAAAAACATCTAATGAGATACTAGAAAATATTTTGCTATCATTTTCTTTTCCCCCTTCTGGAATGAATGATAAAGAATTTATAGATTTAAAAATTAATTGGCTCATAAATAATAACCGACTAGAACTTATTGAAGATTTTTTAAAACGGAATGAAGAATTTGAAGGGAAGGATAGAGCAGTTCAATATTTAGTCGACCAAAATATTGCTAAAGCAGATATTAAAGAAGGATGTGAAAAAATAAAATTTATTGATAGCACGATAAAAGACTCTTATTTAGAAAAATTCAAAATTTATTGCTTAGTTTTCGATAATAAAAAATCGCAAGCTAGATTATTGCTTGATTTATTAAGAGAACAAAATCAATCTGACAAGTTTTTTGATGATAAAATAAATTATCTTTTAGGTATCTCAGAAAAAACCTCAGATAAGATTGACGAAAAAAACTTACTCAATTTTTATTTATCAAGTGTGACTATCAAAGACTTTAAATATAACCCGACTCAAAAAACGAAAAAAGAGATCTGGAAATATTTAAATGCAGCTAATTTGATTAAACTTGAAGATTATTCAGATAAGAAAAAAATAAAAGATTTAGAAAATGCAGCTAATCAAGGCCAAGTCGATGATATAGTTATTTTTAATATTTATAAACAAATTCCTTTTAATCTTAATACTTTAATTAATGCAAAAAACGTTTTTCAAACATTAGAAGAAATAGAAGCTAGATCATTAATATTTCAAAAATACTTACTTTCAGAAGATGTGAACTCTAAAGTAGAATATTTATTTTTACTTGAGGATTTATTCAAGAAGAGCAAGCTAGAAAATATCTTTACAGAAAAACTCAGTAACTCTTTGAAAGAAATTGGATTAGAAAATATTCCAGAGAAATATAAAAAAATTGCTGAAAGCAGGATTAAGAACGAGGACGTAACACTTTTGGGCAAGATAAAATACAACGATAAAGTTTTACATCAGTCTAAAATTATTAAATTTTATTTAGAGGATGAACAGCAAAAGAAAATTCAAAAAGACATAGATAAGATATTTAAAAAAATTAGTAAAAATAGAAAATATTTTTTCTCCGCGAAAGATCTGGCATTGGTTGATGCTTTAGTTAAAGATGGATTTAATATTCCAGCCAGTTTCAATGAAAAAGAGCTTGCATCTAAATATGAGGTGCCTAAAAATTTACTACAACTTATTGAAAAAAAACAAAATGCATATTTAGCTTTAAAAATAGTTGAAATCATTGGAGAAGATGAGCCTCATCAATTGGATCCTGAAACAATTTACTTTATAACAAGTCTTTTAAATGAAACTAATTTGATAAAAATAAGAAATAAAGTTCTAATTTCTGCACTACCTCAAAGAGTTTAATTATAATATATTAATAAATTATGTCTAAGAAACAGATTATAATTGAACCTGATCCTATACTAAGAAAAAAAAGTTTCGATTTAGAAAAAGTTGATGATGAACTCAGAAAACTCATGGATGATATGTTAGAAACTATGTACGCAGCTCCTGGAATTGGGTTGGCAGCAGTTCAAATTGGTATTTTAAAAAGATTAATAGTTATAGATATTTCTAAAGAAGAGAATAAAAAAAATCCTTTATTCCTGGTAAATCCAAAAATTAAATATAAATCTGAAAACACCTCATTATATGAAGAAGGCTGCCTATCTTTACCTGGGCACTTTGCCGAGATTGAAAGACCAGCTGAGTGTCATATCGATTATATCGACTATAAAGGTAAAAAGAAAAGTTTAAAGGCTGACGGTCTTCTAGCCACATGTATACAACACGAGATAGATCATTTAGATGGAGTATTATTTATAGATTATTTATCTAAATTAAAAAAAGAAATGATAATTAAAAAACTAATTAAACATAAAAAAGAAACAAGTAAGATTATCTTATAGAATTGATGGCATTAAAAATAATATTTATGGGAACGCCTGATTTTGCTGTCCCTATTCTCCAATCAATAAAAATTTCGGAACATAAGATTTTATGTGTTTATACTCAAACTCCCAAAAAAAAAAACAGAGGTCAAAAAACGGGTTTCACACCTATTCATGAATTTTCTGAACAAAATAATTTAAATCTAAGACATCCAGAAAATTTAGATACCGATGTTGAGTTAGAATTTTTTAAAAAAGAAAAACCAGATGTTGTAGTAGTTGTGGCTTATGGGAAAATTTTACCCAAGAGATTGCTTAATATTAAGAGTATTCAATTTATAAATGTACATGCATCTTTATTGCCTAAATGGAGGGGAGCAGCTCCAATACAAAGAGCAATTATGAATTTAGATAAAGAAACCGGGGTATCAATTATGAAAATCATTACAAAGTTAGACGCTGGCCCAATAATGATGAAATCAAAAATTAAAATATCCAAAAATTCTAATTACGAAAGCATATCTAAAGAGCTATCAATTTTAGGGGCCAAAATGATAAACGAGTCTTTGAAATTGATAGAGCAAAATAAAACTGAATTTATTAAACAAGATGAGAAACTTGCATCCTATGCTAAAAAAATAGAAAAGTCAGAAGCTGAAATAAATTGGAATAATAAAGCAAAAAAAATTATAGCTAAAATAAATGCTCTATATCCTTTTCCAGGCTCTTGGTTCAAACATAATGGCAATAGAGTCAAAATTACAAAAGCCCAAGAGATACATCTACAAGGTAAACCAGGGGAAATCCTTAATAAAAATTTTACAATTGCTTGCCAAGAAAACGCTATTGAGGTTTTAGAACTTCAGAAGGAAGGTAAGAAAAAAATGAAAACTTCTGAATATTTAAAAGGAAACAAATTAGAGATAGGTTCAAACATTGGAAAAGACTTATAATTATTTGTTAAAAGTAGAGTACGATGGGACTAATTATTCTGGGTGGCAGTTCCAAAAAAATGGGAAATCTATTCAAGAAACAATTGAAAGAGCTTTGAAAAAAATTCTTAAACTTAAGATAAAAATTAATGGAGCTGGAAGGACTGATAAAGGGGTACATGCATTCGGTCAACATGCTAATTTCAAAATCAATAAAAAAATTGAAAATGAAAAAAAATTTTTAAATTCATTAAATTTTTTTTTAGGAAAAAAATTGATCTCAATTATTTCAATTAAAAGAAAAAAATCTATTTTTCATTCAAGATTTGATGCCAAAGAAAGAACATATGAATATAAAATAATTAACAGAGAAGGCTCATTATCATTAGATAATAGCAAAGCGTGGCACGTAAAAACAAAACTCAATATTAGTCTATTAAAAAAAGGAGCAAAAATTTTAGAGGGTACCCACGACTTCTCGACATTCAGGGCCTCATCTTGCTCAGCGAAATCTCCGATTAAGAAAATGTATTCTGTGAAGGTAAATAAAAAAGGCGATCAAATTTTTTTAATTTTCAGATCTAAATCTTTTTTACAAAATCAAGTAAGATCAATGGTAGGATCATTAAAGTATCTTTCTTCAGGCAAATGGTCTTTAAAAGAATTTAAAAAAGCTTTTTTTTCAAAAAAAAGATCTAATTGTGCTCCTCCTGCCCCTGCATGTGGTTTATATCTTCAAAACATTAAATATTAGAAACTCTTAAACCCATATTTTCTTAAGGAATTTATTGAGATAAAAAATAAAGAAAAGAAGTTCTCTAAAAAATTAAATTTGTTATACTCTCTATTAATTTTCCAAATCCAATAAAAATTCTTTAAACTACTACTTTGTAAAGAATTTTTTCTTATGCGATATTTTGTTAAATAATCATCCAGACAATATGCATTGCATATTTTTAAAATTTTACACTTAAAAAAATAATCTTCACAAATTTCTGAATTGATAAATTCTACATTTTTTAAGATATTCCTTTTAATAATCATTGTACTCGTACAAATTGAAGTATCATTAACAAATTTCTTGAAATCGTATTCTTTAGCAGGAGAAATAAATTTTATTTTTTTCCCAAAAGTTTCATAATTTGTATAAGTGAACAAATAATTGTTATTTTCCATAAATCTCAATTGAGTTTCTAATTTATCTTTTTTCCATATATCATCGGAGTCGATAAATGCCAAATATGAAGATTTTGATTTTTTTATAGCGTAATTTCTACAATAGCCTGCACCTTTATTTTTCTTTAACCAATAAATTTTTATTCTTTTATTCTTTGAGTATTTCTTAAGCAATGTCCTTGTTTTTTTATCTGAGCAATCGTCAACTATTATCAACTTCCAGTTTTTAAAAGTTTGATCAATAATGCTTTTAATAGTTTCTTTAATGTATTCAGAACTATTAAAATTAGGTAGAATTATATCTATTTTCTTTTCTTTTTTATTCGCCATCTTGAACCCTGTCTTACAATATACCCTGCACAATTTTTAGTACCACATTTACAAGGGTAAGCTTTATAATCATCATCGTAATTAAAACCATAGTCATAAGATAATTCTTCGTCTTTTTTTATATTTTTCATAGCGTAAACCCAAATTTTTAATCCTGATCCAAAAACTTCACAATTTGGCTCACAAGAGTGATTAATAAGTCGGGCAGTATTAAATTTAAAATCTCCATCAAGGTCGTATTTTTTATTAATATTGAAGAGATAGATGGCTTTCCCATTGTCAAATTTAGGATTTGTTTCACTTTGTTTTACTGAGATAATTTTTCCTTTATACTCAATTATCTTAGTTCCCTTTTTAATGTTTTGATTGGCGTATAGACCGTTTTTATCTATCTTAGATTTTTTAATTTTGTATAATTTCACTTAAAATACTCAACTAAAATATCATTATATATTTTTGTAAGTTTCTTTAAATCTGACAATGAAACACACTCATCTACTCTATGCATAGTCTTATTCACCAATCCAAATTCAAGACAAGGAGAAATCTTTTTAATAAATCTTGCATCTGAGGTGCCTCCAGTTGTAGATAATTTTGGATTAATTTTAGTTATTTTCTTAATAATTCTCTTTGCCATAAAAATGGTCTTTCCTGGCTTTGTTAAAAAGGCCTCACCGTTAGTCATATAATTAATTTTATAATTACATTTATTTTTTTTACTGATTCGTTTGACAATTAAGCTTATTTTTTTCTTCAAAGAGCCTGATGTGTGCAAATTATTATACCTAATATTAAATTGTGCTCTAGCCCTAGCTGGAATCACATTATGAGCCTTATTATCAACATTTATAGACGTGAATTCTAAATTAGAAGGTTGAAAATTTTTATTACCTTTATCAAGTTTATTTTCTTTAAGCTTTTTGCATATAGCAATCAGAGTATTTATTGGATTATTTGATAGATGAGGATATGCTATATGTCCTTGAGTGCCAATGATTTCAATTTTCCCTGAAAGACTTCCCCTTCTTCCAATCTTTATCATTTCTCCAAGTTTATTTGGATTTGTTGGTTCTCCAACAATACAAAAATCTATTTTTTCTCCTTTTTTTTTTAAGTACTCTACAACTTTTTTTGTTCCATTAATCGCATAACCTTCTTCATCACCAGTAATTAAAAAACTAATTGAACCATTAAATTTTCGTTTTTTTTGCAAAAACTTACTTGCAGCAGCTACAAAGCATGCTATTGAGCTTTTCATGTCATTAGCTCCTCTTCCGATTAAATAATTTTTTTTAACCAAAGGCTTAAAAGGATTGATAGTCCAGTCTTTTACATTTCCAGGTGGGACTACGTCGGTATGTCCAGCGTAGCAAAGATTTGGTCCTTTTTTACCTATTCTTGCGTAAAGATTTTTTATAGGTTCACTCCTTTTGTCTTTAAATTCTAGTATTTTACAACTAAATCCTAATTTTTTTAACTTTTTACTGAGAAATTTTATTACTCCTGCATCTTTAGGAGTGACGCTTGGAAACTTTATTAGATCTTTGGATAATTGTAATTCGTTAATTATAGTCATTAGTCTCTTAGTAAATCATTAATAGAGGTTTTGTTTCTAGTCTTCTCATCAACTTTTTTTACTATAACAGCACAATACAATGAAGGACCGTTTGAATTCGATTTGTTAGGCAAGCTTCCAGGAACTACTACTGAGTACGCGGGAACTTTGCCATAATGAATTTCTCCAGAGTTCCTATCAACTATTTTTGTAGAAGCTCCAATGTAAACTCCCATAGATAATACTGCTCCTTCTTCAACCAGTACACCTTCAGCTATTTCCGATCTAGCGCCGATAAAACAATTATCTTCAATAATTACTGGACCAGCTTGGAGAGGTTCAAGAACACCTCCAATACCTGCTCCTCCTGAAATATGACAATTTTTTCCAACTTGAGCACACGAACCGACAGAAGCCCAAGTATCAATCATTGTTCCTTCATCAACATAAGCTCCAAGATTTACAAAGCTAGGCATTAAAACTACATTTTTAGCAATGTATGCTCCTTTTCTAACCACTCCATTAGGGACATGACGGTACCCCGCTTTTTTCCAGTCTTTCTCTTTCCATTTCACTGTTTTTCCAGGAACTTTGTCATACCAAGTAGTGTAAGGACCTTTCATCATTTCCATCTTATTTATTCTAAAACTTAACAAAATAGCTTTTTTAATCCATTGATTAACAACCCAACTACCATTTTGTTTATTTGCTACTCTAATTTTTCCGCTATCAACTAAGTTAATAGTTTCATTTATAGCCTTAATCAATTTTTTATCTGATTTTGGACTTACTCTTTCTTTTTTTTTAAAATTCTCGTTTATAATTTTTTCAAGTTTATTGTAACTCATTAATTTCCTTTAAAAATTTTGCCAAGTTGTCAGTTTTATAATTAATGAAATCCGAATCTGAATATTTTGCCGCCCAAGGTTCGTCATTTTTAATCCAAACAGTTTTCATTCCTAATTCGTATGCTGGCTTTAAATTTCTTGCAATATCTTCAAAGAATATACAATATTGTGGCTCAATTTTGTAACTTTCTACCAATTTTTTGTAGGGTTCTTTAGAAGGCTTTGGAATAAATTCACAATCCCTAATATCAAAAATCCCATCAAAAAGCTTATCTATTCCAATTCTTTTAGTAACATTGAGTGCATGAGCTCTAGACCCATTAGTAAAAATGATTTTTTTTCCATCTAATTTTTTAATTTCATCTTCTAGGTCTTTATCTTTGCCTAAAAAACTTAGATCTACGTCATGAACAAACTCTAGAAATTCATCAGCATCAATTTTGTGGTGTTTAATCATACCGTTCAAAGTAGTATTATATTCTTGAAAATAGTTTTTTTGAATTTTTCTAGCTTCTTCAATATTAACATTTAATTTATCAGAGATAAATTTTGACATTTTTTTATCAACTTGATCAAAAACTTTAGTAGCTCCATCATACAAGGTATTGTCTAAATCAAATAACCAAAATTTTATATTAGTTAAATCTTTCATTCTCTTATTAAAGTTCCAGATCCTGTATCAGAAAAAATTTCGTGCAAAATTGAGTGAGGTTTTCTTCCATCTAAAATAACTACTCCCCTTACTCCATTTTGAACTGCGTCAACGCAGTTTTCGATTTTAGGTATCATACCACCTTGAACAACTTTCCATTTTATTAGATTTTCAAGGTCGAAAGGTTTAATTTCTGAAATTAATTTTTTTTGATCGTCATAAACTCCTTCGACATTTGTCATTAGTATTAGTCTTCTGGACTTAAGTCTTTTTGCAATTGCGCTTGCTGCCGTGTCACCATTAATATTATAAGTCTGATTATTTTCCCCCAACCCCAATGGAGCAATAATAGGAATTTTATTATTATTTAATGCTTTATGGATTAATTCATCATTAATTTTATCAGGTATTCCCACAAATCCTAGCTCCTCTCTTTCAGGCTTAACCTCTATTATGTTTTCAGTTTTAGTATGAAAAGCAGCTGCTTCAGAACCTAATTTTTTTAGAGAACTTACTATATCTTTATTAAAATCAATTAAAACTTCTTCTACTACATCTATTATGTTCTTATCGGTAACTCTCAAGCCATTAATGAATTTAGAGACTATTTTTTTCTTGTCTAATTCCCTTTTTATTCTTGGCCCACCTCCATGAACTACTATTACAGAAAATCCTAATTTATCTAAAACATTTATATCAGATATAAAATTGTTAAATACTTTTCTATCTATTAAAACGTTTCCCCCATATTTAATTACAATTTTCTCTTTTTCATATTTTTTTACGTATTTTTGAACAATACTTATATCTGGAGCTTTTTCCGGCCAAAATTCTTTAATCTCATCTAGAGAATTTTTTTTTGACATTTAGTTTGTTTTCACAGTTGTTTTTTTGACAATCACATATTGTTGAGCAATTGTTAGAATATTATTGATAGTCCAATAAACAACTAATCCAGATGGGAAAGACGCAAGTATTATAGTCAAGAACAATGGAAAAAAAGCAAATATTTTCGCTTGAATCGGATCAGCTGGAGCTGGGTTTAATTTTTGTTGAACCCACATTGATGCCCCCATTAATATTGGCCAAATACCTATTATCATGAATCCGGGAGGATCCCATGGAATTAAACCAAATAAGTTGAATAAAGTCGTTGGATCCTGAGCTGATAAATCTTTTATCCATCCAAAAAAAGGCTGATGCCTCATTTCTAAAGATATAAAAAGCATTTTATAAATTGCAAAAAAGAAAGGAATTTGAATTAAAACTGGCAAACAACCTGAGGCTGGGTTAATTTTCTCTTTTCTATAGAGAGCCATCATTTCTTGTTGTAATTTGACCTTATCATCTTTGTGTAACTCTTTTAATCTCATCATTTCTGGTTGAACTGCTTTCATTTTTGCCATTGACCTAAATGAGAAGTTAGCAAGCGGAAAGAAAATAAGTCTAATAGCTAAAGTTAATAACACTATAGCCGTTCCAAAATTTCCTGAAATTTTAAATAAATAATCTATAACGAAAAATAAAGGTTTTGTGAAAAAATAGAACCATCCCCAGTCTATCACTAAATCAAATTTATTTATATTTTGATTTGTTGCATATCCGTCAATAGTTTCAACTTCTTTAGCAGCTATAAATAATCTTAATTGATTAGATCCCGTCGATGATTTCCCAATTTTAACAGGTTCATTAATAATGTAATTTGCTTTGAATCCGTTATCGTAAAGGAATGTAGATTTAAAACTTTTACCAGACTCTGGCACAAAAGCTGTCATCCAATACTTATCTGTTATTCCAAGCCACCCTTCGTTAGAGTCTCTGACTATTTTTTTCTCCTCCACATCATCGTAGTCGTCTTCTTTTAATTCGTCATCGAATACACCAATAAATCCCTCATGTTGAATATAAAAATTTTGAATATCATCAGGGATTTTATTTCTTGTCATCTGAGCGTAAGGAAATAGTTCAACAGGTGAATTAGAATTATTTTTTACTTGCTGTGATATTTTAAATAAATACTTATCGTCTAACTCGATTCTTTTTTCAAACGTGACACCCTCTTTATTGTTCCATTGCAAAACAATAGGTGAGCTATCACTTAAAATATTATTACCTTTTACTGTCCATTCAGTCTCTTTTGTCGGAACTTTAATTTTACTTCCAATACTCGTCCAACCTGTCTCTATATAAAAACCGTTTTCAGTATCAGAAGGATTTAAAAAAATAATATTCTTTCCATCCTCAACTTTTTGTTTGTGTTTTTTAAAAGATATATCATCAATTAAAGCACCCTTTAAATTAATTGAGCCTATTACACTTCCATTTTCAATTTTAATTCTTTTACTTGTATTAATAGATTCTTCTCTAGTAATTTTTTTTATTATTTGAGGCTGACTGATTGTTGGATTAATAGAGTTTTGTTCACTCTTTTGCTCAACTTTTTGATTTAATTGTTGTTCAGAAGTTTTTTTAGGAGTTTCAAAAAAAGCACCCCAGAAAAGCAAAACAGACATTGAAAGAGCGATAGCAACAAAAACATTTCTATCCATTATTGATCTCCTTTTTTGTCAACTGGTGCTGGCACAAAATCTAAACCGTGACTACCACCTAGCTTCTTAAATGGGTGACATTTTAAAATTCTTTTTATACCTAATTTGAATCCCACGATAAAACCATGGGCTCTTAAAGCTTCAATGAAATATTCAGAGCAGGTAGGTAAAAATCTGCATCTATTTCCCAAAAATGGCGAAATGAAATATTGATAAATTTTTATAATAAAAATTAGAATTTTTGTCATTTTATTTTTTTATTTTACTAAAACTTTTCTCCATTGACTGCAAAAGCACACCATGTTTTTGAGTATAAGCATTAGACTTACCGAAAACTATATAAGTGTAATCTTTATCAATTGCACCCCTTTTTTTTGTCAATTTTTGAACAATTGCTTTTAATTTTCTTCTAATTTTGTTTCTTTTAACCGCATTTCCAATTTTTTTTTTCATAACAAAACTTATTAGTAAGTTTGTTTTATATTTTGGTGTAAAAAAATTTTTTGCAGCAAAAATAGAAAAATAGTCGGTATGAACTTTTTTTTCTTTTAGTGCTTTTCTAAATTGGTTGCTTTTTTTTAGACTTTCAAGCTTAACCATTTAATTCTAAGTTGATAGAGTTTTTCTTCCTTTAGCTCGTCTTCGAGCGATAAGCTGTCTACCAGTTTTTGTAGCCATTCTTGCTCTGAAACCATGTCTTCTTTTTCTTACTAAATTGCTAGGTTGATATGTTCTTTTCATAAATATTTTAAGGTATATATTTTAATTGTTGTCTATTGTACAGGTAAATTATGGGTAAAAATTTCAAAATATTTTTAGGTATTTCCTATTTAATTATTTTAACTCTATTTTTATACTTCATCTTTTCATACGTACAGCTCAGTAGATTAAACGAATTTTCTTATTATAAAGAAATCCAATTTATTCTAACTAGATTTATAGATGAGAGTATTTTGATAAATTCTATTTTTTATTTCCTGTTCTCAATTATTTGGATCGTTTTATTGGGATTTGCATCCCCATTACTGATTATATCAGGAATTTTATTTGGTAAATGGATTGGAACATTTATAACAATAACCTCGATATCTATCGGCTCGTTAATTTTGTACGTAATTGCTAATTTTTTCTTTTCTGATTTAGTAAATAAATTATTACGACAAAGATTTTTAAAATACATAGATAAATTTCGCAAAAAAGAGTTTTATTATTTCTTCGCTTTTAGATTAGCTGGTGGTTTAGGCTTACCTTTTTTCTTACAAAATACTTTACCTGTCTTGTTTAATATGAAAAAATTAAATTATTTTTTGGCATCTTTATTAGGATTAGTGCCTCATTTTTTTATTTGGAATTCAGTTGGAGCGGGTTTGAACAATTATATAATGCAGGCTAACAGCTTCAATATTTTTGAATTAATTCTTTCAAAAGAAATTTATTTACCAATTATAATGTTTTTGTTTTTAATTTTAGTTTCAATATTAATTAAAAGAAAATTTTTTGATGAAAGAATTTAATAAAAATAACTTATCAGAAGATCTCAGTCCTTATCTTTTTCAGCATAAAGATAATCCTGTAAATTGGCAAATCTGGAATAATAAAACCTTAGATTTTGCAAAAACAATTCAAAAACCAATTCTTCTAAGCGTAGGCTATGCTAGTTGTCACTGGTGTCATGTAATGGCTCATGAAAGTTTTGAAGATTTAGAAACTGCAAACATAATGAACAATAATTTTGTCAATATTAAAGTCGATAGAGAAGAGAGACCTGACATAGATTTTATTTTTCAAAGCTCTTTTCAATTATTTAACCAAGTTGGCGGTGGTTGGCCTTTAACAATGTTTTTAGATGAAAATGGAGTTCCATTTATGGGTGGAACCTATTTTCCAAAAAACTCTAAACATGGTTTACCATCTTTTAAAGAAGTTCTTGGCAAAGTTTCAGAGGCATACAAAACTCAAAGGGAAAATATTTTAAATCAAAGAGATTTGATTATTAAAAACTTAGATTTAAGAAAAAATTCAGTTTTAACTCAAGATCTTGAACCTATTTTAGATATTTCTCTTAATAATTTGGATGAGTTAAAAGGGGGGTATAAGGGCGCACCAAAGTTTCCTACTTTTAATTTATATGAAACATTATTGTATTTTTTTAACAAAACGAGGAATGAGAAATATCTTACTCCTGTAAACTTAATTTTTAAAACACTTTGTTCCAAAGGAATATATGATCATGTTGAAGGTGGAATTGCTAGATATACGACTGATGAAGACTGGATAATTCCGCACTTTGAAAAAATGCTGTACGATAATACTCAATTTATTTTACTTTTGTCAAAGTTTTGTAAAATTAATAAAGAAACCTATTATAAAGAAAAATTAGAACAAACTATAGAATTTTTAAAAAAAGAGTTTTTAAATAAAAAGGGATTTCTAGGCTCAGCTATAGATGCTGATAGCGACGGTGTCGAGGGTAAATATTATGTATTTAGTTATGAGGAGTTAAAAGATATTAATAAAATAGATAAATACTTCGATGTCCAAGCAAATGGAAACTGGGAAAATAAAATCATTCTAGTCGAGAAAGAAAAACCTCCTAAAGAAATTATCGATAAACTTTTAAACATTAGATCAAAACGAAAAAAACCTTTTTTTGACGATAAGACTCAATTAGATTTAAACTGTTTATGGATAAGCTCTTTAGTTGCAGCTAATGAAATTTTACCAAATAACGAATATCTTAAATTAGCTGAAAATTTTTATACAAAAATTGAGAAAAAATATATTAATGACAAAATATACCACAGTTATTCAAAAGAATTGGTTTTCATTGAAGATTATGCTTTTTTAATTAATGCTTTAAATGATCTTTACGACAAAACTATGAATTTTAAGTATAAAGATATTGCAAAAAAAATATCTTCAGAGGCTTTTAATATTTTTTACATACAAGAAAAAAACATTTTTCAAAAAAATCCTAAAGGAACTAATGACGTTTTTTTTAATCCAATTGATATTGGAGATAATACTATTCCAAATGGGAATGCAATAATGCTAATAAATCTTGTAAGATTAGGTATGATTAAAGAGGCAAAAAAACTATCAGAGAGTTTAAATGGTTATTTAAATATTTACAAAAATCATATGATAACATCTTTGAGAGCTATTGATTATTTTAATGAAGTTTATGCTGGTAAAAATTGTAATGAGGAAGGTTGCAAGCTAGATGATTAAGAAAATAAATTGGTTTGTTTGGCTTATTCTAGTTGTATTGTGGAATTATGGATTTCCACAAGCAACTCCATTAGAGGATGTTTTAGTTGCCGTAATTCTGTCTTTTTTGTTTATAATTATTCAAATGCTACAATCAAGATACTTGAAAAATAGTAGTTCTAGAAGTAAATTCGATTAAAATGAAGAGGCATTGGTTATGGGAATTCATTACGATTATAAATCTACGCGTGGCGACAAGGCTATGAAAAAAGAAGCCAAGAGAAAAGCGCGAATTGAACAGAGAAGAGCTAGACGATCAACTGCAACTACTAAAGAGTCTTCGCAAGAAACAATGCATGATATCAATAAACCTATCACTCTTGAGGATTTAACAAATCCAGATAAAAATTAAAAGAATAATGAAATCTTTTGATAAAAAAGATTTATTATTGAAAAAACGTGAGGCTTCACTTAAAAAAAATTTGAAAAAAAGAAAAAAAGTTAAATCTTTAGTTAAAGAAAAAAATGCCAGTTTTGTCAGATAAATGGATTAAAAAAATTGCCCAAACTAAAGGGATGATTAAGCCATTTGTTAATAAGCAAGTAAGAAAAGGAAAAATTTCTTTTGGATTATCCTCTTACGGATACGACGCTAGGGTCTCAAATGAGTTTAAAATATTTACAAACGTGAATTCAGGTGTTGTGGACCCAAAAGTTTTTAAAAAGGAAAGTTTCGTAACTAAAATTGGTAAAGAATGTATTATTCCGCCTAACTCTTTTGCTTTAGCTAGAACAATTGAGTATTTTAAAATTCCTGATGATGTTTTGGTTATTTGCCTAGGCAAATCTACTTATGCGAGATGTGGAATAATTGTAAATGTAACTCCATTGGAACCAGGTTGGGAAGGTCATGTGACTTTGGAATTTTCAAACACTACTCCTCTTCCAGCAAAAATATACGCCAATGAGGGTGTTGCGCAGTTTGTATTTTTGAAGGGAAATGAAAAACCCCATGTTACCTATGCTAAAAGGAAAGGCAAATATATGAAACAAAAGGGTGTCACTCTGCCAAAGGTGTAGTTAGCTTTAATGCAAAAACTTATAATTAAAGGTAACAAAGAGCTATCAGGAGTCATCTCAATTTCTGGTTCAAAAAATGCTACTTTACCAATATTAGCAGCCTCAATTTTAGCTAAAAAAGTAAACTTAACAAATGTTCCTCTTGTAAAAGATATTTTTACAATGGTTGAGCTTTTAAAATTTATTGGAATTAAAGTTAAAATTAAAAACAAAAAAAAAATAATTGAAATTCAAAATAAAAATCAAAACATAAATACTTTAGCTCCTTACAAATTAGTTAAAACAATGCGCGCAGGTGTTCTAGTTTTAGGGTCATTGTTAACAAAATATAAAAAAGCGAAAGTTTCTTTACCAGGTGGATGTGCTATAGGAACTAGACCAGTAGATTTACATCTATTAGCTTTAAAAAAAATGGGAGCAAAAATCAAAATCAAAGATGGTTATATAGTTGCTGAAGCAAAAAATGGACTAGTCGGATCAAAAATAAAATTTCCTTCAATTTCAGTTGGAGCAACAGAAAATGCTTTGTTAGCTGCCTTTGGGGCAATAGGAAAAACAACATTACTAAACTGTGCTGTTGAACCAGAAATATTAGATCTGATTGCATTTTTAAAAAAATTAGGATCCAAAATTAGAATTTCAGGTCGAAAAATCGTTTTAGAAAGCAAAATCTTAAAGAAAGAGACGGTAAATCACAAAATTATTTTTGATAGAATTGAAGCTGGAACTTATTTAATAGCTGGCGCTTTGATAGGTAAAAAAATTATTTTAAAAAATATAAATACGAAAATTCTCAAAATCGAAATTGATATTCTGAGGCAAATGGGTGTTAAAATTTCTATTTTGAAAAATTCTATTATAATTCTCAAATCTAATAAGCTTAAAAAAATCAATATTAATACTAAACCTCACCCTGGCTTCCCTACAGATCTACAAGCACAATTGATGGTTTTGATGACGCAAGCAACAGGTCTATCAAAAATTCAAGAAAATATTTTTGAAAATAGATTCATGCATGTTTCCGAATTAAAAAGGATGGGTGCAAAAATTGAAATTAAGAACAAAAGCGCATATATATCAGGGCCAACAAAGCTTACTGGCGCAGAAGTTATGGCAACTGATCTAAGAGCATCAGTAAGTTTAGTGTTGGCAGGATTAATTGCTGAAAATAGAACGATAGTTAATAGAATATATCATCTTGATAGAGGATATGAATTTTTAGAGCAAAAACTAAAAAAATGTAACGCAAGAATAAAAAGAACTTAGTATGAGAGTAAAAAATTTGAAATTAATAGCTAGAACTGAAGACGATCTAAAAGTCATCTCTGCGCACTTACAAGACTCAATTGTAAATGTATCTGATATCGCTAATTTAGAGAAAAATAAAATCTTCCTAATCCAATTAAGTAGATTTATGTGGGAAGACGTTGAAAAAGGAGTTTTTAGAAAAAATAAAAGAATTAGAACTGTTCTTAAATTTGAAAATGTAATAAAAGTTCACTCAAAAAATATTAATCAATCAAAGAATGACAAATTTTTAGATTTTCTTACTATTGAAACTAATGTAATGCCTGATAATAACTATGAGATGAATATTATTTTTGCAGGCGACTCTATTATAAAAGTTATTTCAGAAGTAATTGAAGTATTTTTGGATGACCAAGGAAGTGCTTGGGATACAAAAAATATGCCAAAACACAAGGTGATCTAATGTTGAAATATTTTAATGCTAGTCAGAAAAATTATTTAAAAAAGTTGGAAATAATCTTAGAGGGAAGAAAACTGATACAAAAAAACCAAGCGATTAATATAAAAAAAATTTTATCTGATGTTCAAAAAAATGGCGATAAAGCTGTATTAAAATATGAAAAAAAATTCTTAAATCTCAAGCTAAAATCAAAAAAAATTAAATTTTCAAATAAAGATATTAGTAAAATTTTGAAAGTAGTCGATAAGCAACTCAAGAAATCTATTGATATTGCCTTTGTGAGAATTAAAAAATTTCACTCTCAACAAAAATTTTCCACTTTTAAATATAAAGATAAATTTAAAAATGAGCTATCCTATAGATATTCACCTATTGATAGAGTAGGTGTATATGTGCCGGGTGGAACAGCCAGTTACCCCAGCACAGTTTTAATGAATTGTATTCCCGCTCTAGTAGCTGGTGTCAAAAACATATATCTAACAACACCAGCTTATGGTTCTCGGGTAAATCCAGCAATTATATATGCAGCAAAAAAATGTGGTGTTAAAGAAATTTATAAAACTGGAGGCGCTCAATCTATTGCTGCTCTAAGTTATGGAACAAAAACTTTTAAAAAAGTTGATAAGATTGTGGGGCCTGGAAATACGTTCGTTGCAGCTGCAAAAAAAGAGGTTTTTGGCGATGTTGGAATTGACATGGTTGCTGGACCATCAGAGGTTAGTATTATTGCTGACAAATTTTCAAATCCTTCTTGGATAGCATCTGATCTAATTGCTCAAGCTGAGCACGACGTGTTTGCTCAATCAATTTTAATAACTAATAGTAAAGAATTAATTAACTCTGTTAATTTAAGAATTAAAAAACAATTAAAAATTTTACCAAAAAAAAAAATTGCCTCTTCCAGTATCAAGAATTTCGGATTAGCTATTTTTGTTAAAAATAAAACTCAAATGCTAAATGTGGTAAATACAATAGCTCCAGAGCATTTAGAAATAAATATTAAAAATTTCAAAAGTTTATTGCCAAAGATAAAAAATGCTGGTTCAATATTTTTAGGAAAATTTTCACCTGAGGCAATGGGAGACTATATAGCTGGACCAAACCATGTATTACCTACTTCAGGAGCTGCAAAATTTTCATCTGGTTTATCTGTTAATGATTTTTTAAAACGACAATCTCTGATAAAAATAACTAAATCAGGTATTGAAAGATTAGGACCATCAGTTATAAACTTAGCCAAACATGAAAATTTGGAAGGTCATGCATATTCTGTTAAAATAAGATTAAAAGGGGATAATTGATTGGCAAAACAAGAAACTTTAGAATTTAAAGGAAAAGTAACCGAGTTGTTACCTAATGCTATGTTTAGAGTTAAGCTTGAGAATAATCATGAAATCTTAGCACATACAGCGGGAAAACTTAGAAAAAATAGAATTAGAGTTCTCGCTGGTGATAATGTAATGGTTGAAATGACCCCCTATGATTTAACTAAAGGTAGAATTACTTTTAGATTTTAGGCCTTGTAGCTCAGTAGTAGAGCAGTACCCTGAAAAGGTATGTGTCGTAAGTGCGATTCTTACCAAGGCCACCACCCAGCAATTAATGCACATCGATATTTAAAAAAAAATTTGATAAAATCCCTTATGAGTAAAAATATTGGTCTGTTTTGGATTAAAGATGATTTTAGATTTCATAAAAATTTAGCTTTAATCGAAGCTACAAAAAAGCATGATCATGTAGTTGCATTTTATTTGTACAAAAAACATAAATTCCTGAAACAAGAAGCGCAAAGATGGTGGGTTTGTAAATCACTTGAAGACTTTAAAAAAAGATTAGACAAAATCAATATAAACTTAGAAATAATCGAAACATCTTCATATAAATCTTTTTTTGAAAAATTATTTCAAAAAAAAGATATCAATATTTACTGGAACAAAACATATGAACCAGATTACCTAAAATTTGACAATTATTTGTCAACAAATTTTAAAATTAATCAAATTCATTTTAAAATATTTAAAGGGAATATTTTAAATGAATTTGAAGAAGTAAAAAAAGCAGATGGTACGCCGTTCAAAGTTTTTACTCCTTA
The DNA here is from genome assembly GCA_902535255.1 of uncultured Pelagibacteraceae bacterium. Classification (GTDB taxonomy): domain Bacteria; phylum Pseudomonadota; class Alphaproteobacteria; order Pelagibacterales; family Pelagibacteraceae; genus Pelagilacustribacter. Next base: position 22,141 of record CACASQ010000004.1, read on the forward strand.
TTGGAGAAATGCTGAAAAATTTTATATTGAAAAAGTTCCTTCAATTCAAAAAAGCATTTCAAAATGTAAAAAGAAATTGTCTTTCTTCAAAAAAACTATGAACTTAGGGGAAATTTCACCCAAAAATCAATGGTCTAAAAAATTTGAAAAATACTGGTATCCTAGCGAGGAAAATGCTTTGAAAAATCTTAGAGCATTTATTAAGGTTATTGAAAATTATTCTAATTCAAGAAATTTTCCAAGTATAAGTGGAACGTCAAAACTTTCTCCTTATATAAAGCACGGTCAAATACATGTCGAAACTATCTGGGAGGAGTGTAGTAAAATAAAGAGGCCAGGAGTGAATAAATTTTTAACAGAAATAGGTTGGAGGGAGTTTAATCATACTTTAATAAATAATTTCCCTTATATGCTGAAAGGAAACTATTCAAAAAAATTTGATAAGTTTCCTTGGGTAAAAAACCAAAAACTTTTAAATGCATGGAAAAAAGGAAAAACAGGTTATCCAATCGTTGATGCAGGCATGAGAGAACTTTATTCAACTGGCTGGATGCACAATAGAGTTAGAATGATTGTAGGCTCTTTTCTCGTCAAGCATTTACTAATCAACTGGATGGAAGGCGAAAAATATTTTAGAGAGTGTTTATTAGATTATAGTGAAGCAAATAATATCTCTGGATGGCAATGGGTTGCAGGATGTGGAGCGGATGCTGCACCATATTTCAGAATATTTAATCCAATTTTACAAGGTGAAAAATTTGATAAAGAGGGACTTTATGTAAAAAAATGGGTTTCAGAATTAAAAAATGTTCCGAAAAAATTCGTTCACAAACCTTGGGAACTAAATGATGAAAAAATTTTAAAATTAGGTAAGGATTATCCTTTACCTATAGTTGTTCATGAAGAAGCAAGATCAAAAGCACTATTAGCATTTAAAAAAATATAGATTTAAATGTTGCCGTGGCAATATTTAAATTTTTTTCCTGAACCACAAGGACATTTTTCATTTCTACCAACTTTTTGAAATTCTTCTTTTTCATCAATTTGCTTCTTGTCTTCTATTTTTTCTTCTCTAGGTGAGACTACGATATTTAAATTAAATAAAATTTTTATAAAGTCGTTTTTTATTTTTGAAAGCAGCCCTTCAAATAACACAAAAGCCTCTTTTTTAAACTCAGATAATGGGTCTTTTTGACCATATTGCCTAAGACCAATGACCTGTCTAAGCTGCTCTAAATACTGGAGGTGAGATCTCCAAGAATGATCAATTATTTGTAGAAAAATTTTTTTTTCTAAAACCTTATTTTCATCTTCACCTAAAATGCTAATTCTAGATTTCTGTTTGTTTAAGAATATTTTTGTTAACTCACTGTTAAAAACTAGTTTTTCTTTTGTTATCAGCTCTAATAATTTTTGATCACTGAGTGAGTTTCCAGTAATATTTTTAATTTCAGTTAAATATTTGTCGTCATTTGATTTTTTATAATTTTCTAGTGTCGACTCAAAGTTCTTTAAAATTTCTTCAAGAAAACCATCTATAATTGATTTAATACTTATTTCTTTTAAAATCTTTAATCTTTGAGAAAAAATTACTTGTCTCTGATCATTCATTACATCATCAAATTTGATTAAAGTTTTTCTAATATCAAAATTTCTGCTTTCCACTTTCTTTTGAGCTCTTTCCATAGCTTTATTGATCCAAGGATGATCTATAGACTCATTTTCTTTGAGACCGAGCTTTTTAAGCATTCCATCGATAGAGTCACCTCCAAAAATTCTCATTAACTCATCCTGCAAGCTAATAAAAAATATTGTGGCACCAGGATCTCCTTGTCGTCCAGAACGTCCTCTAAGTTGATTATCAATCCTTCTACTTTCATGCCTTTCAGTTCCTATAATATAAAGTCCTCCTAACTCTTTGACCTTAGTTTCATTTTTTTTATATTCATCGACATCATTGATTTTTCCCTGTTCAACAAAGTCTTTGTTTCCACCTAATTTTATATCCGTGCCTCTTCCAGCCATATTTGTTGCAATTGTGACAGAACCAGTTTTACCAGCTTCAGCTATTATTTTTGCTTCTTTTTCATGTTGCTTAGCATTAAGGACATTATGCTTAACTCTTTTCTCATTAAGAAACTCAGAAATTTTTTCTGATTTTTCAATACTTGTTGTTCCCACTAACACGGGTTGCCCAACTTTATTGCATTCTAAAATTTTATTGGTAATTGCATTGTATTTTTCTTTTTCAGTTCTAAAAATTTGGTCATTAAAGTCTTTACGCAACATCTTTTTATTAGTGGGTATTGAAACAACATTTAATTTATAAATATCAAAAAATTCTTCGGACTCCGTCATGGCTGTACCAGTCATACCTGCTAATTTTTTGTAAAGTCTAAAATAATTTTGATAAGTAATTGATGCAAGAGTTTGATTTTCTTCTTCTATTTTTACATTTTCCTTAGCTTCTATTGCTTGATGCAGTCCATCTGAAAATCTTCTCCCACTTAATACTCTGCCAGTAAATTCATCAATAATCTGTACTTTGCCGTCTCTAATTATATAGTCTTTGTCCTTCTTAAAAATTAAATTAGCTTTCAAGGCTTGATTGGTGTGATGAACGAGATCTAAATTTGCAGGATCATAAAAATTATTATTTTTTAATATTTTTTGTTGTGATGCAAGCTTTTCTATTTTATCAACACCAGCATCAGTGAGAATTACATTTTTATTTTTTTCGTCTAATTCGTAATCTTTTTTTTGCAGGTACTTTATATAATTATTTGAAGTATTATAAAGATTTGTTTTATCTTCAACTTTGCCTGAGATTATGAGTGGTGTACGGGACTCATCTATTAAGATACTATCAACCTCATCTACGATACAAAAGTTATGATTTCTTTGAACCATTTCATTTAGCTCATATTTCATGTTGTCTCTCAGATAATCAAATCCAAGTTCATTATTTGTCGCGTAAGTTACATCACATGAATAATTTTTTTTTCGCTCATTATCCTCTAAATCATTTGTGATACAACCTGTCGAAGTTCCTAAATATCTAAAAACTTTGCCCATCCATTCAGAATCTCTTTTAGCTAAGTAGTCATTCACTGTAACAATATGAACTCCCTCATTAGTTAAAGAATTTAAATATGCAGGTAATGTTGAAACTAAAGTTTTACCTTCTCCAGTTTTCATTTCGGCAATTTTACCTTTATGCAAAATTAATCCACCTGCTAATTGAACATCATAATGTCTCTCACCCAAGGTTCTTTTTGCTGCCTCTCGAACTAACGCAAAAGCCTCAGGGATAATTTGGTCAAGATCAACAGAACCATTTTGAACATTCTTTTTAAAGTTGGCTGTTTTTTCTTTAATATCATTCTCTGAAAGAGACTTAATTTCACTTTCTTTATTATTTATAGCTAAAATTAAATTTTGAATCTTGTCTAATTCTTGTTGATTAGAGCTTTTAAATATTTTACTAAAAGTTCTTGTAAATAAATTCATTATACTTCTATATATGTATTTATAATTTAAATTAAATAGTAATTATGACAATTAATATTAAAAATTTCCTGAATGATAAAACTAAATTATCTAAAATGGGAGAGTTTCAATCTTTAAAAGAGATTGAGGGTTTACAAATGTCTTCTATTTCAGCAGATTTGTATGGTGATGGAAGAGATGATTTGGCTCTTTTTTATTTTAGCAAAGGTGCTAATTATGCCTCTTTAACTACTACAAGCAGTATAACTTCTGAGTTTATACCCTGGAATAATAATTCTCACAAAAAAACAATTAAAGGTTTATTAATAAACACAAAGAATGCAAATACTTTTACTGGCAAGCAGGGAAAAGAAAGTATTGATTATTTAGCTAAAAATTTATCGAGAATATTGACCATAAAAGAGTCAAAATCTCAAAAAGGAACTAACGAAACTGTAAAAATTAAAGATTTAATTTTTGCTTCTACAGGAGTAATAGGAGAGGAGTTTCCTTCAGAAAAAATTAAAAATAGACTCGGTGATTTAGTTGATAGGTTGAGAAGTGATCATAACAAAATGTACTGGCTTAAAATTGCTTCAGCAATCATGACCACTGATACTAGACCTAAAGTAGCTTATGAGGAAATAATAGTTGGAGACGAACTGATAAGAATTTGTGGCATTGCTAAAGGCTCAGGTATGATTGCTCCAAATTTAGCTACAATGCTCTCATTTATTTTTACTAATGCTGATATAAACTCAAATCTGTTAAAAACACTTTTGAAAAGAGCGGTTGCGAATTCATTCAATGCGATAAGTGTTGATAGCGATCAGTCTACTAATGACATGGTATCAATTTTTTCAACAAGAGCTCTGAAGGTAGGTCAGAATTTATCTCTTAATGATAAAGTTATTCAAAAATTTGAATTAGCTTTAAAAAAACTTACTTTAAATTTAGCTAAACAAGTAGTTGTCGACGGTGAGGGGGCAAAAAAATTTCTTACTATAAATGTTATCAATGCAAAGTCTTTGGGTAGCGCAAAAAAAATTGCTTTTTCCATTGCCAATTCTCCTCTTATTAAAACTGCTGTAGCAGGAGAAGATCCTAATTGGGGAAGAATAGTTATGGGGATTGGTAAATCAGGAGAAATTGTAGACGTAAAAAAATTAAAAATCAAAATCGGAAATTTTGTTGTAGCAGAAAATGGTAAAATTTCAGAAAGTTACGATGAAAAAAAATTAAAAGAATATATGGAATGGGATTCTATTGAGTTTGAAATAAATTTAAAACTCGGAAACGATGCATTTAAATGTTATACATGTGATTTTACTCACGATTATATTGATATTAATGCTGATTATAGAAATTAAGAAATGATAAAATACAATCTTAAATGTAAGAATAATCATGAATTCGAAAGCTGGTTTGCTGATTCAAAAGAATTCGATAAATTAAATAGAAAAAAGCTTTTAGAATGCATCTATTGTAACTCAACAAAAATAAGCAAGTCAATAATGGCTCCGATGGTTTCAGTTGTTAATGATAAAAAAAATAAAGATAATCAAATAGTTAATTTGTTAAAAAAGGAAAAAAATCAACTTATTAAAATAAGAAATTTCATAGAAAATAATTTTGAATTTGTAGGGAAAAATTTTAGTAAAGAAGTGAGAGACATTTATTATGACAAAAAACAGAATAAAAAAATTTATGGGACTACATCCGCAGAGGAGAGGAAAGAGCTTTCTGAAGAGGGGATCGATTTAATTAGCATTCCATGGATTGAGAAAGATAATTAAAATTTAGTACTACAAATAATATAATTTACTGAGAGATTCCGTGATTTTTTCCACTTCATTGAAAATGGGTTCAATTCAAGACCTTTTATATCTAAAGTTTTAAATTGTTTATCACTTAACATTTTTTCTAATTCTTCTGGTTTAATAAATTTATTCCAGTCGTGTGTACCAATTGGAAGCCATCTCAATATATACTCTGCCCCTACAATAGCTTTTATATAAGATGTAGCAGTTCTATTTAAAGTAGCCGTAAACATTAAGCCACCTTTTTTTATTAAGTTGCTGCAAGATTTTAGGTAAAGATCAACATTCTCAACATGTTCAATTATTTCTAAATTTAAAATTATATCAAATTTTTCTGTGCTATTTAGTTGTTCCGGAGACTTATCTTGGTAATTTATTTTAAGATTACTTTTCTTTGCGTGTAGTTTAGCGACTTCTATATTTTTTTTTGATGCATCTATACCAGTTATCGCTCCTCCCAATCTGGCTAATGGTTCGCTTATTAATCCTCCACCACATCCAATATCCAATATCTTTTTCCCTTGTAAAAAATTATTGCTTAGGTCATCACCTAGATTAAAATGAGACTTTATTTTTTCTGTTATATACTCAATTCTAATAGGGTTAAACATGTGTAAAGGTTTAAATTTACCTTTAGCGTCCCACCATTCGTCTGCTAACTTTGAAAACTTTTGAATTTCTTCTTTATTTATAGTAGTCATTTCATTAATTAATTTAATTTAATAAATTTAGATCATAATTTATTATTATACATTCTAAAATGGTAAAAAAAGTACTTAAGTTTGGCGGCACATCTGTAGGAACAATAGAAAGAATTCAGCATGTTGCCAAAATTGTAAAAAAAGAGCATGATTCTGGAAATCAAATAATTGTAGTTGTTTCTGCTATGGCAGGAAAGACTAACGAATTGATCAAATTTTCAAAAGTTGTTTCGTTAAATTTTGATGAAAGAGAACTTGACGTTCTTTTATCTTCGGGGGAACAAGTCACTTGCGCGCTTTTAGCTGGAGCTTTAATTGAACAGAAAATAAATGCAAAATCTTTTCTTAATTGGCAATTACCTATTCTCACAGAAGGTGAACATAACAATTCTAGAATAGTGAATATGAACACTGAAAAGGTAAATAATTTTTTAAAAAATGGGGTTGCAATAATTCCAGGTTTTCAAGGAATTTCAAAGAATGGAGATATTACAACTATTGGGCGGGGTGGTTCTGATGCAACAGCTGTAGCGGTAGCAAAACTTTTTAATACAGACTCATGTGAGATATACACAGATGTTGATGGAGTCTATTCATCAGATCCTAATAAAATACCTGTAGCAAAAAAAATTAACAAAATTTCATATGATGAAATGCTTGAGTTATCTTCTCTTGGAGCAAAAGTAATGCAATCCCCTGCAGTACAGACTGCTATGATGTATAATATTCCTTTAGAAGTTAAATCTACTTTTACTAATAGAACAGGGACAAAAATATTTGACCAACAAAATATTGACTATTCAAAAAGCGTCACCGGCGTTGCATATTCCAAAGATGATGCAAAAATTACTTTAACTGGAGTTGCAGATAAACCAGGTGTTGCTGCTAATATTTTTGAACCATTAAACAAATCTCAAATAAATGTTGATATGGTAATACAAAATATTTCTTCAGACGAAAAAACTACTGATATTACCTTTACAATTAAAAGGGATGATCTTTTAAAAACGATAAAGATATTAAAAGAAAATAGTAATATAAGTTATAAGAATATTTCTCATAATGATAAAGTAGCCAAAATTTCAATAGTTGGTGCAGGCATGGTCTCAACCCCAGGAGTGACATATAAAATGTTTAGGGGTTTAGCAGATGAAAAAATTAATATTTTAGCTATTTCAACATCAGAAATTAAATTATCAGTTATTATTGAAGAAGAAAATACTTTGAATGCAGTGAAAAAATTACATACAATTTTTGAATTAGATTAAAATGGAAATAAGGCCTCATAGAATAATAAAAAGAAAAAAAACTAGAGAAATCAAAGTTGGAAAAGTTTTAGTTGGAGGTAATTCAAAAATTAGCGTTCAATCAATGACTAATACTTTAACTACCGACATTAAAGGTACTATTTCTCAAATAAATAATTTAGAGGACTCAGGTGCAGATATTGTAAGAGTTTCATGTCCAGACGAAGAGTCAACAAAAGCCTTAAAGGACATAGTAAAGAATGTTAACGTCCCTATAGTTGCTGATATACACTTTCATTATAAGCGAGCCATTGAAGCTGCAAAAATGGGTGCTGCATGTTTAAGAATTAACCCAGGTAATATTGGATCTAAAGAAAGAATTTTAGAAGTAGTCAAAGCAGCAAAAGATTTTAATTGTTCGATTAGAATTGGGGTGAATGCTGGTTCATTAGATAAATCTTTATTAGAAAAATATAAGGAACCTTGCCCTGAAGCTTTAGTTGAGAGCGCAAACTACAATATAAAATTGTTGGAGGATAATGATTTTTTCAATTTTAAGATAAGTGTAAAATCATCCGATATCTTTTTAACTGTAAAAGCTTATAGAAAACTATCCGAAATTTGTAATTATCCATTACATTTAGGTGTTACAGAAGCAGGTGGTTTACTCACTGGAAGTATAAAATCTTCAATTGGAATAGGTCAACTTTTAATGGAAGGGATAGGTGATACTATTAGAGTTTCATTATCATCGGACCCTATTGATGAAATTAAAGCAGGATACGAAATATTAAAATCTTTAGGTATTAGATCTAGAGGAGTCAATATTATTTCTTGCCCCTCTTGCGCCCGTCAAGCATTTCCCGTAATTGAAACTGTGAAAAAATTGGAAAAAAAACTATCTCACATAAAAAAACCTATTAATCTCTCTATAATAGGATGTGTGGTTAACGGACCTGGAGAAGCTGCTCAAACCGAAATTGGTTTAACTGGCGGAGGGCAAGATAGTAATCTTTTATACCTATCTGGTGTTCCACACTCAAAAGTGGCTAGTAAAGAAATAATCGATAAAGTTGTAAAGCTAGTAGAAGACAAAGTAAAAGAGTCCTAAATTTAAATGATACCAATTAACAAAGTTAAAGAGATTATCATTAAACATCATGATTTAGAAAAAGAGCTTGCTTCAGGAAAGATAGACCCAAAACTATTTGCAAAAAAATCGAAAGAATACTCTAGTCTTGGACATATAGTTGATATTGCGAAAAAGTTTGTAAATTTCGATAGCGAAAAAGCAGATTTAGAAAATATCTTACAAGATAAAAAAAATGACAATGAAATTATCGAAATGGCTCAAAAAGATCTTTCAGAGTTAAAAGACAAAAAAAAATTATATGAAAATAAACTTATGATTTTTTTATTACCAAAAGATGAAGATGACGACAAAAATGCAATAGTTGAAATAAGAGCTGGCACAGGTGGATTAGAAGCTTCATTATTTTGCTCTGACTTATTTAGAATGTATGAGAAGGTTTGTTCAAAAAAGAAATGGAACTTAGAGATAATTAGCATCTCAAAAAGCGAGGCCGGTGGATTCAAAGAGGTTATATTTTCAGTAAATGGTGAAGATATTTATTCATATTTAAAATATGAGTCGGGTGTTCATCGAGTTCAAAGAATACCAGCTACAGAGACCCAAGGAAGAGTACATACGTCTGCAGCGACAGTAGCAGTACTTCCCGAAGCAGAAGAATTAGATATTGAAATTAAAGATAGTGATTTAAGAATCGATGTTTTTAGAGCTGGAGGTCCAGGCGGCCAATCAGTTAACACTACTGACAGCGCAGTAAGAATAACTCATATACCGACAGGAGTAGTTGTTAGTCAACAAGATGAGAAATCTCAACACAAGAATAAAGCAAAAGCTTTGAAAATTTTGAGATCCCGAGTTTATGAGGCAGAAAAAAGAAAAAAGGACCAAGAAAGGTCAAGTAATAGAAGAAGCCAAATTGGAACTGGAGATAGGTCAGAGAGAATAAGAACTTATAACTTTCCTCAAGGGCGAGTGACGGATCATAGAATTAATCTCACTCTTCATAAACTTGATGAATTCTTAAGTGGCGAAATTCATGAAGAAATGAACCAGGAGCTTAGATTAAAAGAGCAAAATCTTAAACTAGAAAGTTTAAAATAATGAATGCACTTGAATTAATAAGATTAGGATCTTTAAAACTAAGAGAAAATAAAATACCAACATACAAGCTCGACTCAGAAATTTGTTTGTCTAAAACCCTTAGGAAAAAGAGGGAAGAAGTCTTAATCAATTTAGAGCAAAATATAACAGTAAGTAATTATAAAACTTTTAAAAAACTCATAGAAAGAAGGTATTTAAAAGAGCCGATAGCTTATATTTTTGAAGAAAAGGAGTTTTGGAGCAAAATATTTAAAGTGACAAAAGCTACATTAATTCCAAGGCCAGAAACTGAATTAATGGTTGATCAATTAGTTAAAATTTACAAAAATAAAGACATTAATATTTTAGATGTAGGCACAGGCTCAGGGTGCATCTTAATTAGTTTACTAGAGGAATTAAAGAAATCTAAAGGTATAGGTATAGATATTTCAAATAAAGCATTGATAGTTGCTAAGGAAAACCAAAAAAACCATCAGTCTGGCAAAAGAATAAAATTTATACAGAAATCAATTAAAGATTTAAAAAATATTAATTTCGATTTAATTGTATCTAATCCACCTTATATTGTAAGAGGAACTTTGAAAAATCTCGAGGAGAGTATTAGAAATTATGAACCCATAATCGCTCTAGATGGAGGAAATGATGGACTTGACGTAATTAAAAAAGTTATCTACAAAGCTGGAGAAATCCTTAAATTAAATGGGTTACTTGCTTTAGAAATAGGAAATGGGCAGTATAAAGAAGTTTCAAAATTACTTATTTGTAAAAATTTTAGAATAGAACATAAAATCAAAGATTATAAAGATAATATAAGATGCGTTATATCGAGACTAATCAATAAACAATAATTATGAATAATAATAGAAGAAGAAATTTTAGATCAAGAACACAAAAAAACAGTTTTAGAAGAAGAGGTGTTTCAGTTGGTTCTAATAATTCAAATACTTTTCAAAATAATGGTAACACAAACTTTAATAGAAATGGTTCAATGAATAATTTACATCACGTTGAAAAAGCAATGCAAAAATTTCAGCAATTAGCCAAAGATGCCCAGAGTAATGGTGACCCAATTCTAGCACAAAACTATTTCCAACATGCCGATCATTACTTACGAAGGTACAATGAATTAAACGAGAAAAAAGAAAACCATAATGAAAAAAATAAAATATCAGATAAACATGGAACCGATAAAGAAATTACTGAAACAGAAAATAAAAAAGAAATTCTGCAAACAACAAATTAATTATCTTAGTTCTGACAATCTTAAATCAATTTTAATTCTTTCCAACTCAAATTCTTTCCTGGAAGCCCCTTTTAATATCTTTCCTGAAGGGAGTTTTAATTTTTGAGAATTTACTTTTTTTCCATTTACAATAACTTCATAATGTAAGTGTGGTCCAGTTGAAAGTCCTGTAGATCCGACGTATCCAATTATTTGACCTTGTTTAACTTTTCTTCCTTCTTTAATTCCTTTAGCAAACGCTTTCATGTGAGCGTAAATAGTTTCATAAGTTGAATTGTGTTTGATCTTTACACAATTACCTCCACCTCCACACCATCTAGCTCTAGTAACTGTTCCAGAGCCAGACGCCATTATAGGCGTTCCGCTGGGTGCTGCAAAATCAGTTCCTCTATGCATTTTATTGTACCCAAGAATTGGATGCTTCCTCATTCCAAATGAAGACGATAGTCTTGCACCATTGATAGGAGTTTTCATCAATGATTTAGTTATACTTTTACCTTTAATATCGTAATACTCTTCATCATTATCATATTTAAAATTGTATAAATTAATTTCTTCATTATTCACATACATGGACGCATAAATTATTTTACCTGTATCTCGAATTCTTTCATTATCATCTTCAAATTTTTCATAATATATTTCAAACCAATCTCCTTTTCTAATATCTCTTTGGAAATCTACCTCAAATCCGAAAATTCTTGCAAATTCAATAATTATATTAGGTTCAATTCCCACCTCCATTGCTGAGCTATATAAATTATTTTTTATTGTATTTTTAACTACCGTTTCTTTTTTATAAAGTTTAAGAATTCTCTCTTTTACTATAAAGTTGTTTTGAACCTTCCTTACTTCAACACTGGTCGTATTGTTTATTGGGAAGAGAAGGTTTACTACAGTATTTCCTTTTTTTTCCAGACTTTTGAAAATTAACGTAAGCTCTCTTCCAGAATAAATATTTGATAGTTTCTTTTGTTTTAATTTATTTGATATATCTTTTACATCAGCTTGTTTTATATTGTATTTTTTAAGTATTTTCTCAATGGAGTCGTTATTTTTAATTATGTACTTTACTTCTGCGTAAGGACTATTAATTTTTGAAATAAAAAATTTAGCAATATTTGAGAATTCATTAGAATTTGTAACTTTCCCAAGATTTGCTCGGTTTTCAATATTTTTTCTTGAGATATAATTAGAAAGTGAAAAAAAAGTAATTGAAAACAATAAGATTAAACTAAAAAACAATGTTAAATTAAATTTACTGATTTTAAGTTTATTTTGTCCCGTAAAAACTGATAAATTTTGCCATTTTTTTTGAAATTCACTTAAATATTTAATAAACGCCATAGTTGTTTTTCTACAAAAATTATTGGAAGTTTGCAACGTGAAGCGCTTCAAAAAGCGCTATTTTGCTATATAAAAGACCCAATATACGCCTTGACTTATAACAAAATTGTAATAAAACGGGCCCTCACCTCTACGATATTAATTAATAATAGCGCCAGAGGTGTGTAGATTTTATAACTAAAAATCTTAGCTTTTTTAAATTGTAAATTTTAGAAGAGAAGTGTGGACGGCTAGGTTAATAAAGAAATTGTCGTACACGCTTTAACGAAAAATAACTTTAAATACCTTAAAGTTATTAAAGCTAGTGTGCGCCGTTATTAAACTTGAGAGTTTGATCATGGCTCAGAACGTACGCTGGCGGCACGCCTAACACATGCAAGTCGAACGCAGTAGCAATACTGAGTGGCAAACGGGTGAGTATAATGTGGGAATCTGCCTTTTGGTTTGGAATAACACGGGGAAACTTGTGCTAATACCGAATAAGCCCTTACGGGGAAAGTTTTAATGCCGAAAGATGAGCCCGCACTTGATTAGCTAGTTGGTAAGGTAAAAGCTTACCAAGGCAACGATCAATAGCTGTTCTTAGAGGAAGACCAGCCACATTGGGACTGAGACACGGCCCAGACTCCTACGGGAGGCAGCAGTGGGGAATCTTGCACAATGGGGGAAACCCTGATGCAGCGATGCCGCGTGAGTGAAGAAGGCCCTTGGGTTGTAAAACTCTTTCGTCGGGGAAGAAAATGACTGTACCCGAATAAGAAGGTCCGGCTAACTTCGTGCCAGCAGCCGCGGTAATACGAAGGGACCTAGCGTAGTTCGGAATTACTGGGCTTAAAGAGCTCGTAGGTGGTTAAAATAGTTGATGGTGAAATCCCAAGGCTCAACCTTGGAACTGCCATCAAAACTTTTTAGCTAGAGTGTGATAGAGGTAAGTGGAATTTCTAGTGTAGAGGTGAAATTCGTAGATATTAGAAAGAACACCAAATGCGAAGGCAACTTACTGGGTCACTACTGACACTGAGGAGCGAAAGCATGGGTAGCGAAGAGGATTAGATACCCTCGTAGTCCATGCCGTAAACGATGTGTGCTAGACGTTGGAAATATATTTTTCAGTGTCGCAGCGAAAGCATTAAGCACACCGCCTGGGGAGTACGACCGCAAGGTTAAAACTCAAATGAATTGACGGGGACCCGCACAAGCAGTGGAGCATGTGGTTTAATTCGAAGATACGCGCAGAACCTTACCAACGCTTGACATGTTCGTCGCGACTCTAAGAGATTAGAGTCTTCGGTTCGGCCGGACGAAACACAGGTGCTGCATGGCTGTCGTCAGCTCGTGTCGTGAGATGTTGGGTTAAGTCCCGCAACGAGCGCAACCCCTACTTTTAGTTGCCACCATTTAGTTGGGCACTTTAAAAGAACTGCCAGTGATAAGCTGGAGGAAGGTGGGGATGACGTCAAGTCCTCATGGCCCTTATGTGTTGGGCTACACACGTGCTACAATGGCACTTACAATGGGAAGCAAAGAGGCGACTCTAAGCTAATCCCTAAAATGTGCCTCAGTTCGGATTGTACTCTGTAACTCGAGTGCATGAAGCTGGAATTGCTAGTAATCGCGGATCAGCGCGCCGCGGTGAATACGTTCCCGGGTCTTGTACACACCGCCCGTCACACCATGGAAGTTGGTTACACCTTAAGGCAAAGCTTATACCTTTGACTACGGTACGATCAGCAACTGGGGTGAAGTCGTAACAAGGTAGCCGTAGGGGAACCTGCGGCTGGATTACCTCCTTTCTAAGGAAGACCAAAAATTTCTTTTGGTCTTAAAAAATTAAGTTAATGTGGCCGTCCTCATTTCTCTTCTTTAATATTAAAGTGTCTCATAAATGCTTAGGGGCCGGTAGCTCAGGTGGTTAGAGCGCACCCCTGATAAGGGTGAGGTCGGACGTTCGAGTCGTCCTCGGCCCACCATTTTTCACGGGGGATTAGCTCAGCTGGGAGAGCGCCTGATTTGCATTCAGGAGGTCAGCGGTTCGATCCCGCTATCCTCCACCAACGCTTTAATAGCTTTTTTAAATTGTAAATAATAAATATCAATTTTGATTGTTCAATCAGTAAGAACAATCAAACAATATCTATATCCGATTGTTCGAATAGATGAACAATCTAAAAATGTTCGAATAGATGAACATTTTATCAAAAATTTAATTTAGACAGAAAATTATTTTCTGTGCATAAATCAAGCGTTTAAGGGCGTATGGCGGATGCCTAGGCACTGAAAGGCGATGAAGGACGTGGTATACTGCGATAAGTTTCGGGGAGTTGTATGCAGGCTTTGATCCGAAAATTTCCGAATGGGACAACCCACCACTTTATGTGGTATTTTAAACTGAATTCATAGGTTTAAAAAGCTAACCCGGAGAACTGAAACATCTAAGTAACCGGAGGAAAAGAAATCAATTGAGATTCCGTTAGTAGTGGCGAGCGAAACCGGAATAGGCCAGCAGCAAAGTTAAGATAATCTAAATAGTTTGGAAAAACTAACCATAGAGGGTGATAGTCCCGTAGGAGTAAAGCTTAATTTTGTTTATGAGTAGAGCGGGACACGTGAAATCTTGTTTGAATATAGGGGGACCACCCTCTAAGCCTAAATACTCTTCAGTGACCGATAGTGAACTAGTACCGTGAGGGAAAGGTGAAAAGAACCCCTATTAGGGGAGTGAAATAGAACCTGAAACCGTATGCCTACAAACAGTCGAAGCTCTTTTTAGAGTGACGGCGTACCTTTTGTATAATGGGTCAGTGACTTAATTTGTCCAGCAAGCTTAAGCCGTGAGGTGTAGGCGTAGCGAAAGCGAGTCTTAAATGGGCGCAAGTTGTATGAATTAGACCCGAAAACGAATGAGCTTACCATGAGCAGGTTGAAAGCAGGGTAACACTTGCCGGAGGACCGAACCAGTTGACGTTGAAAAGTCTTTGGATGATTTGTGGTAAGGGGTGAAAGGCCAACCAAATTCGTAGATAGCTGGTTTTCCGCGAAAACTATTTAGGTAGTGCGTTGAGTAAATTGATGTTTGGAGGTAGAGCACTAAAGGGGCTAGGGGAGAGAAATCTTTACCAACCCTCATAAAACTCCGAATGCCAAACATTTTACCTCAGCAGACAGACTGTGGGTGCTAAGGTCCATGGTCGAGAGGGAAAAAGCCCAGATCACCAGATAAGGTCCCTAAATCATGATTAAGTGTGAAAGGATGTGGAGATTCCTAAACAGCCGGGAGGTTGGCTTAGAAGCAGCCATCCTTTAAAGATAGCGTAACAGCTCACCGGTCTAATAGAGTTTCTGCGCCAAAGATGTAACGGGGCTCAAATCATGTACCGAATCTGTGGATTTATAATTTCTTCGGAAATTATAACTGGTAGCGGAACGTTCTGTAAGCCTGTAAAGGGATACCCGTGAGGGATCCTGGAGGTATCAGAAGTGCGAATGCTGACATAAGTAACGATTAACAGAGTGAAAAACTCTGTCGCCGAAAATCCAAGGGTTCCTGCGCAAGGTTAATCCGCGCAGGGTTAGTCGGCCCCTAAGACGAGGGCGAGAGCCGTAGTCGATGGAAACAAGGTTAATATTCCTTGACCAGATGGAAGTGACGGATTTTGTAAATTGTTAACTCTTAATGGATTGAGTTAGCCGTGAAAAAGTCCCAGGAAATAGCTCCATCATAAGACCGTACCCGAAACCGACACAGGTGGATTATTAGAGTATAATTAGGCGCTTGAGAGAATGATGTTGAAGGAACTCGGCAAAATGCCTCCGTAACTTCGGAAGAAGGAGGACCCATTTTCAGGCAACTTTAAATGGGTGGCACAAGCCAGGGAGATGCGACTGTTTATCAAAAACACAGGGCTCTGCTAACACGTAAGTGGATGTATAGGGTCTGACGCCTGCCCGGTGCTGGAAGGTTAATGCGATTAGTGCAAGCTAATTTCTGAAGCCCCAGTGAACGGCGGCCGTAACTATAACGGTCCTAAGGTAGCGAAATTCCTTGTCGGGTAAGTTCCGACCTGCATGAATGGCGTAACGATATCTCCGCTGTCTCCAACATCAACTCAGTGAAATTGAATTCTCCGTGAAGATGCGGAGTTCCCGTGGTTAGACGGAAAGACCCCGTGCACCTTTACTACAACTTTATATTGGTGTTAGGAATGATATGTTTAGCATAGGAGGGAGACTTTGATGTTTTGGCGTCAGCTAAAGCGGAGTCACCAGTGAAATACCTCTCTTATTATTCTTGACATCTAACTGCTTGCCGTAATCCGGCAGCAAGACATTGTATGGTGGGTAGTTTGACTGGGGCGGTCGCCTCCCAAATAGTAACGGAGGCGTGCGAAGGTAGGCTCAGAACGGTCAGAAATCGTTCGTAGAGTGCAATGGCATAAGCCTGCCTGACTGCGAGACTGACAAGTCGAGCAGAGTCGAAAGACGGTCATAGTGATCCGGTGGTTCTGAGTGGAAGGGCCATCGCTCAACGGATAAAAGGTACGCCGGGGATAACAGGCTGATACCCTCCAAGAGTCCATATCGACGAGGGTGTTTGGCACCTCGATGTCGGCTCATCACATCCTGGGGCTGGAGCAGGTCCCAAGGGTTTGGCTGTTCGCCAATTAAAGTGGTACGTGAGCTGGGTTCAGAACGTCGTGAGACAGTTCGGTCCCTATCTGCCATGGGTGTAGAAGAATTGAGAGGATTTGTCCCTAGTACGAGAGGACCGGGATGAACATACCACTGGTGGACCGGTTGTAGCGCCAGCTGCAGTGCCGGGTAGCTAAGTATGGACGGGATAACCGCTGAAAGCATCTAAGTGGGAAACCCACCTCAAAACTAGTTCTTCCTATAGAGCCGTAGTAGACCACTACGTTGATAGGCTGGATGTGTAAGCGCGGTAACGCGTGTAGCTGACCAGTACTAATAGCTCAATTGGCTTGATTTATGCACTGAAAAAAATTTTCCTAAAATACTATAAGATAACCTAGAATAAACAAAAATTTGGTTGACAGTTCAACTTTTGAACGATATCGTTCAATCATTGAACAAAGGGTTAGTATGAAAGACTCACAAGATCATTTTGAAGTCCTTAGAAAAATTCAAAAAAAACCAGATGCATCCCAAAGAGAGTTAGCAAATGAGCTTGGTTTCAGTTTAGGAAAATTGAACTATTGTTTAAAAGCTCTAAGGTCCAAAGGACTAGTGAAGATCGATAATTTTACTAAGAAAGATAACAAACTTAGCTACATTAGATATGTTATTACTCCAAAAGGAATAGCTGAGAGAACAAAATTAACTTTAGATTTCATGAAAAGAAAAATGAGAGAATATGATGAGCTTAAAAAGGAGCTCGAGTAAAATGTGGGCTATTCTCAAAATCGATAAAAAACAATTGTATTTATTAAAGAATGATCTTGAGAAAAAATTAAAATCAAAAGTAAAATTTTATAATCCTAAAATCAAAATTGAAAAAATATCAAAACAAAAAACCAAACAAGAATTTAGATACGATCTTTTAGGAGACTACATATTTTGTTTTTCTGAAAAATTTAAGATAAAGACAAATATTAATTTACTCAGTTATTCAAGAGGTTTAAAATATTTTCTTAATGGATTTGAAAATTCACAAAATGATATCGAAAAATTTATAAAAATTTGTACTGACGCTGAAAATACTAATGGGTTTCTGACGCAAAAGATATTTGAATTAAAGCTTAACAAATATTACAAGTTTGTTAATGGACCTTTTGCTTCAAAAGTTTTCCAACTTATAGAAATACACAAAAATAAAATTGAATTTAAGTTAGGAAAAATAAAATCTTATATTTGTAAAAAGGATATTTTTTTTAAACCAATATAAGAAAAAAGATACAATGGTAAATTATCATGCAATTCAAATTTTTGCAAAGTGCGGAGCATTGGTTAATTGTTACTAATTATTCAAGCAAGATCTAATTCAAAGCGTTTTCCTAATAAGATTCTATATAATATTAAATCAAAACCAATTATTTTAAGAGTAATTTCAAACATCTCTAAATCGAAGATGATTACAAATGTGGTAGTTGCAACTTCTAGAAAAAAATCTGACGATAAACTTATAGAACTTCTTAAAAGCAAAAAACTCAAATTTTTTAGAGGAAATTTAAATAATGTAGCCTCAAGATTGCTTAAAGCTTCACAAAGATATAAAAAAAATTTTTTTATAAGAGTTAGTGCTGATAGTCCTTTAATAGATTATAAAATAATTAATAAAGCTGTAAGATTATTCAAAAAGAAACACAATATAGATATAATCACAAATGTTTTTCCAAGATCTTATCCAAAAGGGCAATCAGTGGAAATAATAAGAACAAAAGTGCTTGAAAATAATATAAGCAAAATGAGTAAATCTGAAAAAGAACATGTTACGACCTACTTTTATAAAAATCACAATAAATTTAAAATTTTAAATTTTTCGAATAATACAAATAAATTTAAATATATTAAAAACATGACAGTAGATTACAAATCTGACGTCAAAAAAATTATCAAATTCTTTAAATGATCAAAGCTGGAATAATTGGAACTGGAGTAGGTTTAAAGCACTTTGAGGCTATAAATAATTATAGAGGCTCAAGAGTTGTATGTATTTTAGAAAAAAATCAAAAAAGAATAAGTAAACTCAAAAAAAAAATAAAGAATGTTGATTTTTTAAATAGTGAAAAAAAATTTTTTAACCGTAAAGATATAAATTTTATATCTATAGCTAGTTATGATGAATATCATTTTTCTCAAATAGTTAAGGCAGCTGAAAGAAAATCAAATATACTTGTGGAAAAACCAATATGCTTGAACTTTAAAGAGTTGCAAAAAATTAACTCTTTAATTCGAAGAAAGAAAGTTAATTTTACGTCAAATTTAGTCTTAAGAAAAAACTCTCTCTTTGAAAATCTTAGAAAAAAATTAAAAAAAAATAATATTTATTATATTGAAGCGAATTATTTTTGGGGCAGGAAAGAAAAATTATTTAAATGGAGATCTAAAACCAAACAATATAGTTTAACCCTTGGAGCAGCAATACATATGCTTGATTTAGTTTGTTGGTTTCTAAACTCGAGACCAATTAGTGTTTTTTCAAAATCGAGTAATAAAGTAACAAACAGAACTAAATTTAAGAAATTTTCCTTTGCAACATATCTATTCACTTTCCCTAATAACGTGCTAGTTAAAATTTCTGCAGACGGGGTTTGTATTCACCCACATTTTCACACTGTAAAAATATACGAAAAAGATCAAACTTTTATATCAGACATATCAGGACAATTTCATATTAAAAAGATAAATAAAAAACTTAATATTAAAAAAATGAATTTTGAATATCCTGATAAAAAAAATAGAAAAAATTTAATACGAGGATTTATAGACTCAATATTAGATGGTAAGTCAATTCAACCATCAATAAAATCACTAATTGACTTGACGACAGCGTGCCTTTTTGCAGATAAATCTTTAAATGAAAAAAAAGAGTTAAAAATAAAATACTTAAAATGATAAAATTTTCTAAAGCAAATATCGATAATAAAATTATAAAAAATGTAAATCAAATTTTACGAAGTGGCTGGCTTACTCACGGTAAGTTCTCTAAAAAGTTTGAGAATGAAATAAAAAAATATACCGGGGCAAAGTATTGCACATTAGTCTCGAGTTGTACTGCTGCACTTCACCTTTCCTGCTTAGCTCTTAAATTAAAAAAAGGTGACGAAGTTATAGTGCCAGCTATGACTCATACAGCAACTGCACATGCAGTTGAATATACTGGAGCTAAACCTATTTTTGCAGATATAAATTTTCAAAGTGGAAACATAGATATTAATTTAATAAAAAGATTAATAAATAGAAAAACTAAAGCTATTGTTGTTGTTCATATGGCAGGTCGCCTTTGTTTAATGGATGAATTGAAAAAAATTTTAAAAGATAAAAAAATTCATATTATTGAAGATTGTGCCCACGGATTAGGTACAACAGATAGTTACAAACATTCTGGTAATTTTGGAGTCGCTGGCTGTTTCTCTTTTTATCCTACAAAACAAGTTACGACCGGCGAAGGAGGAGCAATAATTACAAATAACTCTGAATTTTACAAAAAAGTCAAAATACTGAAAGCTTTTGGGATAGACAAAGATATAAATGAACGAAAAAAACCTGGAGAATATGATGTTAAATCCCTTGGTTTTAATTATAGAATGACAGACTTTCAAGCGGCTATGGGATTTTTACAACTAAAAAAATATTCAATAAATTTAAGACGCAGGCAATATATTGCTAAAAAATATCATGATTTATTAATGAATAACAAAAATGTAATTTTACCAAGATATAGCAAAAATGACTCTTACTTTGTTTTTCAAATACTACTAAGAAATAAAAAATTAAAAAATAGATTAATGAAAAAATTTAAAAAAAACAAAGTCGGAGTCTCAGTTCACTATGGGACCGCTTTACCTGAAATGAGCTTTTACAAGAAAAAATATAATTTACCTAAAAAAAACTTTATTAATTCAAAAAAATATGCTGAAAAAGTTATTTCTCTTCCAGTTTATCCAAAACTAAGCGATAAAAATATAAAATATATTTGCAGCATTATAAATAGCCTATCATCATGAAAAAAAAAATTGCATTAGTAGGAGGCTCGGGATTTATTGGTCATAATCTCGCGATATCTCTTAAGAACCAGGGACACGATGTATTTATTGTAGATAGCTTAAGCGTAAATAATTTGTACTCTTTCAAAAAAGAGGAGGTTGAAAATAAAGATTTATATAAATCTATTCTCAATAATAGAATTGATTTAATAAACAGAAATGGTATCCACCTTCAAATTCAAGATGCTAGAAATTACAATTCTTTATCCCAATATCTTAGCTCAATAAATCCAGATGTAATTATAATGCTAGCAGCAGTATCTCACGCAAATAAATCTAATAAAGATCCACATAATACATTCGATCACAGTATCAGAACATTAGAAAATTGTTTAGATATTGCCAGAGGTCTAAATAAAAAAAATAATTTTTGCCATTTAATTTATTTTTCATCGAGTATGGTTTATGGAAACTTTAATTCTGAAAGTGTTGATGAAACTGCGAATTGTAAACCAATAGGTATTTATGATACTTTAAAATTTTCAGGTGAATTAATTGTAAAATCATATAACAGAGTTTTTGATCTACCTTATACTATAATTAGACCTTCAGCTTTATATGGCGAAAGATGTGTAAGCAGAAGAGTAACACAAATTTTTATTGAAAATGCAGTTCAAGGAAAAGACATAATTATAAAAGGTGACAAAAATAAAAAATTAGATTTTACATATATAGATGATTTAATAGATGGAGTAGAGCTTATAATTAACAACAAATCAGCTCTTAATGAGACATTTAATATTACTTTTGGAAAGTCAAAATCTCTTCTAGACTTAACTGAAATTCTTAAAGCTAATTTTAAAGGGATAAAAGTTAATTTTACTGAAGAAGAAAAATTTGTTCCTGAGCGAGGTACACTAAATATTTCTAAAGCTAAAAAATTACTAGGTTACAAACCTAAACACACTATTGAAGTCGGTTATGTAAAATACATAAACTGGTATAAAAAATATTGGGAAGAAAACTTTAATAAATAATTATTAAATAATCAGATAATATATGTGTGGGATAGCTGGCTTCTTTGGAAATAAGGACATTTCAAAAAAAATTATAGATAGAACAATAAACTTAATGAGAAATAGGGGTCCTGACGCCTCAAATTTTAAAAAATTTAATTTTAAAAATAATCAAGTCTTATTAGTTCATTCAAGATTAAGCATTATAGATTTAGATAAAAGATCAGACCAGCCTTTTATAGATAACGGTGTGTGTTTAATATTTAATGGAGAAATTTATAATTATATTGAGTTAAGAGATCATCTTATTAAAAAAGGACACAAATTTAAAACCAATTCAGACACAGAGGTAATTTTAAAGTCCTACCTACAATATGGTGAGGACTGTGTAAAATATTTTGAAGGTATGTGGGCATTTGCTATTTGGGATGACAATTTAAAAAAACTATTTATGTCCAGAGATAGATTTGGTGAAAAACCATTATATTTTTACAAGAACAATGAGGGAATTTTTTTTAGTTCAGAAACAAAATTTATAAAATCTCTAAGTGAAGATACTTTTTATGCAAATAAAGAGAAGCTTAACAAACTTTTCGTGAGTGGCTATAGATCAATTAATCATGATAATTCTTCATTTATTGAAAGAATCCATTCAGTAGAGCCCTCAACAAATTTAAGCATTTCATCACGAGGAGAATTTAAAAAATATAGTTACTGGAAGATAAATTCAAAAATAGATACCACACTCAAATTAGAAGATATAATAAATGAGTCTAGGTTAAAACTCATTCAAAGCATGAAATTAAGATTAAGATCTGATGTTCCTATTGCTTTTTGTTTAAGCGGTGGAATAGACTCATCCTCACTGGCCTCCATTGCTGTGAAGGAATTAAATCAAAAAATTATTACATTCTCAATTATTGATAGTGATGAAAGATACAATGAAAAAAAAAATATAGACATAATTACAAAAGACCTTAATTGTGAAAATCACGCCATATTACTCAATAATAAAAATAATTTAGATTCTTTAATAAAACTCATAAATTATCATGATGCTCCAATATCGACAGTAAGTTACTTTGTTCATTCTTTTCTTTCTGATTTAATTTCAAAAAAAAAACATAAAGTGGCAATTTCCGGATCTGCAGCTGATGAAATATTTACTGGATATTATGATCATTATTTACTTCACCTAAATGATAATATTAATCATAAAAAATACACTAAGATTTTGAAAGATTGGGAGACATTTGTAAAACCAAAATTAAGAAATCCTAGTCTTAAAAATACAAAGTATTATAGCGACAACCCAGAAGTAAGTGATTCATCAAATTTTGTTCATGGAAGAATGGTTTATGAAAATTTAATTGATAAAGAGATAAAAATTGAAAAACTAAAAAATTTTTCTAAGAACTATATGAAAAATAAAATGATGAATGAATTATTTCATGAAACAGTTCCAATTTTTTTAAATCAAGATGATTTAAATTCAATGCATCGATCTATAGAAAACAGGTCTCCATATCTGGACACTGATCTAGTAAATTTTTTATACAGCGTGCCTAACTTTTTTTTAATAAATGAAGGTTTTAATAAATATATTTTAAGGGAGTCAATGAAGGGTATTTTGCATGAAGATATAAGGAAAGATCGAGAAAAAAAAGGATTTAATGCTTCAATGCATTCATTATTTAACTTTAAAGATAAAGATTTTATAAATTTTATTATGGAAGATAATTATGTATTTAACCTTGTTCCAAAAAACTTTATTGAAAAAATATTAAAAAAAGATGTTTTTAACAATGATGAAAATAAAATAATTTTTAATGCTCTCAATATCAAAATTTTTACAGAGCAACAGAATTTAAACTAGATTATGATTTTTTGTAAAAAATGTATTTTACCAAATACTCGACCCAATTTAGTAATTGAAAGTGACGGTGTCTGTAATGCCTGCAAGTCACACAATCAAAATAAACATATAAATTGGAAATTAAGAAAAAAAGAATTTTTGAAAATCATAAAAAAATTTAAATCAAAAAATAATTATGATTGTTTAATTCCTGTGAGCGGAGGAAAAGATAGCACCTGGCAAGTTGTAACTTTATTAAAATATGGGTTAAAACCTTTAGCTATAACTTATAAATCTCCCGCAAGAACATCCATAGGGGAACAAAATTTAAAAAACTTGAAAAAATTAGGTGTCGATCACATAGATTTTGAAATTAATCCGAACGTCGAAGCAGAATTTATGCTTCAGGCTTTAAAAAAAAAAGGATCTACTTCAATTCCAATGCATTTTGCGATTTATAATACACCTCTAAGAATCGCATTAAAACTCAATATTCCTTTAATTGTTTATGGTGAAAATTCTGCAAAAGAGTATGGAGGGAATAAGAAAGACAGCAATAAAAAAAAAGTAGATTATGATTGGTTATCTAAATTTGGCTGCACCAATGATACAGAAATTGACTATTGGTATTCAAAAAAATTAAAAGAAAAGGATTTAACTTTATTTAAAAGACCCCCAGAAAATATTCTTAAAAAAAATAAAATTACACCAATATTTTTAGGATATTTTTTTAAATATGATCCAGTTAGCACTTATAGTATTGCAAAAAAATATGGTTTCAAAAATTATAAAACCTCAAAAAAAACTGGTCTATATGATTTTGCAGATATTGACTGTGATTTCATCTCAATTCACCATTGGTTAAAATGGTACAAGTTTGGTTTTACAAGAGAAATGGATAATTTATCCATCGAAATCCGCAACAATAGAATAACAAGAGACGAAGCAATAAAAAAAATAAAAAAAGATAAACCTCCAAAAGAGGATATAAAAAAATTTTGCAATTTTACAAAAATTCCGATAAGTAAATTTATAAAAATCTCAGAAACATATAGAAACAGGAACATTTGGAAGAAAAAAAAGGGTAAATGGATTTTGCCTAGTTTCATTAAAAATTAAAAATGAAGTACTTTAAAAAAAATAGAAAATTTATTGCTGGAAAAACTAATATTGTATTTACAGATAAAGGATCTATTTCTTTAAATGAAAACGAGATGATAGCTTTAAGAACTGGTAAAAATAAAAATTGTGATATAACTAAAACTCCTTTTGGATTTTATTTGACCTCATCTCTAAACAGAAGACTATACAAAAATCAATTTTTTGTTGTTTTAACAAAAAATCGAAAAGGTAAATTTTTTTTATTGCTGGTGGATAAGACAAAAAGAAAAAAATTTAAAAATTACCTTAAAGCGGAAGCGAACAATATAGTAACAACTCTAGAAATTAAAAATTTAAAAAAAATCGAAAAAATGTTTAATAAAAAAAATTCACTTTAATGGAATACAGTTTATATCCTCAAGTAAAAAATATTGTCAATCGATCTATCCATATTGTTGGAGCAACAAGAAGCGGTACCACTTATTTAGAGCTTCTAATTTCCTCATTAAAAAATGTTGAGTGTTTTGATGAACCCCCGATGTTAAGAGTATTGCTTCCTTTGATAAATAAATTAAGCAAAGAGGAATTTAAAATTTTGTTCGACGCTTATCTTTTCGAAGAAAGATTAATGTTTTCCTTACCTGGAAGAAATATTAATACAAATAAGAAAGACCAAACATCTATTTATAATTCAAAGACAAAATATGAAATTTCGAAGAGATTAAATAAATCATATAGAAGACTTGAAATATTTCCAATGGCCTTAAAAAGCACAATAGCTTTCAAACATGTTGAAGTAGGACATTTTTTACATAAATTAATGGATTATTATCCTAATTTTAGAACAATTTTAATTATTAGAAAGCCAGAGGGAGTGGTTTCTTCAATTTTGGAAAAGAAGTGGTTTAGTAATCAACAGCTAAAACATAATTCAGGTAAGTGGTTTTTTAAAAAAGGAAAAAAATGGAATGTTCCGGATTGGCTACCAGCAAACAAAGAGAAATTTTTTTTAAAATCAAGCGAAACTGAAAGATCTCTATTATACTATGTTTACGAGTACAAAAATTTTTTAAAGATTCTAAAAAAAAAAGGATTTAAACCAGCAGTAATTGATTATGATGGATTTACCAAAAAACCTAAAAAAACATTTCTCAAAATTACAAAAAAATTTAACTTAAAATTTGGCCCAATTACAGATAGGCTTTTAAATAAATCAAAAGTAAATCGTAAAAAAAATAAAATCACTAAAAGATTTATGAATTCTGATTTATTTTATGAGGCAAATAGTTTGTACTTTAAGTGCTCAAAATTTCTTATTTAGTTTTTTTATTTAATGAATGGTCCAGATACTAAACTTCTATTAGTTCCAATTGAAACTTTAAAAAGAGAGTTAGACTCCCGATTGTTATTGAGTTTAAAACTTCTTAAATTAAACAAAAAATGGAAAATAATATTTGGAAAAGTTGATCTCGTAGGATCTTATTGGAGAAATAAAAAATGTGATAACAAATTTATTTATTTATCGAAAGGGACAGTTTATTCTAAATCATATTACCAAAAACTTTTATCTAAAAAAGGATACTATTTCTTACTTGATGAAGAGGGTGCAATTTTTTCAAAGTACATAAAAGAGAAATCGCCAAGAGGCGGTAAGAATAACGATTTAATTCAATACATGTCACAAATTATTTTTTGGGGGGAGGAAGAATTAAAAAATTATCTTGAAAGACACAAAAAATATTTAACTTTAGAAAAATATTCAATTTGCGGTAATCCTAGATACGATTTATGTAAAAAAAAATATAATTATTTCTATCATGCAATTTCGAAAAATAAAAAAGATGAACAAAAAAATTTTATAATGATTGATAGTGCTTTTGGTGGTTTCAACAATATTGTTGATTTTAAATCACAACTAGATCATTGGTCAAAAATTAAATATGAAGGAGGTCGTGGAGAGGTTACGCCAGAAAATTGGTTAGAAAAAAATAAACCTTTATATGATTTTCAATCAAAGCTTTTTCCTAAGTTTGTTGAGGGTATAAAATTTATTACAAATAAGCTACCTGATTATAAATTTTTAATTAGACCTCATCCAATAGAAAACATAAATACCTGGATGGATCACTTTAAGGATCATAAAAATGTAAAAATTACAAACAAAGACACTGCGGTAAGTCATTTTATAAATGCTAGACTAATGATACATAATGGTTGTTCCACTGCAGTTGAAGCTTCATTTAGCAACATACCTTCAATTTGTTATCTGCCAGTTTACAGTGACGATTATATCCAAGAATTGCCAAGAGATATAAGCTTTTTAGCAAAAAATAAAGAGGAGTTGTTGGAAAAGGTTTTACGATTATATGAAAACAAAATTGATCAAGATTACCAAAAAAATGTAAGAAGAATAGTCAAACCCCACATAGATAATATTGACTACGAGTCGTGCGAAAAAATAGCAAAATTAATCAATAATTATGATTTTAATACCATAATAAATTTTGAATATGATTTTACCCTTAAGGGGCAACTTCAAAAATATTTACCTGAAAAAATTTACTTTTTATTAGCAAATTTTTATGGAAAAATATTTAAAAAATCTAAAGATAAGCTCACAACTAAACTGAAATTCAAAGAGAGAGATAAAATAAAATTTTCCTCTCTATCATACGACGACGTAAAATTAAGAATTAATACCTTTAAAGAAATCGATAAAGATTTACCAAATATAAATTTAAAAGAGTTGAAAGAAAATTTATTTGAATTATCTTTAAATTAATCTAGGAACTATTATTTATGAAAGTTTTAATTACAGGATGTGTTGGATTCATTGGATACAACTTGACAAAATTACTTTTAGATCAAAAGATTAAAGTTGTTGGTATTGATAATTTTGACACGCGAACAGGAAAAAAATTAAAACAAGATAGATATAAAGACTTAAGAAATCATAAAAATATAAAATTTTTTAAATTTTATAAGATTGATATAAGCAATAGATCTCAAATTAACAGTTTATTCAGAAGACATAAATTTAAAAAAATTATTCATTTAGCAGCTTTGGCGGGAGTTAGAAATTCTTTTTTGATACCAGAAAAATACATTAATACTAATATTATTGGCAGCTTTAATATTTTTGAAAGTGCAAAAAATTATAAAGTCCCACACTTAATAATTGCTTCAACAAGCTCAGTTTACGGCATGAAAAAAACTTTTCCAATAAAAGAATATCATAATACAGATTTACCACTTTCTTTGTATGCAGCTACCAAAAAATCAATGGAGGTAATATCACATGTGTATGCACATAACTTCAATCTTAACGTTACGGTTTTAAGATTTTTCACGGTTTACGGGCCATTCGGTAGACCTGATATGGCTCTTTATAAGTTTGCTAAATGCTCATATGATAACAAACCAATACCTTTGTTCAATAAAGGAAGACATACAAGAGATTTTACTCATATTTCAGATATTGCATTTGCAATTAAAACTTTAGTGGTTTCAAATAAAAAGTTAAAAAAATTTGATATTTACAATTTATCAAATGGAAAAGCTATTCCTTTGAAGAGATACATTAAGGAAATTGAAAAAAACTTAAAAATAAAACTGAAAAGAAAACTTCTAAGTTTACAGCGGGGTGATATACATAAGACACATGGAAGTAATTTGAAATTTAAAAGGTATTTCTCTTTTAAACCAAAAACAAATGTTGACCAAGGTGTAAAAAGTTTTATTAGTTGGTTTAAATCTTATCACAAAAAAAATAAATAATTCTGTAAAAATTTAATTTAACTTAAATGAAAAAAAATACCAAAACTGCTTTAGTTACGGGTTCTAATTCATCTATTGGAATTTCAATAACTAAAATGTTGATCAAACAAGGGTATTTTGTTTACATGAATTATAATAAAAAAACTCATTTGATTAAAAAAATAAATGGTATAAAAATAATCAAAATTAAAGCTGATATTTCAAAACCGAACAATATAAAAAAAATATTTAATAAAATTAGACAAAACCATGGTTTTCTTAATTTATTAGTGCTGAATGCTACTCTTTTAGATGGAAGAGAAAGAAATTTAATTTTTCAAAAAGAAAATTATAAAAAAGTATTTGAGACTAATTTTTTTGGACATTTAGAGGTTGTTAGAAATTTTATTAATTTTTCTAAAGTAAAAAAAAAAATTTTTAATATATCCAGTGATGTTTCTATATATGGAAGTAAAAATTTGCCTGCTTATGCTGCATCAAAGTCAGCTTTTGACAATATTTTGAAATCAATTTCAAAGTCTTTTCAAGAAAAAAAAGTGGAAATATTTTCGTTAGTGTGTGGCCCTGTTCTTACAGATAAAATTTTGAAGACAAAATCAAGTAACTGGATAAAAAAAAATATTTACCAAAAAAAAAAATCTTTTCTCACAATTGAAAAAATTTCAAATAAAATTAAAAAGATTCTACTGAATAAAAAATCTAAAAATTTTAAAACTTTTGCAATGTAAATGACAATAAAAAACTTTTTTAATAAAAAAAAAATTCTTGTAACTGGAGGAACAGGATTAATAGGGGCAAATCTTTGTAATAAATTAGAGAGTTTTGGCGCCAAAGTAATTTCATGTTCAGTTGATGGTAAAAAAAGAGCAAGGAAAGTTTTAACCAATCCTAAAAGTTACAAATATTGTGATTTAAGAAATAAAAAAGATTGTAAAAAAATTACAAAAAATATTGAAATTTTGATCAATTTAATGGGCGTTAGAGAAAGCACTCAGCTAGGAGTTTCAAGGTCTGCTACAGCTCTAAGTTCCTTCATAGTTTGTAATACAAATATTATTGAAGCTGCTTGTTCAAATAATGTAAAAAATTATTTATTTTGCGGAAGTATTAATCAGTATCCACCTTATTCAATAAGAAAAGAGGACGATGTCTGGAAAGGATTACCTGCTGCGCAAGATAGATATGTTGGTATGGCTAAAAGAATAGGAGAAATTCAGGCGGAGGCTTTTTCCAAGCAATACAATTGGAAAGCAGTTAGGCTAATAAGACCATCGAATGTTTATGGACCTTATGATAATTTTGACCCTAAAACGGCTCACGTTATTCCTTCACTAATACATAAAGCTTTAAATTCCAAAAATGGTTTATTGAATGTAGCAGGTAATGGGTCTGCAATAAGAGATTTTATTTATGTAGCAGATGTTGTTGATGCAATATTACTTATAACTAGATCTAAAGAAATAAACTTTCCATTTAATATAGGATCAGGCCAAGGAACATCAATAAAAAAAATTGTTAAAATTATAGTAAAAAACTTACAGGACAAAAAAATCAATATAAAGTGGGATAATTTAAAACCTACTGGTGATAAAAAAAGAGTATTAGATATTTCTAGGGCTAGAAAAAAACTTAATTTTTCTCCCAAAATTAAAATTGAAGAAGGTATTAAAAAAACAATTAATTGGTATAAAGAAAATAGCGAAATAGGTTTTAGACTAGGCAGGGCTTATGACAAAAAAATCAGGTAATAGAGAGATTAATTTTAGTTTACCTGATCTAGTTGATAGGTTGACAATAGATCAAATAAAACAAATTCAATTTGAAAAAACAGCAAAAAATTATGAAAAATCAATTAATCAAATCATGAAATCTATCGATAGAATTATTATAAAAAAAAAAATAAAGATTTCCGATCAATTAATTAGTGTTTTATTAAATTTATCTCAAATTAATTTATATATTTGGTTTTTGAGAAAAGATTTAAGAACTCAAAAAAAACCTAATTCAAAGAAAATTAAATTATCTCATCAGTTAAACGCTTTAAGAAATCAATTAAAAAATAGGTTATCCAATCTTTGTTTTCAAAAAAAGAGCAACTCTATTGAAAAAAAAACAAATACAAACAAAGAAGACTTGAAAGGATGGAAATTAAATAGTTTAAATGATTAGAAAAAAAGGACTTTATCAACCAAATATTTCTGAATTGATTGACATGCTATCAATTTTTTTCATCAAAGAGATCAAAGATCAAAAAAATAAAAAAAAAATTAATTTAAAATTAAAAAATATTAGAAGGGATTTGAGATTTCTTTTAAAAAAGAAAAAAATTTTTTTGAACTCAAAAATGATCCGTAAAATTTCACTTGTTGGAATTATTAATTTATTAGTTTGGGATTTAAAAGATGAAATGCTTGTTAATAAAAAAAGATACAATAATTACTTAAAGAAAGCTCTAGAGTTAAATACTATACGTAACGTCGTATTTAATTGTATGATGAAAAACTTTAAAGAGTTTGAAGAAAATAGATCTAGATTGATAAAATTTGGAAAAATTAATAGAAATTGGCACAAATTTATTATTAGCAAAGTGAAATACTTATGAAATTAAAAAAAATTGGCAACAGTGAATTAAATATATGCCCAATAGGCCAAGGAACTTTATTTGGAAGAACTTCTTCTAAGATAACTGATGAGATAATTAATAAAAAAATTAAAGTTTTAGAATATGGTTTACAACTTGGCATGAATTTTATTGACACTGGGGAGGATTACGAAAAAGGAGTTTCAGAAGAACTTTTAAAAAAAGTACTTAAAAATAAAAGACAAAAAGCAATAATTGGTTCAAAATTTAAACCTTCAAACAATTCTTTCCAAGGAGTGATTAGTTCAATAGAGGGAACTCTAAAAAGAATTGGAACTGATTATATTGATTTATATCAGATACAATGGCCTAATCCAAAAATACAAATTGAAGAAACTTTTGAAGCGTTTGAAAAATTAGTAAAAGAGGGGAAAATTCTCTATTATGGAGTTGGAAATTTTGACTTGCCGAAAATTAAAAAAGCAATAAAGGCAGATAATCTAAAAAAATTCATTTCAATTCAAACAGAATATGACCCTTTCAATAGACAGTTAGAAAATGATCTACAGTTTTTGGAGGATAACAAATTATCTGTAATTGCTTATATGTCACTAGGTAAGGAAAATTTTAGTAAGGAGGAGCAAAAACTATTATCTTCTCTATCAGAAAAATACAATCAAAGTATAAGGTCAATAGTTCTGAACTGGATAATTTCTCACAAAAACGTTAATATTTTAACAAGTTCCTTGAGTCTAAATCATACAAAAGAAAATTTTCTAGCGTCATCATTTGAATTGAACGACTTAGATATTGGAGAAATTAATAAATTATTTAATAGATCTATAGAAAAAATTGATCCCAAAGATATTGAGGTTCTTGATTATGATGAGTCTGATAATGCACATTTGATATATACTAATTTAGAAGATGCTCTTAAAAATAAACATGGGATAAAACCTAATGCTGAAGAAATTGCTCAAGAAATAATGACCACAGGAACATTATTAAGACCTATCGAATTGAAATTAAATGATAGCAAATATTCCAATAAACCATACGTTTTAGTAAGAGGCAGAATGAGATTTTGGGGCTGGATAGTCGCTTATGGATATGACAAAAAAATTGATGCTAAAATATTTAAATAGATTTGAAAAATTTTTAAAAAAATAATAATAATAACTAATGAATTTGACTACAATTGAAAAACTAAAAATACCTCAATTTAAACAAAATGAAAAATCGGCTGTTGATTTTTTCAATTTCAATGGCTTTCACATTGAAGAAAATGTGCTTAGCGAAACAGAATGTAATGAAGCAATAAAACAATCTTTCTCTTTACCTAACTTTCTCGATGGAAGCTTGATACCAAATCAAATGCCACAAAATTTCAATAATTATTTTCTGTTATTAATGAAGAACAAAAATATTAGAAAAATTAATGACAAATTAATTTCTAAAAATAAAGAAATTTTTGGGTTACAAAGCACTTTTTTCTTTGCCCCAAAGGGTTCTACTGGCGCATCTACACACCAAGACAGTCTATATGTACAGCCCGAAGACTCTGAAGGGTTTATTACATCATGGCTATCATTAGTTGATTTATATAATGATAACATGGGTAACTTAGTGGTTTATCCTAAAACACATAAAAGGGGGCGACTTGAAATCAAAGAAAAAAAAAATGTAAAAAAAAGTAATTATCAACTTTCAAGTTTAGTTAAGTACGAGAATAAAATTGATAAAAATGCAGAAAAAATTGTAATAAACGTAAAGAAAGGATCAATCGTTTCTCTTCATTCAAATGTAGTACATGGATCATTAGATAACACATCAAATTTCTCAAGATACTCTATGATATTCACATATATAAGAGATGACTGTAAATTTATTGAAGGTCGTAAAGCTAAAAGAGTGAAAATCAATTTAGACTAAAATTCTTTATAAAATAAAATAATAAATGGTTTATAAGCTGTCGTACAACACTTGGTCTGGAAAAGAAAAGTCTGCCTTACAAAAGGTGATTAAATCAGGGATGTTTACAATGGGAAAAAATGTTGCTGATTTCGAAAAAAAATTTTCAAATTATTTAGGAAGAAAATACTCTGTTATGACTAACTCAGGATCCTCAGCAAATCTAATTTCGATAGCATCTTTTTTTTATAAAAAGAAAAATTTTTTAAAAAAAGGAGATGAAGTAATAGTTCCAGCGATCTCATGGAGCACAACTTATACACCATTACAACAGTACGGGCTAAAATTGAAATTTGTTGACGTGGACATTGATACTTTAAATATCGATATTAAAAAATTAGAAAAGTCTATCACGAAAAAAACTAAAATGATCGTTTCTGTAAGTATATTAGGATGCCCAACTAAGCTTTATGAGATTAATAGACTGTGTAAAAAGTACAATTTATTACATTTCGAGGATAATTGTGAGAGTTTAGGTGCAAAAATAAAAAGAAGAAAAACAGGCACATTTGGTGATATCAGTACTCATAGTTTTTTCTTTTCTCATCACATAAGCACAATGGAGGGCGGTATGCTGTCCACCGATAATTTTGAAATTTATTGTATTGCAAAATCTTTGAGGGCCCATGGCTGGACTAGAGACTTACCAAAAAATAATCCTTTAATAGATAAAAAAAAACAAGGTATTTTTGAAGAGTATAAGTTTATTTTACCAGGTTACAATGTTCGTTCAGGGGAGCTTAATGCTGCAGCAGGACTTGTTCAGCTTCAAAAACTCAATAAAATGATTCATACGCGAAGAAAAAATCTCCAAATTTTTAATAAATTATTTCAAAAACACGACAAATTTATTATTCAGAAAACTGATGATTATCACTCAAGCTTTTGTTTTCCACTTGTTTTAAAGAAAAAAAATAAATTTTTGAAAAATAAAGTTCTCAAAATACTATCAAAGTTAAATATTCAATTTAGACTAATAACAGGCGGATGTTTTACAGAACATAAGTACTCTAAGCATTTTAATTATACAACACATGATAAATTAACTAATGCAAAACACGCGCATTACTATGGTTTTTTTGTGGGTAATTCCTCAATTAATTTATCTAAACAAATAAATTTTCTTTATAAAGCTTTGAAAAATATATAAATGGAAAAGATACTCGTAACTGGTGCAGCAGGTTATTTAGGGTCAACGATTTGCACTCAATTACTTCAAAGAGGCTACAAGGTAACTGGAGTAGATAATCTATTTTTCAAAAAAGATACTCTTTTTCATTTAAAAGAAAATAAAAATTTTGAGTTTTTTAATTTAGACGTAAGAGAGAACCAGTTGTACAAAGATTTAATTCCAAAGACTGATGTAGTAATACCTCTAGCAGGAATAGTTGGAGCTCCTCTATGTGAAAAATATTATGATCTAGCTTATGAAATAAATGAAAAATCTGTAGAAAAAATTACAAAAAGTTTGTCAAAACACCAAATTATAATTTTACCCACCACTAATAGCGGCTATGGAACAACAGATAAAAATATTATATGTGATGAAACTATGGATCTAAATCCTATATCGCATTATGGAAAAACAAAAGTTAATGCTGAAAAATATGTTATGGAAAATGAAAACGCGATCTCACTTAGGCTAGCTACAGTTTTTGGGGTCTCATATAGAAATAGAATTGATCTTCTTGTTAATTTCTTTGTTTATAATGCAGTCAAATTTAAAAAGATAAAACTTTTTGAACCTCACTTTAGAAGAAATTATATACATGTAAAAGACGTAGCTTATACGTTTGTACATTGTTTGACAAATTTTGATAAAATGAAATCAAATATTTATAATGTAGGTCTATCTGAAGCTAATTTAACAAAATTACAACTATGTGAAAGTATAAAAAATTTTTTACCTGATTTTGAAATTCAAATAGATAAAGAGGGAAAAGACCCAGATAAAAGAGACTACTTTGTTTCAAATGAAAAATTAGAAAAAACAGAGTGGAAACCTAAATATTCTCTTAAAGTTGGAATAAGTGAATTAGTTTCTTTTTATAAAAATTTAGATGAGAAAGATTTCGATAAAAATTATTAAACTTATCTTGTGAGAAATTTTAGGAAGATATTTATAACTGGAATATTAGGATCAGGAGGGTCCTACTTAGCTGAACATATTAAAAGAAAACTTCCAAAAGTAAAGATTTATGGGTGCTATAGAAAAAAAAATAATAAAATTCAAAATAAATTAAGAAAACAAAATATAAAAACGTTTTTTTGTGATTTAAATAATTTTTCAAAATTAGATAAATTGATTAAAAAAATAAAACCTGATTTAGTTTATCATTTAGCATCTAATGCAGATGTTAGACTGTCTTTCGATCAACCTGAGAAAATAATTTATAATAATAATAATATAACACTGAATTTATTACATTCTTTACGAAAACTAAATTATAAACCATTAATAATTTTATGTAGTACGTCTGAAATTTACGGGGCTTTAGACGTCAAAGTGAAAATTAATGAAAACTTTAAAATACGTCCAGACAATCCTTATGCAATATCTAAAACATTTCAAGATTTGTTAGCTCAAAATTACCAATCAATATTTAATATGAGAATAATAATTACTAGGATGTTTACTTATATAAACCCACGACGATTAAATTTATTCTCCTCCAATTGGGCCCACCAAATAGCTCAGATTGAAAAAGGTAAAAAAAAATATTTACTTCATGGAAATTTAAATTCAACAAGAACAATTTTAGATATTGAAGATGCTATGGAGGCATATTGGTTAACAGCAAGAAAAGGAAAAATAGGAGAAATATATAATATTGGTGGAACAAAATCTTATAAAATATCAAAAATTTTGAAAACTTTGAAATCTCTTTCGAAAATAAAAATAATATCAAAACTAGATAAAAAATTATTAAGAAAAAAAGACGTTAAGTATCAAATTCCTGACTCCAAAAAATTTATCAAAGACACTGGCTGGAACATAAAGAACAATGTTCAAAAAAGTTTGAAAAATTTATTGGATACTCAAAGAGAGATAGTTTAGTCCATGAAATTTAAAAATAAAAATGTAATTATTTTCGGTGGTTCAGGGTTTATTGGTACAAATATCGTAAATTATCTTAAAGATAAAAAAATAAAAATTTACGCTACTTACAATAAAACGAAGCCTAGAATAAAATCAAAAAATATAAATTGGATAAAGATCGATCTTTTAAACGAGAATTCAATTAAAAATTTATTCAAAAAAAATAAATTTCACTACGTAATTCAATCCGCTGCAACAACAGCAGGAGCACAATCGATGAAAACAGATCCTTTTAAGTTCATTTCGGGAAATGCAATTATGAACTCACTAATAATTAAGTGGAGTGTTCATTTTCAAGTAGAGCATTTTATTTTTTTAAGTTGTACAGTGATGTACAGAAACTCCAAAAGATACCTTAGAGAATACCAATTTAATTTGGAAAAAGATATTCATCCAAGTTATGAAGGGATAGCTCTTACTAAAGTTTACATAGAAAACATATGTAAATTTTACTCAAAAAGATCTAAAACGAAATTTACTGCAGTTCGTCACTCAAACATTTATGGGGCGTTTGATAAATTTAGAGATAAAACCGGACATTTTATGTCGTCAATCATAACAAAAATTTCAAATAAAGATAAAATTTTAGAAGTTTGGGGAGACGGTAAAGAGAAGCGGGACTTTCTACATGTTGATGATTTATTGATGGGGTTAGAATTGATTTTTTTAAGACAAAAAAAAAGTTTTGAAATTTTTAATATGTCAGCTGGAAAGTCATATCCACTTAATAAAATTATAGAAAAGATAATAGAAATTTTTAAAGTTCAAAAAAAATTGAAATATTTAAAACACAAACCAACAATTAAAGTTGATATTTTAGTAAACAATGAAAAAATTTTTAAAAAAATAGGATGGAAACCAAAAATTGATGTAGACCGAGGTTTAAAAAAAACAATAAATTGGTACAAAAATTTTTATAAAAAAAATAGAATATAATTAATGATAATAAAAAAAAAAAAATTAACCCAAAGCGAAAAAATAAAAAAGAGTAGGCTTATAAAATTTGAAAATGAAATAAAAATTTTATATGAAAAAGGGAAGATCACAGCACCTATTCATCTTTCAGGTAACAATGAAAATCAATTAATTCAAATTTTCAAAAAAATAAAAAAATACGATTGGGTTGTTTCAAATTGGAGAAATCATTACCATGCGTTATTACATGGGTTACCTTCTAAATTTCTGAAAAAAAAAATAATAGAAGGTAAAAGTATGGGTATTAACTCCAAAAAATATAAATTTTACTCCTCATCAATTGTTGGAGGTGGATTGCCTATAGCTCTAGGAATAAGCATGGGTTTAAAACTTAAAAAATCAAAACAAAAAGTTTGGATTTTTGTGGGAGATATGACTTATGAAACTGGTACTTTTATTGATTGTTATAAATACGCAAAAAACTTTGGACTTCCCTTGAATTTTATTGTCGAGGATAATAACATGAGCACTAACACACCTACAGACAAAGCTTGGGGAAAAAAAATGAAAAGACTTCCTGGCGTTATTTATTACAAGTATTCTAGAAAATTTCCACATCACGGTACTGGAGCTTGGGTCTTATTTTAAAATTATGAGCTACAAAACAGAATTAATAAAATCTATGGATTATTTATCAAAAAAAAGGGATACACTTTTTATTGGTCAATCAGTTCTTTATTCAGGAAATGCAATATTTAATACACTAAAAAATGTTCCAAAAAAAAAAAAGATAGAAGTGCCAGTTTTTGAAGATGTTCAAGCAGGTTTTTGCACTGGCTTAGCCTTAAATGGATTTGTTCCAATTTGCGTTTATCCAAGGTTTGATTTTTTAATTTTAGCGATGAATCAAATAGTAAATCATTTAGATAAAATCAGACACATGTCCTCAAATGATTTCAAGCCAAAAGTAATTATTAGAACATCAATCGGGTCAACTAATCCTTTAAATGGAGGTGTTCAACACACACAAAATTATACTAAAATTTTCAGACAAATTTTAACTGAGATTGAAGTTGTTAGGTTAATAAACTCAAAACAAATTTTAAGCGCCTATAAAAAAGCATATTCAAGAAAAGATACAAAATCAACTTTGATTATTGAAGATGGTGATGCATATAATCAAAAATAAAAAAAATTATTTTTATAGAAAAAAAGTTTTAGTCACTGGTGGTACGGGTTTAATTGGTGTCCAATTAACAAAAATTTTAATCAATTTAGGAGCCAAAGTAACTTCTTGTTCTCTAGATAAGATTAAACCTGTCAAAGGAGTAAAGTATATTATCAGTGATTTAAGAGAATTTAAAAATTGTTTAAATTTATGTAGATCAAAGGATATAGTTTTTCACTTAGCTGGCATTAAAGGTTCTCCAAAAATGTCAAGAGAAAAGCCATCCAAATTTTTTGTTCCAACAATTCAATTTAGCTTAAATATGATGGAAGCTGCAAGAAGATCTAAAATTAAAGATTATCTTTTTACAAGCTCAGTAGGTGTTTATGCTCCAAACAAAATTTTAAATGAAAATGATGTTTGGAAAACTTTTCCATCAGAAAACGATAAATTCCCTGGATGGGCAAAGAGAATATGTGAGCTTCAAGCAGAATGCTACAAGGCTGAAAAAAAATGGCGAAATATATTTGTAGTTAGACCTGCTAATGTTTATGGACCATTTGATAATTTTAATACAGAAAATGCAATGGTAATTCCATCGTTGATAAAAAAAGCTTTAGACTCAAAAAATGACACCTTGGAGGTATGGGGGAATGGAAAACCTGTCAGAGACTTCATTTTTTCAAAAGATGTAGCCTTAGGAATGATCAAGGTAGTTTCTAAAAAATTCAGACAACCAATCAATTTAGGTAGCGGCAAAGGTTATTCAATAAGAGAAGTTGCTGAAATAATTGCTAAATCCGTACCAAACGGTCCTTTAAAAATTAAGTGGAAAAAAAATAAGAATTCTGGAGATAACAAAAGAGTTTTAGGTAATAAACTTCAAAGAAAAATTAATTTTAAGATTAAAACGCCATTAGAAGTTGGTATAAAAGAAACAATCGAGTGGTTTATTAAAAATAAAAGTTCATATAAATCAAGATTTAACTCATTCTTAGAAAACTAATTAAGTAGAATATTTTTAACCTGAAAAACATTTTCTTAAATAAAAAAATTCTTATATTTAAAAAGAAGAAAGAATCTCTTTACTATGATCTTTTTATCAAAGGGATAATTAATTATGGGATGCCTAGCGAAACATTTTTTGTAGAGTACGAAACCTCTTCAAATATATTTGAGATAAATAGAAATATAAAAAATTTAATAAATAAAAAAAAAATTGATATTCTAATCGTAACAAGTTTTTATTTTATTAATCCTAAATTATTAAATTCAATTCAAGGTAAAGTATTTAGAGTCAAAATTGATGGTGATGATTTAGCACTTTTCAATGTATATTCAAAATATTATTGTAACTTATACGATTTAAATATTACTAATACTCCAGATATATGCGAAAAATTTAAAAAACTAGGAGCAAACTCTTTTGTATATGCATCACCAGCTGTGAATAATTTCACATCTAAAAACGAATTTTTTAGTGAAAAACAAGAAATTGACGTAAGTTTTATTGGCCTTTTAAGAAATGAAAGAAATAATAAAATTAATTTTTTAAAAAAAAACAATATCAACATTAAAGTTTATGGCGACAATAGTCATACGAAATTTTTAAGCCAAAACAATTACTTTGAGACAATTAAAAATTCAAAAATAAACCTAAATTTTTGTAGTCTCACTCATAATCCAGAGGATATTTTTTCAAAAAAAGAAGAAATAAATAAATTAAAGAATATTCCAGGTCGAATTTTTGAAATTTTATCATGTAAAAGTTTTCTACTAACAGAAAACAATTCTTCATTAGAATATTTCTTTGAACCTGGTAAAGATTTTGAGGTTTTTAACAATAATGATGAGCTTTTGGATAAGATAAAATTTTATTTATCAAATAAAAATGCAAGAGATAAAATTTCAAAAAATGGATTCAATACTTTTTTAAAAAAATATGAATATAAAAGTTATATGCCTAAATTCATTGACACTATAAGCTCATTTGAAGATAAGAAAATTGAAAATAAGTTGGAGAAATGTCCAAAAATTGTGAGGAAATTCTTCACAAAAAAATATATATCATTACGCTCATTTTTTGATGTAGATTTTTATTTTCAATTTCATCAATGTTTTGATTTTTCATTATTGACAAAAAAAATTTTTAAAAAACTTTTTAAAATATGATTTTAATTAAAACTCCTTTAAGAATTTCTTTTTTTGGCGGTGGGACTGATCTTCCAGAGTGGTACGAGAAGAATCATGGATCTGTTATAAGCACAACTATTGACAAATTTACTTATAGCACTCTTAGAAGAATACCTTCATTCTATAATATAAATTATCGTCTAAGATACTTTAAACATGAAGAAGTCAAAAACATCAGTAATATCAAACATAATTCAATTAGAGAAACTATAAAATACTTCAGATTAAAAGGGCCTATAGAAATATCTCACAACTCAGATTTGGTATCACAGTCAGGATTAGGATCAAGTTCTTCATTCACAGTGGGTTTAGTTCATGCATTCAGTTTAAGTAAAATGTTAAAGGTCAACAAAAAATTATTATCTA
>CACASQ010000005.1 GCA_902535255.1 uncultured Pelagibacteraceae bacterium
TGCAACTGGCGGTTCAATGGGTGGTATGCAACTTTTGCAATTTTGCGCAACATTTCCGGACAAAACTTTTTCAGCTGTTCCAATTGCATGTAGTTCAAGCCATAGCGCACAAAATATTGCTTTAAATGAATTAGCGCGACAAGCTATTATGGCTGATCCTGCATGGAATAATGGACAGTATGTTTTAAAAAACGTCCAACCTAAAAATGGTCTGGCTGTGGCAAGGATGGTTGGACACATAAGTTATTTGTCTGAAAAAGGTATGCAAGAAAAATTCGGAAGAAAATTACAAGAAAAAGCAGATTATGAATTTAGTTTTAGTGCAGATTTTCAAGTTGAAAGTTATTTAAGGCATCAAGGTTATGCTTTTGTAGAAAGATTTGACGCTAATTCTGTTCTATATATTACTAGGGCGATGGACTACTTTGATCTTTCTAAGCAGTTTAAAGGAGGTCTTGTTGAAGCTTTTAAAAATCAAAAAACAAAATTTTTGATAATATCTTTCTCTTCAGATTGGCTTTACACAACTAGAGATAATAAAGATATAGTAATAGCTTTGAATGCCTCAGGTGTGGATGTTTCTTACTCGGAAATAATTACTGATAAGGGTCACGATTCTTTTTTGTTAAATGAGCTGGAATTTTTAAAAACTCTAAAAGGTTTTATTGACTCAATGTATGAAAAATTTAAAAATGAAAAAAGAGTTTAAAGTTATTGCAGATTTACTTCCGAATAATACAAGAGTCCTTGATGTGGGCTGTGGTGATGGTTCATTAATGAATCTTCTTAAAAAAGAAAAGAATATCAAGGTACGTGGATTAGAGCTGAATCAAGATAACGTACAACAATGTATAAATAAAGGTTTATCAGTTATTCAAGGAAACGCTGAAACTGAACTACACCAATTTCCAGATCAATCATTCGACTATGTGGTTCTGAGTCAAACTCTTCAAGCCTTTTACGAGCCTGAAAAAGTTTTGAGAGATCTTTTGAGAATAGGAAAATCAGTAATTATTTCAATTCCAAATTTTGGTTACTGGAAAGTTAGAACTAAGCTTTTGTTTTTTGGTATAATGCCGGTAACAAAAACACTTCCAAATACATGGTACAACACCCCTAATTTACATATGTGCACGATAAAAGATTTATTTAACTTTTGTGATGAAAAAAAAATTAATATAAAAAAAGTTGTTGGAGTTAATGAAGATAAGATATCATTAATCAAAAGAACTAATTTAGAAGTTAAAAACCTTTTTTCAAAATTAGGTATTTTTTTAATAGGATAATATGAAAATAGAGATAATCCCTTGTTTAAGTGATAATTACAGTTATTTAGTTCACGAAGAAAGAACAAATACTGTTTCAATCGTAGATCCATCAGATTTCAGCACTTGTGATGAAAAAATCAAAAAATATAATAAATTGGATTATATTCTTAATACTCATCATCATGCTGATCATATTGACGGAAATCTAAAACTTAAAAAAAAGTATAACTCTAAGATATTAGGTTTTGGTTTAGATAAACTTCGAATTCCTGGGATTGATATTTCTTTGAAAGAAAACCAAAAATATAAAATTGGGAACTTAGAGTTTGAGGTAATTTTTGTACCTGGCCACACCAAGGGTCATATTGCTTTTTTCTTTAGGAAAGAAAAGATAGTGTTTACGGGTGATACTTTATTTTCTTTAGGGTGTGGAAGAGTGTTTGAAGGAACTCATAAGGAAATGTTCGAGTCTTTAAACAAATTGAAAAGTTTACCCTTAGATACAAAAATATACTGTGGACATGAATACACAAAGTCAAATTTAAAGTTTTGTTTAGCATATGATAAAGAAAATAATTTACTTAAACAGAAAGAAAAAAGAGTGGAAGACAAATTAAGAAATAATTTACCTACAATACCAACTACTATTGAAGAGGAAATTAAAACAAATATTTTTTTTAAATGTGATGATCCAAGTATTAAACAATTATTAAACCTTAAAACTGCTTCTGATGATAAAGTTTTTTCAAAATTAAGAGATTTAAAGGACTCTTTTTAAGCTCAATAATCTTGACTTGTTAGTTCTTAAGGCTATATTTCGTGGGAAACAAAGAAAGAAATTTTATGTCATTTGCAATAATTGAAACTGGTGGAAAACAATACAAAGTGTCTGCAAGTAAAATACTAGAAATAGAAAAGCTTAACGCTAAGGTAGGTGAAATTGTAAAGTTCAAAAATGTTCTCCTTCTTAATGATAATAAAAATACTGAAGTTGGAAACCCCAGCATAGAAGGGGCCACAGTGGAGGCTAAATTATTAGATAACGTTAAAGATCGCACAGTTTTAGTATTTCATAAAAGAAGAAGAAAAAATTCTAGAAAAAAGAATGGTCATAGACAGCGTCATTCGAAGGTACAAATTACAAAGATTTTAGCTAAAGATGGAAAAATTATTGATGAATTTAAAATAGTAGAAAAAAAAAATGTTGTTAAAGAGGATAAAAAAGTTATAAAAAAAGAAAAAAAAAAATAGGAATTTAAATGGCAACAAAAAAAGCAGGTGGATCGTCGAAGAACGGCCGAGATAGTAAGGGCAGACGTCTTGGTGTCAAAAGATATGGTGATCAACTGGTTATACCAGGAAATATAA
This sequence comes from uncultured Pelagibacteraceae bacterium, assembly GCA_902535255.1. GTDB lineage: Bacteria > Pseudomonadota > Alphaproteobacteria > Pelagibacterales > Pelagibacteraceae > Pelagilacustribacter. The sequence continues at coordinate 2,637 of CACASQ010000005.1, forward strand.
TTGTTAGACAGAGAGGAACTAAAATTCATCCAGGAGATAACGTTGGTATGGGCAAAGACCATTCCATCTTTTCTTTAGTCAAAGGAAAAGTAAAATTCAAAAAATCTAAATTAAACAGAACTTTTGTTTCTGTAATTCCCAATTAAATCTATATAAATAATAAAAGTTATTTATATTATACCTATAATGAAATTTTTAGATCAAGCTAAAATATATGTTAAAGCAGGGAATGGTGGCTCTGGTTCTGCCAGCTTTCGTAGAGAAAAGTTTGTAGAGTTTGGCGGACCTGATGGCGGTGACGGCGGTAATGGTGGCTCTGTAGTTGTTGAATCGGATGGAAATCTTAATACTCTTATTGACTACAGATATGCTCAACATTTTAAAGCTCAACACGGAAAGCCTGGAAGTAAAAGAAATAGAACAGGGGCTAATGGTAAAAATCTAACTCTAAAAGTTCCAGTTGGAACACAGATTTATGAGGAGGATAACAATACTTTAATTTATGATTTTACAAAAGCTAATGAAAGGTTTCTTGTAGCTTCTGGAGGTAAAGGCGGGTTAGGCAATGTAAGATTTAAAAGTTCGGTAAATAGAGCTCCCAAAAAAAGAACGGTTGGAAAAAATGGTGAAGAGTTTTGGATTTGGTTACAATTAAAAGTTATTGCCGATATTGGAATTATTGGAAAACCAAACGCAGGAAAATCAAGTTTGCTTGCTGCGTTAACCAGTGCAAAACCAAAAATAGCAAACTATCCTTTTACAACAATAAATCCAAATTTAGGTGTTGTATATTATGATAGAAAAGAGTTCACATTGGCAGATATCCCTGGGCTTGTGCAGGGAGCTCATAAAGGAGTCGGGCTGGGTGATAAGTTTTTACGTCACATCGAAAGATGTAAAATTTTGTTACATTTAATCGATTTAAGTGAGGATAATCTTGTAAAAACATATAAACATATAATTCAAGAGCTTTCATCATATGATAAAAAGTTAAGGGAAAAGAAAGAAATTATTTTTTTTAATAAATCAGATTTATTTAAAGATGATGAAATAAATAAAAAATTAGCCGACTTTAAAAATATGATTAAAACTAAATACGAGATTATTTCGGTATTTTCCAATAAAGATATACAAAAAATAAAAAAGCTTTTAGTAAAATATGCTAGTTGAGAACTCAAAGAAAATTGTAATCAAATTAGGCTCAACAACTGTCGTTGACGCTAAAGGAAAATTTAAAAAAAAGTGGGTAATGTCATTAATAAAGGATATACAAAAGTATGGTTCAGGAAAAAAATTTGTCATTGTATCCTCGGGCGCTATTGCACTAGGTCAAAAATATTTAAAAATTAAAAAAAAAAAAATTAAACTTGAAATGAGTCAAGCAATTGCAGCCATAGGTCAAATTCATTTAGCTGGTGAATTTCAAAAATTATTTGATAGATTTAAAATTAAATCTGGTCAAATTTTAATTAGCCCTGATGATACTGAGCAGCGGAAAAGAGCTCTTAATGTGAGAAGCACTTTTGAGAATCTTTTTAAATTAAATGCTATACCAATAGTAAACGAAAATGATACTACAGCTACTTCCGAGATAAAGTATGGAGATAATGATAGGCTTGCAGCGAGAGTTGCTCAAATTATAGGTGCAGATACATTGGTAATTTTGTCGGATGTAGATGGTCTTTATGACAAATCCAAAAATATAGTTAAAGTAGTAAATAAAATCGATGAAAAAATAAATTCTTTAGTTGAAACAAGCAAAAACACATATGGATCAGGTGGTATTTCAACAAAACTAGATGCAGCAAAAATTTGTATGAATTCAGGTTGTCACATGTTTTTAGCTAGTGGCAATAAAGAAAATCCTCTAAAAAAAATGATAAAAAATAAAATTTTTACACACTTTTTACCAAAAATTTCAAGTTTAGATGCGAGAAAGAAATGGATAATAAGTTCTCTGAGTTCGTCAGGGGTAATCTATATAGATAGAGGAGCAGCTAAAGCTTTATTTAATGGTAAGAGTTTGCTTGCTGCTGGTATTACAAAAATTAAAGGCTCTTTTGACAAGGGAGAAAATGTATTAATTGTTGATCAAAATGGTAAACAACTCGCGAGGGGTCTTTCTTCATTTGACTCTACTGAAATTGATAAAATTAAAGGGAAACAAAGTAAAGAAATTGAACGGATTTTAGGTTACTTTAGTAAATCTGAAATAGTTCATAAAGATAATATGGTAAAATTGTAAATGAAATATTTAGAGGAAATTGGAAAAAATGCGAGGAAAGCTTTCGAGGATCTTAAATCTATTAAACACAACAAAATAGTAAGGGTTTTAGATAATTATAATAAAGCTATTTTAAAAAATAAAAAAAGGATCATCAAAGAAAATCAAAAAGATGTTAAAAATATTAAACGTAAACATTTCGTTGACAGGTTAATATTAAATGAAAAGAGAATTGAAGGGATAAGGCACTCTATTGATGAAATAGCTAAATTTAAAAATCCAACAGGTCGAATTTTAGAGAAATGGTCACGCCCAAATAAATTAACAATTAAGAGAGTTTCAACCCCTATAGGTGTTATAGGTGTTATTTATGAGAGTAGGCCAAACGTAACTGCTGATGTTGCATCTTTAAGTTTAAAATCTGGAAATTGTTCAATTTTGAGGGGTGGATCTGAAGCATTAAATTCTAATAAGATATTAGCTGATCTATTCAGAGATGTACTGCAAAAAAATAACATCAATAAAAATTGTATTCAATTTATTGACAAAAAAAATAGAAGAATAGTGGATCATTTACTTTCAAAAATGAGTAAGTACATTGATGTTATCGTTCCAAGAGGAGGGAAAGGTTTAGTCTCTAAAGTTCAAAAATTTTCGAAAATACATGTTATAGGACATTTAGAAGGTTTATGTCACATATATGTAGATAAAAGTGCTAATTTGAAAATGGCAGAAAAAATTATCATAAATGCTAAAATGAGAAGAACCAGCATATGCGGTGCTGTTGAAACACTTTTAATAGAAGAGAAAGCATTAAAAACGCATGGTGTAGAAATTATAAATTCTTTGATAAAGATTGGTTGCGAGGTAAGAGTTGACAACAAAATTAACAAATTATTTAAAAATAAATTAAAACTTGCCAAAGAAAAAGATTGGAAAACAGAATACCTTGATGCAATAATCTCCGTTAAAACAATTAAAAATGTACATGAAGCTGTAAGACATATTTTAAAATATGGTACTATGCACACTGATAGTATAGTTACAAATAATTCTAAAAATGCAGAAATTTTTTTACAGGGAGTTAATAGTTCAATAGCTATGCACAATGTATCAACTCAATTTGCTGATGGTGGTGAATTTGGATTTGGAGGTGAAATTGGTATATCAACAAATAAACTTCCACCAAGAGGACCTGTTGGAATAAATCAACTAACATCTTATAAGTACGTAGTTTCAGGTAAGGGGATCACTAGACCTTAATTGATGGTAAAATTTAATAATACTAGTATAGGTTTATTAGGAGGAAGTTTCGACCCTGCTCATAAAGGTCATTTAATAATTTCAAAGATCGCGTTAAAAAAATTTAAATTAAAAAAAATTTACTGGATTGTAGCTAAAAAAAATCCATTTAAACATAAAACTTTCTTCTCTTTAAAAGAGAGAATAATTCAAGCAAAAAAAATTACAAAAAAAATGAAGAATATCGAAGTTGTTTATTTGGATGATTTAATTAAATCCTCTAGGTCAATCAAATCTATTGAATATATTTTAAAAAAGAAAAAGCCCAAAATACTTTATTTTATTGTTGGTTCAGATATTTTGATAAAATTTCATAAGTGGCAGAGTTGGAAAAAAATAGTAAAATTAACAAAATTAATTGTTTTTTCTCGTAAAGGATATGATAAGAATAGTAAAAAAACTATTGTGGTAAAATATTTAAACAATAAAAACGTAGTATTTATAAAAAATAAGCCTATACAAATTTCCTCTACTTTATTAAAAAAAAATTTAAGAAACTCATTTAATGCAAATATCAAAAATTAAAGATAGTATTGAAAAAATTTTAGACAATAACAAAGCTCAAAATATAAAATCGATTAATCTTAAAAATAAATCTTATATAGCTGATTATATGGTTATTGCCTCTGGCACCTCTTCAAGACACTTGCAGGCATTGTCAGAAATTCTTGTGGAAGAATTGAAGAAGTTAGGGTTAAATAATTGCAGAATAGAAGGAAAAGACAGCACTGATTGGAAACTAGTAGATACTCAGGACATAATAGTTCACATTTTTCACCCAGAAAAAAGAGAATTTTATGATTTAGAAAATATGTGGTCAGAAGAAACTCCAAAAGAAAAAGCAATGATATGAAAAATAAAATTATTTTTTATTTTTTAGTTTTTATATTTTTTCACAACTTGTCTTTCGCAAAAGATAGTCTTTACGAAAAAATTGACCTATTTGGTGAAGTTTTAGAAAATATACAAAAAGATTATGTTGATGATGTTGATCAAGCAGAAATCATGGACTCTGCAATTAATGGAGTACTTCAATCTCTTGACCCTTACTCTGCTTACATGAGCCCAGAATTATTTAAAGAAATGCAAACTGATACTAAAGGAGAGTTTGGCGGTTTAGGAATTGAAATTGGAATGGAGGCTGGAGTAGTGAAAGTTATTTCACCTATTGATGATACTCCTGCTGCAAAAGCTGGAATTAAAGCAGGTGATTATATTGTTAAAATCGGAAAAGAACAGGTTCAAGGTAAGTCACTCTTGGAAGCAGTGAAATTAATGAGAGGGCCAGTTGGAACGCCTATTGATTTAACTGTGAGAAGGAAAAACGTAAAGAGACCACTTGAATTTAAAATAATCAGAAAAATTATTGAAGTTAAATCTGTTAGCTCAAAATTGATAGGTAAAGAAAAAGATTTAGGCTACATAAGACTTAAATCATTTAACGAGAATAGCGACAAACAATTTTTAAAAACTGTAAAAAATTTTGAGGAGAAATCTAAAATTAAAGGATATGTTTTAGATTTGCGTAACAACCCTGGAGGCCTACTCAATCAAGCTATAAATATAACTGACTTTTTTTTAGAAGATGGTGAAATAGTTTCTACAAAAGGAAAAAAAATTTCTGAAACTAGAAAATTTTTTGCACGAAAAGGAGATGAAATTAATGGTAAGCCAATTATAGTTTTAATCAACTATGGTTCTGCATCTGCAGCAGAAATTTTTGCTGGGGCCTTAAAAGATCATAAACGAGCTATTGTTTTAGGAGAAAATTCATATGGAAAAGGTTCAGTCCAATCAATTATTCCTCTCAAAAACGGTGGGGGTATGAGGTTGACCATTTCGAAATATTATTTGCCGTCTGGAAAATCAATTTCAGAAGTAGGTGTTACTCCTGACATTTTAGTTGAAGAGGGAAATGAAAATTTTAGGATAAATTCTGAAACTGATAATCAATTGAATTACGCTATAAAACTTTTTAATTCTTAATTTTATGACAGAAAAAAAACTTCCAATGCGTAATGGAGTAGGTGTAATTATTTTCAATAAAAATAAAAAGATTTTCGTTGGCAAAAGAAAGGATAATCCAGTAGATAAGTGGCAAATGCCTCAGGGGGGTGTTGATGAGGGAGAGGATTATTTCTCTGCTATGAAACGAGAACTTGAGGAGGAAACAAGTATTATTAATTTTAAAATTCTAAAGGAATTAGAGGGTTTTTTTGCATATGAGCTTCCAGAAAATTTAATAGGAGTAATTTGGAAAGGACAGTTTAGAGGTCAAAGGCAAAAATGGTTTATTGCTGAATACTTGGGTGAGGATAATGAGATAAATTTAAATACTAAAAATCCAGAATTTATTGAATGGAAGTGGATTTCTCCAGATGAACTTCCAAATGTAATAGTTGATTTTAAAAAAAATATGTACAACAAATTATTAATTAAAATTAAAGAATTTATTGATTAATATTTTTCAAGGTGTCAATTTTATAGGATAGTAAATATTTTTCTTTATCAGTTAATTTATTATCGCTAATTCTTTTTTCAGCTTCGGATAAGAGATTGCTTAAAGATTTTTTGTCTACATTAGATAAATCTTTTGCTTTTGAGGTTAAAATAAGGAGATTATTATTGGAAAACTCTACAGTGCCTTCCTCCACGAAAAATTCTTTTTCTTTGTCATTTTTGATCTTGATTATTCCTGGTCTTAAAAAAGTTATCAATTGAATATGGTCTTTTAGTATTCCCATTTCACCTTCATAAGAAGGTATTTGAACTTCTGAGGTCTCAGTTTTAATAATTGTCTTATCAGGAGATATAATTTCTACAGTAAATTTTTCAGACATCATTTGTTGTCTTTATTCAATTTTTCAGCTTTTTCAATTACTTCTTCTATTCCTCCAACCATATAAAAGGCAGCTTCAGGTAAATGGTCATACTCACCTTTGCATATTGAGTCGAACCCTTTAATAGTAGATTCTAAATCGACTAGTTTTCCTGGAGAGCCCGTAAACACTTCTGCAACAAAAAAGGGTTGTGATAAAAATCTTTGTATCTTTCTTGCTCTGGCAACGGTAAGCTTATCCTCCTCTGAAAGCTCATCCATTCCAAGAATTGCTATAATATCTTGAAGAGATTTGTATGCTTGTAAAATTTTTTGGACATCTCTAGCCACTCTATAATGTTCTTCTCCTACGACCCTAGGATCTAGTATTCTGGAAGTCGAGTCTAGAGGATCTACTGCAGGATAAATACCTATTTCAGCTATTTGTCTTGAAAGTACAGTAGTAGCATCTAAATGAGAAAATGATGTTGCAGGGGCCGGATCTGTTAGATCGTCAGCCGGAACATAAATGGCTTGAACAGAGGTAATAGAACCTTTATCAGTTGAAGTTATTCTCTCTTGAAGATTACCCATGTCTGTAGCTAAAGTTGGTTGATAACCAACTGCAGAAGGTATTCTTCCTAATAAAGCTGAAACTTCAGAACCTGCTTGAGTAAATCTAAAAATATTATCAACGAAAAAGAGCACATCTTGTCCCTCTTTATCTCTAAAGTATTCTGCAACCGTTAGTCCTGTTAAAGCTACTCGTGCTCGTGCTCCTGGAGGTTCATTCATTTGTCCATAAACTAATGCGGCTTTTGAGCCTTTACCTTCAGTTTTAATTACACCAGACTCAATCATTTCATGGTAAAGATCATTTCCCTCTCTTGTTCTTTCACCAACTCCAGCGAAAACTGAAAACCCACCATGAGCTTTAGCTATATTGTTAATCAATTCCATTATCGTCACTGTCTTTCCAACACCCGCGCCTCCAAATAATCCAATTTTACCGCCTTTTGCGTAAGGAGCTAAGAGATCGATTACTTTGATTCCAGTTACAAGTTGTTCGGTTTCAGTGGCTTGATCTGTAAATTTGGGAGCAGGTCTGTGAATTGGCCATTTCTCCTTTGTTTTAACTTCTCCTTTTTCATCAATTGACTCTCCTACTACATTTATAATTCTGCCTAAAGTTTCAGGTCCAACAGGAACACTTATTGGTTTACCAGTATTTTGAACTTCATCTCCTCTTTTTAATCCCTCTGTAGCATCCATTGCTATAGTTCTTACATCATTTTCCCCTAAATGCTGTGCTACCTCAAGTATCAATCTATTACCTGAGTTATCAGCCTCTAAAGCTGTATAGATTTCTGGTAAATCATTTTCAAAGTTAACGTCTACTACTGCTCCAATAATTTGAGTTATTTTTCCTTTTCTATTCATAGCTATAAACTTTCTGCTCCTGATATAATCTCTATTAATTCTTTAGTAATCGAAGCTTGCCTACTTCTATTGTAGTTTATTGTTAATTTATCTACTAAATCTCCTGCATTTCTCGTTGCATTATCCATAGCGGTCATCCTAGATCCTTGTTCACTTGCTGCGTTCTCCAAAAAGGCCTTAAATACTTGAGTTGAAATATTTTTAGGCAACAAATCCTCTAAAATTTCATCTTCCTCAGGTTCAAACTCGTAAGATAATGAACTTTCATTTTTAGACTCAGAAGATTTTATTTCAGCAGGAATTATTTGATGAGCTTGCGGGATTTGTGTAATCACATTTTTAAAATTATTATAAAACAAAATACATTTATCAAATTGATTATTTTTAAATAAATTAATTATTTCAGTTCCAATTATTTCTGCTTCTTTGAATGAAATTTGTTTTTTATCTTTAAAGCTAAATTTTTTTATAACATATTTTCCATACTCTCTTTTGATTTGATCTAATCCTTTTGAACCTACCGATATTATTTTTAAATTTTTGCCCTCTTTAAGAATTTTTTGAAAATTTGTTTTTGCTAATTTACAGATGTTTGAGTTAAAACCACCACATAGTCCTCTATCAGCAGTTAATACAACACATAAATATGTCTTATCTTGTCCAGTGCCCACAAGTAGCTTTGGAGCATTTCCTATGTCGTTAATCGATTTTGTCAAATTGAGAATAATGTTCTGCATTTTTTGACTATAAGGACGACCTTTTTCTGCATTTTCTTGAGCTTTTCTAAGTTTAGCTGCTGCAACCATTTTCATAGCTTTAGTAATCTTTTGAGTAGATTTAACACTTTTAATTCTTTTTTTTAAATCATCTAGGCTTGGCATTATTTTTTGCCTTTTTTATATTCTTCTATAACTTGGTTTAAAAGTTTTTCAGTATTTTCTTCAAGTTTACCAGTTGATTGAATATGATTAATTATTTCTGATTTTTTTGATTTTACTTTTTCAATTATATCTTTTTCAAATGTTTTGATTGAACCTAAATCAATATCATCTAAATATCCTTTTACCCCTGTATATACTGATATTACTTGTTCAGCGACGGTCATTGGTGAGTATTGGTCTTGTTTTAAAAGTTCAGTTAATTTTGCACCTCTATTTAATAATTTTTGTGTAGACGCATCTAAGTCCGAGCCAAATTGTGCGAATGCAGCCATTTCCCTATACTGTGCTAACTCTAATTTGATTGATCCAGCTACTTTTTTCATAGCCTTGGTTTGAGCGGCTGAACCAACTCTTGATACTGAAAGCCCAACGTTAACTGCGGGTCTTATGCCTTGATTAAACAACTCCGTTTCCAAAAATATTTGACCATCAGTGATTGAAATAACATTAGTTGGTATATACGCAGAAACATCTCCAGCCTGAGTTTCTATTATAGGCAAAGCTGTCAAAGATCCTCCTCCGCTCTTTTCGCTAAGTTTTGCAGCGCGTTCTAATAGTCTGCTGTGTAAATAAAATACGTCTCCGGGATACGCTTCTCTTCCAGGGGGTCTTCGTAAAAGTAAAGACATTTGTCTGTAAGCGACAGCTTGTTTTGATAAATCATCATAAACTATTAGAGCATGCATACCATTGTCCCTAAAATATTCACCTATTGTACATCCAGTATAGGGAGCCAAAAACTGAAGGGGAGCAGAGTCTGAAGCAGTGGCTGCCACGATCGTTGTATATTTTAAAGCTCCAGCTTCTTCTAAAGTTTTTGTGATCTGTGCTACAGTAGACCTTTTCTGACCAATTGCTACATAGACACAGTATAATTTTTTTTTTTCATCAGACGTCTCATTGATTTGTTTTTGATTAATAATAGCATCTATAGCTACAGCGGTTTTGCCGGTCTGCCTATCTCCGATAATTAATTCTCGTTGACCCCTTCCAATCGGTATTAATGAGTCTATAGATTTTAACCCAGTTTGCATCGGTTCATTAACTGATTGTCTAGGGATAATACCTGGTGCCTTTACCTCAACTCGTTTTCTACTTTTATTACTTAGCGGGCCTTTGCCATCTATTGGATTACCCAATCCATCTACGACTCTCCCTAACAATTCCTTTCCAACAGGAACGTCAACTATAGCTTTTGTTCTTTTTATTGTATCACCCTCTTTTATATTTCTATCATCACCAAATATCACCACACCAACATTATCGTTTTCTAAATTTAAAGCCATTCCCTTGGAACCATCTTCAAACTCTACCATCTCGCCCGCTTGAACATTATCAAGGCCATAAACACGTGCGATACCGTCTCCGACTGATAAAACTTTACCTATCTCAGAAATCTCAGCTTTTTCACCAAAATTTTTAATTTGGTCTTTTAATAATTTCGTTATTTCTGAAGGGTTTATTGTCATTTTAATTTTCTAACATCGCCTGCTCATATTTTTTGAGCTTATTTTTAATTGAAGTATCTATCATGAAACTACCTAATTGTAACTTTAATCCTCCTATAAGTTCTTTATCAACTTTATAATCAAATTTTAAATTTGAGCCTATTGAATTCGATAAATCTTTACTAATTACTTTAAGTTCGGGCTCAGATAATTCTTTTGATGAAATTAATGAAGCTTTAATCTCACCTCTTTTTCGAGAACATAATCTTAAAAAACTCTCAGTAATTTTTTCAATAAAAAAAATTCTTCTCTTATCTATTAATAGTAAGAAAAAGTTTTTTAAATTTTTGGAAAATCTTAATTTTTCTGCAAGTAAATTAATCATATTAGTTTGTCTGCCAAAGTTTTGGGTAGGGTCTTTGATAAAATTTTTAATTTCTTTGCTTGAATTTAAAAGTAATTGAAAATTTTTTATATCACTTTCTACTTTTTCAAGCTCTTCAGCTTCTTTTGATACTTCAAACAAAGCGCGTGAGTACCTTTCTGCAGTTTCTGTTGAGAAAGATTTGTTTGTACTCATTTTTTAAATTGTCAGAATTATTATGAAATATGCAGAGGTCGTATCATAAGAGTATACCTTGATCAAGTTAGCAAATTTGGGTTTAAGCGAAATTGATTGGATCGACATCAACCATAAGTTTTATTTTTGATGAGATTTTAAGCCCATTTAAGACATTTGAGATTTTTTTTTGCAGAAAAAAGCGATTGTCAAACCTTATTAATAACCTAGACCTAAAATTTTTTTTTATCTTAAGCAAAGGAGAGTCTACTGGTCCTAAAACTTCTAGATCATTTATCTGATTTAATTTATTTTTTATTTCTCTTGCTCCTTGTAAACTTAAGCTTCTATTTTTTGAGGAAATTATAATAGCAATTAATCTGATAAATGGAGGAAGTTTATTTTTTTTTCTCAATATAAGTTCGTTTTTTAAAAGTTCTTCTGATTGATTTTTTATTAATTCATTAAGAGTTATATCGTGAGGTGTAAGAGTTTGATAAATTATTACAGATTTTGAACTAAATCTTCCAGCTCTTCCGCTTAATTGATGATATAGCTGTATATTCTTTTCTGTACTTCTTAGATCGTAACCTCTACCAGAAAAATCAGCATCAATTACAACAATACAATTTAATTTTGGAAAATTGAAACCTTTTGAAATCATTTGAGTTCCTACTAAAATACTTAATTTATTTTCTTTTATTTCTTTAAATAGATTTTTTGTTTTTTCCTTTGTTTTCAAGTAATCACTTGAAAATATTTTTATTTTTTCAGCAGGGAATGTTTCTTTAACTTCCTCAAATATCTTTTCTACACCTGGACCATACATAATATAATCACAAATACCTTTAGACCTACATTTAGTTTTTAATATCCTTTCAGATGAGCAATGATGGCAAATTGCTTTGTTTTTAATTTTGTGGAACGTTAAGTATAATGAACAATTTGAACAAATCAGTTTATAACTGCATTTTTTACAAATTAAATATGGAGCAAAACCTCTTCTGTTTATAAAAAATAAAATTTGATCACCTTTTTCTAAATACTGTTTGACTAAGTTTATTGTTTCTTTGGCGATAAATTTGTTTTTTATTTTGTTCAAATTTAAGTTAATTATTTTTGTTTCAGGTAATGGATAATCATTAAATCTTTTTAAAATTTTTATATGTCTATACTTCTTGTTAAAAATATTGTTGTAAGTTTCTATTGAAGGCACTGAAGTTACTAAGTGAATAGGTATTTTCTCAAAATTCGCTCTTGAGATTGCCATATCTCTTGCATTGTAAGTAACACCTTCATCTTGTTTATAGGAAGTATCGTGCTCTTCGTCTACAATTATTATTCCAAGTTTTTTAAAGGGTAAAAGTAAAGCTGATCTGGCACCAACTAAAATTTTTATTTTATTATTTATCAGTCCTTTCCAAATAATTCTTTTATTTTTTGGTGTAATTTTAGAGTGCCATATTGCAGGTTCGAAACCAAAAAAATCTTCAAATCGTGACTTAAAATCATTAGTCAAAAAAATTTCTGGTAAGAGTACAAGAGCTTGGCAATTTTGATTAACAATCTTCTTTATTCTCTCAAAATAAACTAATGTTTTTCCTGAACCTGTTGTGCCTTGTAAAACTGAAACATCGAATTTATTTTGAACTTTTTCTAGGAACTTTAGAGCTTTTAACTGTTCACAGTTCAATTCGAATTTTTTCAATTTAGTTTTCTTAATTTGAATAGGGCCATCTTTCATTTTAAAAAAGTTTTTAGTACCTCCAATAACCATTTTTAATACGAGCCCTATGGGAACCATATTATAGGATGAAAACCACTCAATATAATCAACTAATTTAGCATCAATTGAATATCCAGTTTTTCTAACAATGTTTTTAATTTTTATATTTTTGGGTTCGGAATATTTGTTTTTCCAAATTACTCCTATTTCGTTTTTTGTACCAAACGGAACCTCTACTAGATCTCCAATTTTTTCTTGTTCAATAGAGTTGTAAGTAAATGGAAAATTAAACACTTTCGGCAACAAAACTTGTGCTTTCATATAATGATAGTATTAGTTTTTTTTTTAATTAAAAATGAATTGGTCTTTTATCAACAGCCAATGCTGCTTCTTTAATGGCCTCAGTATGTGTAGGGTGAGCGTGACAAGTTCTGGCTATATCTTCGGCACTTGCTCCAAATTCCATTGCCAAAGCCATTTCAGCAATCATATCTCCACAATGCGGACCGATAATATGTACACCTAAAACTTTATCTGTTTGGCTATCTGCTAAAATTTTAACAAAACCCTCTGTTTCGTTGTTTACCTTTGCTCTAGAGTTAGCCATAAAAGGAAATTTTCCCACTTTGTAGCTTTTGTTTTCATCTTTAAGCTGCTCCTCTGTTTTTCCAACTGTCGCAACCTCTGGTGAAGTATAGATTACTCCTGGTATTACATCATAATTTACATGTCCAGCTTGACCAGCTAAAATCTCAGCTACTGCTATTCCTTCTTCTTCAGCTTTGTGAGCTAGCATTGGGCCTTTAATTACATCTCCTATAGCATAAATATTTTTCACAGTTGTTTGAAGTTTTTTGTTTACCTCGATCCGTCCCTTTTTATCTTTTTTAATACCCACTTTTGATAAGTTTAAGCCCTCTGTATAAGGTTTTCTACCAACTGAGACGAGAACTTTATCAAATTCTAAAGAGTCTTCTTTTGAATTTTTTAATTCAGTAAAATTAATTAAAACCCCTTTGTTGGTTTTTTTAACTGTATTAACTTTTGATCCCAATTTAAATTTTATACCTTGTTTCAGTAGAATCTTTTTAAATTCTTCAGATATTTCTCTGTCCATGCCTGGTGTGATATGTTCAAGGTATTCTATTACTGTAACTTCAGCTCCTAATCTAGACCAAACAGAACCCATTTCAAGGCCGATATATCCTCCACCAATAACAGCAAGTTTTTTTGGAACTTTATTAAGTGATAAAGCACCAGTTGAAGAAATTATATTTTCCTCGTCTATATCTATTCCTGGTAAAGAAACAACTTCTGATCCAGTTGCAATAACAATATTTTTAGATTTATAATTTGTTTTTTGGTCATTGTTATAAACTACTATGTCATTTTTTGAAAAAAGCACTCCCTTTCCTTTTATATAAGTAACTTTATTTTTTTTAAACAAAAACTCAACACCTTTCGTTAGAACTTGAATTGATTTATTCTTATTTGACATCATTTTTTCGATATTAAGTTTAATACCATCAATTTCAATTCCTTGTTGATTGAAGTCTTTTTTTGCCTTATGGAAATTTTCAGATAAATTAAGTAAGCTTTTTGACGGTATGCAACCAACATTCAAGCAAGTGCCGCCTAGAGTGCCTCTTGACTCCACACAAGCTGTTTTTAAACCTAATTGCGCAGCGCGTATCGCACAAACATATCCCCCAGGACCACCGCCAATTACTATTAAATCAAAATTATCCATTTTAAATATTTAAAAATAGTCTTTTAGGCTGTTCTAAAGACTCTTTTACAATTTTCAAAAAAGACACAGCTTCTTTTCCATCAATTATTCTATGATCGTAAGATAAAGCTAAATACATTACTGGTCTAACTTCAATGTTTCCATTAACGACGACTGGTCTTTCTATAATATTGTGCATTCCCAATACTGCTGACTGAGGAGGATTAAGTATTGGCGTCGAAAGCATTGAGCCATAAATTCCTCCGTTGGTGATTGTAAAAGTTCCACCTTGTAAATCTTCTATTGTGATTTTACCCTCTCTAGCTTTTTGACCTAAGTTTCCAATATTTTTTTCAATATCAGCGAATGACATTTCATCGGTCTCTTTCAATACTGGGACCACTAATCCCCTGTCTGTTCCAACTGCAATGCTTATGTTGTAATAATTTTTGTAAACTATCTCATCACCTTGAATTTCTGCGTTTATCGAGGGATAATTTTTTAATCCAATAACACAAGCTTTAACAAAAAAAGACATAAAACCAAGTTTAACTTTATAACTATTTTGGAATTCATCTTTATATTGATTTCTCATAGCTATAACTTCACTCATATCCACTTCATTAAAAGTACTGAGCATAGCTGCGTTTTCTTGAGCTTCTTTTAATCTTTTTGCAATTGTGAGTCTAAGTCTTGTCATCTTAACACGTTCTTCGGGGCCATGTTTTATTTTTCTTTCTGAAGGAGATGGTTTTGAGCCCATTAAACTCATAACATCTTCTTTTAAAATTATTCCATTTTTTCCTGAACCTTGGATTTTTTTTATATCAACATTTGCTTCGCTAGCCATTTTTCTAGCAGCAGGAGATATCTTTGTTTCTTTAATATTATTTACAATTTTGTTTTCTTTTAGTTTTTCATTATGAACTTTTTCTAAAATTAGTGGTGCTTCCTCAATGCTTTCAGTTTCTAGTTTTAAAACTGACTCTTTTAATTTTTCTTTACTAATTTTTTTAGATGCTTGTTTCTTTTTTTCTTCTTTAAATAATTTTGGTGTTTCTTTTTTTTCTTTATGAGGTGGAATGTAACTTTTAATTTCTTTTGAGCTTGAAGTTGATTGATTATTTATGGTTCCTAGGAGAGACCCAACATTTACCGTTTGTCCTTCCTGGACAGCAATACTTCCTAATACTCCATTAGAGGGCGCTGGCACTTCTACGTTCACTTTATCCGTTTCTAACTCAACGATCGGTTCGTCTGCGGTTACCTTATCTCCCTGTGATTTAAGCCATTTTGATACTGTAGCCTCTGTGACTGACTCACCTAATGTAGGAACTGTGATTTTTTCTGACATTTAATCTTTAAGTATCTTTTCTAATATTTCTTTTTGTTGTGCAAGATGTTTATTAGCATTTCCAGTCGCAGTGGAGGAAGACGCCTTTCTTCCTATATATTTTACGTGAATATCTTTGAGATTAATCATTTCCAGAGTTCTATCAATAAAGTTACGAACAGTATTCCAGGCACCCATATTTTTCGGCTCTTCCTGACACCAGATGAATTCAGCATTTATATATCTTTTTAGCATTGTCGCCAATGTTTTTGCTGGAAACGGATAAAGCTGCTCTATTCGGATGAAAACAACGTAACTATTTTTAAACTTTTCTCTAGCTTCTAACAGATCGTAATAAATCTTTCCAGAACACATCACAATTTTCTTTATCTTTTTATCTTTGTCCAGCGAAATTAATTTATTTTCTTTAGCATATGCATCATCTTCCAAAACTCTATGAAAAGAACTTTTTGAAGAGAATTCAGAAATATTTGAAATGCATTTTTTATGTCTTAGTAATGATTTAGGTGTCATTATTATAAGAGGTTTTCTGAACTCTCTATGCATTTGTCTTCTTAAAACATGAAAATAATTTGAAGGAGTAGTGCAATTCACCACTTGAATATTTTCACCTGCACAAAGTTGAAGAAATCTCTCCAATCTAGCAGAAGAATGTTCGGGGCCTTGCCCTTCATAACCATGTGGAAGTAACATGACGAGACCACTGGCTCTCCCCCATTTGGCCTCCGATGAAGTTATAAATTGATCAATAATTACTTGACCTCCATTAGCGAAATCACCAAACTGCGCTTCCCATAAAACTAATGTCTCTGGTTCAGACAGTGAATATCCAAATTCAAATCCTAACACTGCCAACTCAGACAGGAGACTGTCTATTACTTCAAACCTCATTTGGTTTTTTTCTATATTGTTAGCAGGTATGTATCTGTCATGATTTTCCTGATTTCTCAATATTGCATGTCTCTGACTAAATGTTCCTCTTCCAGAATCTTGTCCTGATAATCTTACTGAAAATCCCTCTGTTAATAACGTTCCAATTGCTAAGCTTTCAGCAGAAGACCAATCAATTTTTCCTGACAATAACATTTGATTTCTAAGTTCAAATACTCTTTTGAGTGTTTTATGGGCATTAAAATTTTCAGGAATACTGAAAATTTTTTTTCCAACTTTTTTTAATTTTTCTATATCTACACCACTTAAACCCCTCTTATCTTTGCCCAGCCCGGGTTTAAATCTAGACCAAGCGCCGTCAAACCACTTCAGTTCTGATTTGTAAGTTTTAGAAGTTTCTAGTTCTTTCTCTAAAAAGTCTTTAAATTTAGTTTTCTCTTTTTGTAATTTATCAATTGACGTTAATCCTTCTGCGGAAAGTTTTTTTCCATATATTGAAAGAGTAGTAGGATGAGATTTAATTTTTTTATACATTATTGGTTGGGTGAAAGATGGTTCATCGCCTTCATTGTGACCAAATCTTCTATAACAGACCATATCAATAACCACATCACGATTAAATTTTTGCCTATATTCTGTAGCAATTTTTGCGCAATGAACTACGGCCTCGGGGTCATCTCCATTCACATGAAATATTGGAGCTTGAGCAGTTTTTGCTACATCTGATGGATACGGCGATGATCTTGCAAATTTAGGAGATGTAGTAAATCCAATTTGATTGTTAACAATAATGTGTATCGTTCCTCCAATATTGTGTCCGGGTAGTCCTGACATAGCAAAGCACTCCGCTACAATTCCTTGTCCTGCAAAAGCTGCATCACCATGCATCAAAACAGGAATCACTTTTTTTCTTTTTTTATCTTTGTGAAAAAATTGCTTAGCTCTTACTTGTCCTAACACTACTGGGTTTACTGCTTCTAAATGGGATGGATTGTCTGTCAGACTTATATGCACTGAGTTTCCGTCAAATTCTCTATTTGATGAAGCTCCAAGATGATACTTTACATCGCCTTCAAAAAATTTACTGGCACTCACTGATTTTCCAAAAAATTCACTAAAAATTGCCCTAAAAGGTTTGCCCATTACATTTGCTAATACGTTTAATCTCCCTCTATGAGGCATTCCAATTTTGATTTCTTTCGCTCCAAGCCCTCCGCCGCGTTTAATAATTTGTTCTAGAGCAGGTATCAATGCCTCTCCACCGTCTAATCCAAATCTTTTCGTTCCAACAAATTTGACATGTAAATATTTTTCAAAGCCTTCGGCTTGAATTATTTTATTCAAAATTGCTTTTTTTCCATTTTCTGTAAACCTAATATCTTTTTCTGGACCTTCTATCCGATTTCTAATCCACGCCTTTTCTTCAGGATCTCCCATGTGCATGAATTCATAACCAATTGTAGAACAGTAGGTTCGTTTTAGAATTTTTAAAATTTGATTTAAATCAGCATATTGAAGACCAAGGACTCCATCTAAAAAAATTTTTCTGCTATAATCTTTACTCGTGAAACCATAAGACTCTGGTTTTAATTCTGAGTGTTCCTCTTTTTTTTGAATTGATAATGGGTCTAAATTAGCTATTAAATGACCTCTAATTCTATAAGCCCTTATTAACATAATAGCTCGTACAGAGTCTTTGGTAGCTTGGTTTATTGAACCATCAGATAGATCTGGGGAATCCTCCTTCTCATTTTTTTTATCAGTAAATGAAATATTAATGCTTTTTATTTTTTTCTCTGGAGACCAACTTGGGCCGTTTATATCATTTAAAATTAATTTCTCATCCTCGCTTAATCCGTCAAAAAATTTTTTCCAACTTTCTGGCAGGGACGCTGGGTCAGATAAATATTCGGAGTAAAATTTATTAATAAATTCTGAATTAATTCCTGATAAAAAAGATGTTTTTTTAAATGTTATATTATTATCTGAAGAAGACATTAGTGGGTGATTTTAACATAAATTATTAAAAATCAACTATTAAGTTTATCATATAGTGTTTTACCGATATCTGCTGGTGATTTTGATATATTTATACCTGCTGATCTCATAATTTCGATTTTATCCTCTGCCCCGCCTTTTCCGCCAGAAATAATTGCTCCTGCATGTCCCATCCTTCTTCCCGGAGGTGCTGTTAACCCGGCTATAAACCCTACGATTGGTTTTTTGATTTTTTCTTTCATAAGAAACTCAGCAGCTTCTTCTTCAGCAGTTCCACCGATTTCTCCTATCATGACTATTGATTTTGTTTCATCATCTTTTAAGAAGAGTTCAAGACAATCAATAAAATTTGTTCCATTGATTGGATCTCCTCCAATACCTATACAAGTAGACTGCCCCATGCCGCTAGCAGAAGTTTGAGCCACTGCTTCGTATGTTAACGTTCCAGATCTTGAAACAATACCAACAGTTCCTTTTTTATGAATATTTCCTGGCATTATACCTATTTTACACTCACCTGGAGTTATAATCCCAGGACAATTGGGGCCTATAAGTCTTGAATCACTTTTTCTTAAATTTTTTTTAACCTTTAGCATATCTATAATTGGAATTCCCTCAGTAATAC
The DNA here is from genome assembly GCA_902535255.1 of uncultured Pelagibacteraceae bacterium. Lineage (GTDB taxonomy): Bacteria > Pseudomonadota > Alphaproteobacteria > Pelagibacterales > Pelagibacteraceae > Pelagilacustribacter. The sequence goes on from CACASQ010000005.1 coordinate 21,692, forward strand.
AAACGATAAGTTCTATCTTTGCCTCTATTGCTTCTATAATTGCAGCTGCAGCAAACTTAGGTGGAACGTAGATCATTGTTGCATTGGCTTTTGTTTCATCTTTTGCCTCTTGAACGGTATTAAAAACTGGTAGGTTTAGATGTTTTTGACCACCTTTTTTAGGTGTTACTCCTCCTACAAGGTTAGTACCATATTTTAATGCTTGTTCGGAATGAAAGGTTCCGTGAGTGCCTGTAAAGCCTTGGCAAATTAGTTTTGTAGTTTTGTTTACAAGAACCGACATCTACTTTATAGCTCCTACAATTTTTTTTGCGGCATCATTTAAGTCACTTGCTGAAAGTATTTTTAAATTTGATTTATCTAAAATCTCTTTTCCCTCTTTAAAATTAGTTCCTGCTAATCTTACAACTAGCGGAACTGAAAGATTTACTTGTTTAGCAGCCTCAACAACTCCAAGAGCAAGAACATCACATCTCATTATTCCTCCAAATATATTAATGAGAATACCTTTTACATTTTTATCTGCTAAAATTAATTTAAAGGCCGCAGTAACTTTCTCTTTTGTGGCTCCTCCACCCACGTCTAAAAAATTCGCTGGTTCTTCTCCATATAATTTAATAATATCCATAGTTGCCATAGCTAAGCCTGCGCCGTTAACCATACATCCAATAGATCCATTCAGTTTAATGTAAGCTAAGTCATGTTTGCTAGCTTCGATTTCTGCAGGCTCTTCTTCGTTCAAATCTCTTAACTTAAGAATTTCTGGCCTTCTAAAGATCGCGTTATCATCGAAGTTCATTTTTGCATCTAAACAAATAATCTTATCGTCTTTAGTGATTATTAGTGGGTTTATCTCTATCAAATTTGCGTCTTTCTCGATTAAAATTCTATATAAAGATACAACCAACTTTTCTGCAATTTTTTTTTGATTTTCATTAAATTTAAATATTGAAATTATTTCAGCAATTTCGCTCTTCGTAGGTCCTTGATCGCTAAAATCAATTTTTTTTGTTAAAATCTTACTTGGAGTCTCCATTGCTACTTTTTCTATATCCATTCCTCCTTCAGTACTGCTTATAAATGCAATTTTTGACGACTCTCTATCGACTAGACAAGATAAGTAAAATTCTTTTGAGATATCTGAAGCTTCTTCAATGTAGAGTCTTTGGACTTTTTTGCCTTCGGGGCCTGTTTGATGAGTAACTAGATTTTTTCCAAACATTTTTTTTGCCTCATTTTCTAGTTCTTTTCCTCCTTCAACCAGTTTAACACCTCCTGCTTTACCTCTACCACCTGCATGAATTTGAGCTTTAAGAACATACTTTTTATTAGTGTCTAAATTTTTTGTATCTTTTGCAATATCATTTTCAGAGAAAATTACTATCCCCTTAGACACTGGGACTCCAAAATCTTTTAAAATTTCTTTAGCTTGATGTTCGTGTATATTCATTTTTTTTTCTATAATTTACAAGAGGGCACTAGCTCATATTTAGTGGTTATTTGATTTATTTCTTTAAAAGAAAAACACTCTGGGTTGACATACCTAAAAAGTTCCTCCTTCGCAACAGGTTTAATAATAAATATCTCCTTCAAGTTTTTATCTTTTATAGTTTCAATTAAATAATTTCTATACACCTCATAATATTTATTGTTCGAAATCGGATAAGCAGCGCCATTAGATATGTACCATCTGCTTGGAGAGTTAGAATTTTCTTCTAAAATTGACGATAAAAAAGAGTAATTTGAGATTATCATTTTTCTTTTTTTATTTTCTTTTAAATTCCTAATAGTATCTAAAATCAGATCAATCTCTTTAATTGGATTTTCTTTATATTCGGGAGTTATCCAGTTCAGACCATTTAATTTATTATCAATTTTATTTGCATTAACAGATAATTCAAAGTTTATATTGGCCATTTCATGAAATTTTCTGCTTTCGTTGTATCTTAAGTGATACTTAATTGTGAAAAAAATACAAACAATTATTAACAAATTTGTAAATACTTTTTTAAATTTTATTTCTATTTGAATTACCTGTGAATGCAAAAAAGCACAAAGTATTGGGATTAAAAATAAAATAAAAAGTTGATTCTTTGTATTTAATTGGTGAAACATTAAGCTTAGTGAAAATCCTAGCAGTGATAAAAAAATAAAAAAATCATTAGATAAATAGCTTTTCTTAATTGAAAAGCATCTATAAATATTAAATACAATTATCGGTATCAGGAATACATAAATAAATTTAAAATTTAAGAAAATATTTTTTGTTGAGATAGTAAAATTTTCAAACCGGTTGTCAGCTATAGTCATTGGAAAATAGAAATACTGCTGTAATATTAATTTGAATGGAATTTCATTAAAAAAAATAAATAAATACGTAGAGATTAAAAAAATAATACTCGAAGTAAAAAGTATTAATATTAAACTAAATTTTTTTTTGAGAATTATATAAAAAATTAAAATTGGAAGAAGTAAAATAAAAACGTAAATTGTAGGAGCTGATTTAGTTAAAAAAGCTAGGCCTACTAACAAAGGAATCAAAAAAAAGTTTTTTTTTTCTTTTCCTATAATTCCGTTAATGAAACAATAAGTTGCTGCTAAACACAATAATGATGCGTGATTATCTACATATAGTGTCCCAGAAGTTGTGTATGCTAATATCGAAAAACTTATTGAATAAAAGAAAGCATGCGAAATTCCCAACTTTAGATTTTTAACAAAAAAAAAGGTCATTAAAGTAAGCAATGAATTCATTAGAGAAGCATGTAATAAATATGCTTGAAAATTTATACCTAATACCCAAAAAAAAGCTGATTGAACGTAATCGATAAAAAATCCTGATACTAACCAATAATCTTTAAATGGAACATCGCCTAAAAGTATTCTGTAGGCTGTGTCAAAAAATGCTGTCCCCTCTATGGGAAAGATACCTCTATTACCGTAATATTGATTAATAGCAATACTAAAGAATAAAAGGATCAATAACAAAATATTTTGTCTTTTCAAAAACTTTTTATTGATCATGACCAGATAGATTTTATTTTTAAATAACTATATACTTTAATATCATGAAATCTCAATCAAATTTATCTTTAAACTGGACTAATAACACTAAGATTAAGACAAAATTTATATACCCAAAAAATATCTTAGGTCTTAAAAAAATCTTGAAAAAAGATAATTTAATTACAACTGGGAATCAAAGGTCATATGGAGATATTGCGATCAATTCTAATTGTATCATTTCAATGAAAAAATTTAATAAAGTTATAAATTTTGACAAAAAAAAAGGAGTGATAGAATTACAGAGCGGTGTAGTTCTCTCTGAAATATTAGAACTAATTATAAATAATGGTTGGTTTTTCCCAGTAACACCAGGAACAAAATATGTCTCGATTGGTGGAATGATTGCAAATAATGTACACGGTAAAAAAACTTCAAGAAATCAGATGAAATATTATGTTAAAGAAATGAAGTTGATGATGCAAAATAAAAAAATAATTAAATGTTCTTCTGTCAAGAATAAAAAAATTTTTGATTTAACAATTGGTGGTTTCGGATTAACTGGAGTAATATTATCAGCAAAAATAAAACTGAAAAAAATAAATTCTTCTTTAATTGATCAAAAAGTAATTGGATTTAGCTCCTACGATCAATTCTTCGCACACTCAAATGAAATTAAAAAATATGAATATTATGTAAGTTGGATACAATATTTTAATAATCAAAGAATTAAAGGTTTGTCGTATTTTGGTAACCATTCTAAAGATAAGAAGATATATAACATCAAAATTAGAGATCAAAAATTAAATTTTTTTTATTACTCTATTTTAAAATTATTTACTCAAAACTATTACTGCATTAAAATTTTAAATTTTTTTCATCAATTATTAAAATCCACCTTTTATAAAAAAACAGTAAATTTATATGATTATTTTTACCCACAAGATAAATTTATAAATTGGAATAAACTTTATGGAAAATCGGGTTTTGTTCAAATACAGTTTTTAATAAAAAAAAATGACTTAGTTAATGTAATGGGTGAAATTTCAGCTTTTTTTAAAAAAGAAAAAAAATTTAGCCCATTTGTAGTTATTAAAAATTACAATGAAACAGGTAATTACCTTAATTTTGTCGGAAAAGGTATCTCAATCTCAATGGATATGAAGATTGATAAAGAATTTAATAAGGTGAAAACTTTTTTTAATAATATTTTTATTAAATATGGAGCACTCGTAAATTTATCCAAAGATTTTATAGCAGAAAAAAAAATATTTGATAAAAACCAAAAATACCGAAAATTTAAAAATGATCTTAAAAGTCTAGGGCAAAAGAGCAAATTTGCTTCAAATTTTTCTGAAAGGTTGGGAATTTAAATGAAAAGAATACTAATTTATGGTGGAAGTTCTCATATCTCAATTGAATTAATTAAAATTATTTATGAGGAGGTTGATAAACTTATAATTTTTTGCAGGAATGAGATGGAGTTCAAAGAAAAAATTAAGAAATTATATCTAGATGAAGATAAGTTTGAAATTAATGAAACAGACTTAGAAAATTTGGATGATAATCTTGTTAAGATAGAAGCTTTAGAGGATTTGAAAGGAATTTATTGGATCTCTGGATTTAACGGAGACCCGTCCTCTGAAATTAATAACGCAGTCAATTGTAAAAAAAATATTAATGTTAATTTTTTACACCCAGTGCTATTGATTAATAAACTAATTACCAAGCTAAACACAGAAAGTGAAATGCCATTTATTGTTGTAGTTGCTTCGGTAGCCGGACTTAGAGGAAGAGCAAAAAATTTGTTTTATGGTAGTGCTAAATCTGGTTTGATATCTTATTTGTCTGGATTGAGACAAATGTACAACAATAAAATTAATGTGATAACTGTCATACCAGGATATATATCTACAAAAAATTTTAATATATCTGCACCAAGTTTTTTGATTTCAAAACCTGGAACCCTAGCCAAAAAAATGGTCAAAGCTGTAAATACAAAGGAAGAAATAATTTTCTCTAATATTTGGTGGAAATTAATTATGATGATTATAAATTTAATACCTGAAAAAATATTTAAAAAAATGAAATTTTAATTTAAATCCTTATCTATTTTCCTTGCTGCATTAAAAAGCTCTTTTACAGACTCTATAGACTTTTTAAAATTCATTTTTTCGTCATTTGTAAGTTTAAGTTCTATAACTTTTTCAACTCCTTTAGATCCAATTATCACTGGAACTCCAGCGTATAAATCTTTAGTTTCATATTCTCCATTTAAATAAGCAGCGCAAGGAAGTTGTTTTTTTAAATCTTTTAAAAAACTCTCTGCCATTTCTACGCCCGCTGCAGCAGGTGCATAAAATGCAGATCCTTTTTCTAGATATTTTACTATTTCTGCTCCCCCTTTTTTTGTTCTTTCAACTATCTCATTAAGTCTTTCTTGTTTAATTTTTCCATCTTTAACTAGATCGGTAATTGCTTTTCCATCTATAAGCGTCGATCCAAGCATTGCAACCATACTATCACCGTGACCTCCTAAAACAAATGACTTAATTTTTTGAACGGGAATTTTAAATTCTTGAGATAAAAAATATATAAACCTTGATGAGTCTAGTATTCCAGCCATACCTACAACTTTGTTTTTTGGTAAGCCAGAATATCTTTGTAAAGCCATAACTATTACGTCTAGAGGGTTTGTTATGCAGATAACAAAAGCGTTAGGTGAAGTCTTTTTTATTCCATTTGCAACTTGTTTTATTATTTTTAAATTTATTCCAAGTAAATCGTCTCTTGTCATTCCAGGTTTTCTTGGTACTCCAGCAGTAATAATTATTACATCAGAATTTTTAGTATCTTCATAATTATCTGTTCCAGATAAGTTTACATTAAATTTATTAATTGGTGATGATTGAGCAATATCTAATGCTTTACCTTTTGCTATTCCCTTTGCAACATCGAACAAAACAATATCTGCTAGTTCCTTTAATGCAATTAAGTGCGCTAATGTACCTCCAATTTGCCCGGCGCCGATCAAGGTAATCTTTTTTTTCATATTTTTTTTATTTCATTGTTGGCATTACGAACTCAGGGTCTGATCTTAAACCAGAGGGCCATCTTGATGTTACTGTTTTTAATTTGGTATAAAATCTTACACCCTCTGGTCCGTGCATATGTTGATCTCCAAACAAAGATCTTTTCCAACCACCAAAGCTATGAAAAGCCATTGGAACAGGAATAGGAATATTAATTCCTACCATTCCTATTTGAGCTTTATTTGAAAAAGTTCTTCCTGAATCTCCATCTCTGGTAAATATACTTACACCATTTCCAAACTCATGATCATTTACTAATTTAAGAGCCTCGTCAAAATCTTTAACTCGTACTACAGATAATACGGGCCCGAATATTTCTTCTTTATATATTTTCATATCTTTGGTCACATTGTCGAACAAACATCCGCCAATAAAAAATCCGTTTTCATAACCTTGAATCTTGAAATTTCTGCCATCAACAACTAACTTGGCGCCTTCTTTTTCACCGATATCAACGTAATTTTTAACTTTTTCTAAATGCTCTTTAGTTACAAGTGGCCCCATCTCGGATTGCTTGTCCATTCCAGGACCCACCTTAAGTACCTCAACTTTTTTTGCTAAGGAGCTTACTAATTTATCTCCTATACCGCCAACTGCTACTGCAACTGATTGTGCCATGCATCTCTCACCAGCAGAACCATAAGCTGCTCCCATTAAACCATTGACTGCTTGATCTAAATCACAATCTGGCATTACTACACAATGATTTTTTGCACCTCCAAGAGCCTGAACCCTTTTTTCATTTTTTGCACAATTCTCATATATATATTTTGCTATAGGTGTCGAACCAACAAAACTCATTGCAACTACATCTTTGTTATCTATTAAAGCGTCAACTGCCTCTTTATCACCGTTAACCACATTAAACACTCCATCTGGAAGACCTGCTTCTTTAAGTAGTTCTGCTAATCTGATTGAGCAAGACGGATCTTTCTCAGAAGGTTTTAAAACAAAAGTGTTTCCGCAAGCTATAGCCATAGGAAACATCCACATTGGTACCATAGCCGGGAAGTTAAATGGAGTTATACCTGCGCAAACACCTAAAGGTTGCCTGACAGACCAGCTGTCTACATTTGAGCCCACATTCTCGGTAAATTCACCTTTTAGCATTTGTGGAATTCCGCAAGCATATTCCACAACTTCTAGCCCTCTAGTCAGAGATCCTTTAGCATCCTCAAAAACTTTTCCATGTTCTGAGACTATAATTTTTGTAAGCTCTTCAGAATTTTTTTCAATTAATTCTTTAAATTTAAACATTACTCTCGCCCTTTGAAGCGGAGGCGTATTGGACCAAGCGTCAAAAGCTTTTTTGGCAATCTTAACTGCTTCGTTAACATCCTTCGTGGAAGCTAATTTAACCTCTGCGCTTTGTTCTCCCGTAGCAGGATTAAAAACTTTACCACTTCTCTTTGAATATCCAAGAAAGCTTTTTCCACCAACAAAATGCAGAATTGATTTCATGATGTAATTGAATAAATAAGGTTTTAACTTGTTGCAAGCATTTTTTTTATAGATCCTATGGCTTTTGCTGGATTAAGGCCTTTAGGACATGAATTAGTACAATTCATAATAGTATGGCATCTATATAATTTTAGTTCATCTGCAACTTTCTTTAGTCTTTCTTTTTTATCTCCATCTCTGCTATCATTGATCCATCTATAGGCTTGTAATAAAACAGCTGGGCCAAGATATTTGTCTCCGTTCCACCAGTAGCTGGGGCAGGATGTTGAACAACAAGCACATAAAATACATTCATAGTAACCATCTAATTTTTCTCTATCTTTTTGAGACTGTTTAAGCTCAGATTTTTCTTTGCCAGTCTGATCTACTTTTAACCAAGGTTGGATTGACTCGTATTGTTTATATAAAGTAGTCAAGTCTCCTATTAAATCTTTAACAACTTTTAAATGAGGTAGTGGATAAATATTTAAATCTCCATTTATATCGGTGTGTGATTTTATACATGCGAGAGTATTGACTCCATCAATATTCATTGCACATGATCCGCAAACCCCATGGGCGCACGATCTTCTAAAAGTCAAAGATGGATCAATTTCATTTTTTATTTTAAAAAGAATATCTAGAACCTTTGGTCCGCAGTTTTCTATATCAACTTCAAAAGTATCAACTCTTGGATTTTTACCAGTCGATGGATCCCACCTATATACATTAATTTTTTTTATATTTTTAGAATTAGTTGTATTTTTATAATATTTTCCTACCTCAATTTTAGAATTCTGTGGCAGGCTAAATTGTGCCATTTAATATACTCTCTCCTTCGGTGGAAAGTACTGTACATCATTTGTAAGGGTTCTAGAATGCACATCTCTATATTTTATCTCAACATTTTTACCTTTTTGCCATGCCAATGTATGCTTCATAAAGTTTTTATCATCTCTTTTCGTATAATCTTCCCTGGCATGAGCGCCTCTACTTTCTTTTCTATTATAAGCTGAGTCCATAGTTGTTAAAGCTTGGCTTATAAGATTATCAAACTCTAAGGTTTCAACTAGATCAGTGTTAAATAATAAAGATTTGTCTTTCACAGACACATCCTGCATTCCTTCATAAGGTTTTCTAATTTGCTCAAGGCCCTCTTTTAATGTCTTTTCAGTTCTAAATACTGCGCACTTAGTCTGCATTGTTTTTTGCATTTTTAATCTTAATTCAGATGTTTTAGTAGACCCGTTTGAGTTTCTAATTTTATCAAATCTACTTAAACATTTTTCGGTCTCTGAATTAGAGACATCCTCGTGTGGCATCCCAGGCTTAATTATTTCTGCAGCTCTTTTAGCTGCAGCTCGTCCAAAAACTACTAGATCAATTAAAGAATTGGATCCTAGTCTGTTTGCTCCGTGAACTGATACACAAGCTGCCTCTCCGATCGCCATAAGACCTGGCACTATTTTTTCTGAACCATTAAGCGTAAGAACCTCAGCTTTATAATTTGTCGGTATACCACCCATATTATAATGGACTGTTGGAACTACTGGAATTGGATCCTTGCTGACATCTACATTTGCAAAAGTCTTTGCAGCCTCAGTTATACCAGGAAGTCTTTCATCAATAACTTTTTTATCAAGGTGATCCAAATGTAAATTGATATGATCTTTATTCTTACCAGCGCCTCTTCCTTCATTTATTTCCATTTCCATAGATCTACTAACGACATCTCTAGATGCTAAATCTTTTGCATTAGGTGCGTATCTCTCCATAAATCTTTCACCCTTTCCATTAACTAAAAATCCACCTTCACCTCGAACACCCTCAGTTATTAAACAACCTACTCCATAAATTCCAGTTGGATGAAACTGAACAAACTCCATATCTTGTAAAGGCAATCCTGCTCTTAAAACCATTGCATTCCCATCCCCAGTACAAGTATGTGCAGATGTTGCAGAATAATAAACTTTTCCGTATCCACCTGTTGCTATGATTGTTATATGCGATCTAAATCTATGAATCGTACCGTCAGTTAAATTCCATGCTATAACACCTTTGCACTCACCATTTTTCATTATAAGGTCCAAAGCAAAATATTCGATAAAAAATTCTGTATTTTGTTTTAAAGCCTGTCCGTACAGAGTGTGTAAAATAGCATGGCCAGTTCTATCTGCAGCAGCACATGTTCGCTGTGCGGTACCATTTCCATAGTTTTTTGTCATTCCTCCAAACGGCCTTTGATAAATCTTTCCATCATCAGTTCTGCTAAAAGGTACGCCGTACCTTTCCAGTTCTACTACAGCTCTTGGCGCCTCTTTGCACAAATACTCTATGGCATCTTGATCACCCAACCAATCTGAGCCTTTGACGGTATCGTACATATGCCATCTCCAATCATCTTCCCCCATATTACCGAGCGCAGCTGATATACCTCCTTGAGCTGCAGAAGTATGACTTCGTGTTGGAAATACTTTTGATATACACGCAGTCTTTAGTCCTGCCTCTGAGAGACCAACAGCAGCTCTTAACCCTGAACCACCTGCTCCAAGAACAACAACGTCGTATTCGTGATCTATAATTTTATATGTACTCATGTTAGAGATTATATATACCTAATATAGTTAATAATGGAATTATTATAGCAAATAAATACAACGCTTTATTTGCGACATTTTTGATTTTACCATCATGAAGATAATCCTCAAATATCTCGCTTATTGTTAGAGAGGAAAAAAAGAATGCTATTACAACAAACACTAAAAATAACAATTTTGACGGTTGATTTGAAAAGAAATCAGCAATTTCAAAATATTCTTTATCATAAATTGACACAAAATTGACTATAAACCAGATCATAAAAGGTATTAAAATCAGGGAGCTAATTTTTGTAAAAAGCCATTTTTTCGTAGATGGGTGCATTTAAAGAATATTTCTCCCTATTAAGTAAAAAAAAATTGTAAAAACAAAAGAACCAATAAGAGCTAGTAAACCAGTTATTTTTGCTATTTTTAAATCAAAACCGTAACCTGCATCCCAAATTAAATGTCTTATTTCATTTAAAATATGAAAACTAAAAGTCCAACATATTGCAATTACAAAAAATTTTCCAAAAACTGTATTAAAAAAAATTTGAATAGATAGGTAGCTGTTTTGACCTAATAATAATGACAGGGACCAAATACAAATAAGGGCAATTGCAAAAAAGTTGATGACACCAACTATTCTATGCGCAATTGACAATAGAGAAGAGATTTGCCACTTATAAATTTGCAGGTGAGGACTTAGGGGATTATTATTTTTCATAATAAACTTATAAACTAAAGTTACATTTTTTTCATCAAACACTCGGCTATTTGCACAGTATTTAACGCCGCTCCTTTTAATAAGTTGTCAGAAACAACCCATAAATTTATTGCTTTTATATTGGAATGATCTTTCCTAATTCTAGATATATAAGTTGTGTGCTCACCCTCAGCCTCTAGAGGAGTAATATATCCTCCATCTTTGTGTTCATCGATGACTTTACAACCAGGAGCACTTTTTAATATTTTTCTGATGTTCTCAAAATCATATAAGTTATCGAATTCAATGTTTATTGATTCAGAGTGACCAGTTTTTACTGGAACTCTTACACATGTCGCAGAAACTTCAATTTCTTTATCAAGAATTTTTTTTGTCTCGTTAGTCATTTTTAATTCTTCTTTGGTGTATCCATCTTTTTCAAAACTATCAATATGAGGAATTAAATTAAAAGCAATTTGTTTTGTAAAATTTATTGACTTAATTTCTTTTCCATTTAAATAATCTTTAGATTGATTAAAAAGTTCATCCATCGGTGCTTTGCCTGCACCTGAAACTGCTTGGTATGTCGAAACAATTACTCTTTTAATTTTGTATTCATCATGTAATGGTTTTAAAGGAAGAACCATTTGCATAGTAGAACAGTTGGGATTTGAAATAATATTCTTATGGTGATTCAATGCATCCGGGTTTACCTCTGGCACCACAAGTGGAACATCTTTTTGCATTCTAAAATAACTTGAATTATCAATTACGATTGTTTTTTTTGCTGCTTTAGGCACCCAATCTTTAGCTATCTGGCTTCCAGCGGCAAAAAAGGTGATTTGAGCTTTTGAAAAATTGTAGTCTTCCAAATTTTCAATTTTGATTTCTTTATTTTTAAATTTTATTTTTTTTCCAGCACTTTTTGAAGATGCTATTAAAAAAAGATCGTCAATAGGCAGGTTAGATTTTTCTAAAATTTCTATTGTTTTTCTTCCTACGTTTCCTGAGGCCCCAATTATAGCAAAATTCATAATTGTATACTTTATTTCAATTTAGCGATAATTGCATCACCCATCTCTTTGGTGGAAACCTCTCTCATATTTTTTGACATTATATCTTTGGTTCTTAATCCTTCATCAAGAACGTTTTGAACAGCTTTATCAAGTTGATCTGCTTCATTTTCAAGATCTAAGGAATATCTTAGTGCCATTGATAAGCTTAGGATAGTAGCAATTGGGTTAGCAATATTTTTTCCTTCGATATCTGGCGCAGAACCGTGGACTGGTTCATAAAGTGATCTAATTCTTCCATTTTTATCTTTGATACCCAATGAGGCTGAAGGCAAAAGACCAAGTGAGCCAGTTAACATTGCGGCCTCATCAGATAACATATCTCCAAATAAATTATCAGCTAAAATTACATCAAATTGTTTAGGGTATCTTAAAAGCTGCATTGCACAATTATCAGCTAACATATGATTTAATTCGACCTTTTTAAATTCCTTATCTTTTATAGCTTGAACCTCTTCTCTCCATAAAACACCGGCCTCCATTACATTTGATTTTTCGCATGACGTAACTTTATTTTTTCTTTTTTTGGCTAAATCAAATGCCACACGTGCTATCCTATGAATTTCTGAAGTGGTATACATATGAGTATTAACACCTTTTCTTTGATTATTTTCCATTGGCTCTATACCACGCGGTTCTCCAAAGTAAATTCCGCCTGTTAATTCTCTTACAATCATTATATCTAAACCAGAAACTATCTCTGGCTTAAGTGTTGAAGAGTTAACTAATTGTTTAAAACAGATGGCAGGTCTTAAATTTGCAAATAATTTTAATTCTTTTCTGAGTTTTAAAAGCGCCCGCTCTGGTTTTTTTGAGAACTCTAGATTATCCCACTTAGGACCCCCGCACGCTCCCAATATAACAGCATCGGACTCTAAAGATTTATAGAAAACTTCATCTGTAATTGGAACTTTGTTCGCATCAATAGATGCGCCTCCAATTAATTCTTGGTTTAAAACAAAATCTAGAGATTTTGTCTTATTCATCCATTCCAATATTTTTCTTACTTCAGCAATTACCTCGGGGCCTATTCCGTCGCCAGGTAAAAGCAAAATTTTCCTTGTTTTATTAGACATTATTTAGAACCCATGGTTTAGTGTTTTGTAATTTTTTTTCATACTCATCTATTTTAGAAATTTTTTCCATTGAAAGTGCTATATCATCGAGCCCTTCGATCAAACATTTCTTTTTAAAAGCATCAAGTTCAAACTTTGCAACTTTATTTCCATATTTTATTTCTTGCTTCTGTAAACTTATTTCAATTTCTTCTTTTCTTTTTGAGTAGTCTGCTAACTCAGTGACAATTTTATCATCAATCTTAATTGGTAGTATTCCGTTTTTAAAACAGTTATTATAAAAAATATCTGCAAAACTTGAACTTATCACGCTCTTAATGCCAAAATCAGATAGGGCCCATGGAGCATGCTCTCTAGATGAGCCACATCCAAAATTTTTTCCTGCTATAAGAATTTTAGATTTATTGTAAGGTTCCTTGTTAAGAATAAAATCAATATTTTTTTTTCCATTTTCATCATAACGCATTTCATAAAATAGACTTTTTCCCAAACCTGTTCTTTTAATTGTTTTAAGAAACTGCTTTGGAATAATCATATCTGTATCGATATTTTGTAATGATAAATATGATGGGATGGATCTTAAGTCGTTAAATTTTTCCATTCTAAATTTCTCTCACGTCTGATAAGTGGCCTTTAATTGCAGCTGCAATAGCCATACCTGGGCTGACTAAATGCGTTCTCCCTCCACGACCTTGTCTGCCCTCAAAATTTCTGTTCGATGTTGATGCACATCTTTCTTTGGGCTTTAATTGATCAGGATTCATACCTAAACACATAGAGCACCCTGGTTCTCTCCACTCAAAGCCTGCGTCTTTAAAAATTTTATCAATTCCCTCTTTTTCTGCCTGTTCTTTGACTAATCCAGATCCTGGAACAACCATCGCACTAACATTTTGAGCAATTTTTTTACCTTTTAAAAGATCTGCTGCTATTCTCAAATCCTCTATTCTTCCATTGGTGCAGCTTCCTATAAAAATTTTATCAATTTTAATTTCTGAAATCTTAGTGTTTGCTTTTAAACCCATATAATCAAGAGATCTTCTCATGGCCATTTTTCTGTCTTCGTTTTTCTCTTTTTCTGGATCTGGTACAAAACCAGTAACAGGTGACACATCTTGAGGAGATGTTCCCCAAGTGACTAGGGGTTCTATATTTTCTCCATCAATATTCACTTCTTTATCGAATTTACAGTTTTTGTCTGAATATAAAGTCTTCCAAAATTCTACAGCTTTTATCCAATTTTCACCTTTTGGTGACATCGTTTTACCTTTTAGATAATTGAATGTTTTTTCATCTGGCGCAATTAAACCTGCTCTTGCGCCTGCTTCAATAGTCATATTGCAAATGGTCATTCTCTCTTCCATGCTTAAACCTTTGATCACATCACCAGCAAATTCAACTACATATCCGGTTCCGCCTGCGGTTCCGATTGTACCTATAATTTTTAAAATTACGTCTTTAGCAGTAACCCCTTTGGGTAAATTTCCATTTACGTTAATTCTTAAATTTTTTGATTTTTTTTGCATCAAGGTTTGTGTGGCAAGCACATGCTCAACTTCAGATGTTCCAATTCCAAACGCTAATGCTCCAAATGCTCCATGTGTTGCTGTGTGGCTATCACCACATACAATTACTGTTCCTGGCTGAGTGAAGCCTTGTTCAGGTCCTATAATATGTACAATTCCTTGACGTTTATCATTAACGTCGAATAATTCTACTCCAAAGTCCTTACAATTTTTTCTTAATGTTTCAACTTGTATTCTAGAATCTTCATCATTTATCCCTTTGGATCTATCAGTTGTTGGAACGTTGTGATCAGGTACTGCGAGAGTCAATTCTGGTCGTCTAACTTTTCTTTTCTGTAATCTAAGCCCTTCAAATGCTTGGGGACTTGTGACTTCGTGAACTAAATGTCTATCCACGTAAATTAATGACGTGCCATCGCTCTGCTCATGAACAAGATGGTTTTCCCATATCTTATCGTATAGTGTTTTTGACATTTATTTTATTTTTTTTCGCTAGTTGACTTTTTAGCTTTAGCTTCGACTTTTGCAGCCTCTTTTTTTACATCTTCAACTTTAGTTTCTTGCTTAACAGGCTCGATCGTTTTGACTTTTGGTTCATCAGGCTTAACTGAAACATCGACGCCAATTTTCTTTTTAATTTTTTCAGCAATCCTAGCTGATTTTCCTTTTCTATCTCTTAAATAATAAAGTTTTGCTCTTCTTACTTTTCCTGATCTGATTACTTTAATTGAGTCTACGTTAGGACTATAAAGAGCAAATGTTCTTTCAACGCCTTCGCCAAAAGAAATTTTTCTGACTGTAAAAGAAGAGTTTATATCTCTATTTTTTTTTGCAATACAAACACCTTCGAAGTATTGAATTCTCTCTCTTTTACCTTCTATAATTTTTACACCAACTTTTATTGTATCCCCTGGAGAAAAGTCTGTAATCTTTTTGTTGGCAACTATTTTTTTAATTGCTGCTTTATTTATATCTTCAATATTTTTCATTTTTTTTCTCTAAATATTTTTTCCAAAGATCAGGTCTCTGGCGTCGTGTTATAGCCTCTGATTGAGACAAACGCCACCCTTTTATTTTAGCATGATCGCCTGAAAATAGGACCTCTGGTGGGCTTTTGCCTTCCCATTCCCTTGGTTTAGTATATTGAGGATATTCTAAAAGGTAATTTTCAAAACTTTCCTCTTTAACAGAATCTTTATTTCCTAATACTCCAGGTAATAGTCTAATTAAAGCATCAACAAATACAAATGATGCTGGCTCTCCCCCGGACAAAATAAAGTCCCCTAAACTATATTCCTCAATATTTCGTGTCTCTAAAAGTCTTTGGTCAACTCCCTCGAAGTGACCACAGATAAGGTTTAAGTTTTTTTCTTTACTTAAAGATCTTGCAATATTTTGATCAAATTTTTTACCTCTAGGAGATAAGTAAATAATTTTTTCACCATTTTTTATATTCTGATCAAGTGCAGATGCGATTATATCAGGACGTAAAAGCATTCCGCTACCACCTCCAAAAGGTGTGCCATCTACTACACCATGTTTATCTTTGGAATAGTCCCTTATGTTGACAACTTTTAAGTTCCAAATTCTGTTTTCTTTTGCCTTTTTAAATATTCCAATATCTAAAGGGCCGGGAAACAGATCTGGGTATAAAGTAAAAATTTTTACTTCTAGCATCTGTAATTACCTTTTGGTTAAGCTTTTTTGTCTTCCTTCTTTGGCTCTTCCTTTTTAGCTTCTGCTTTAGGTTGTTCCTTTTTAGGTTCTTCCTTCTTTGGCTCTTCCTTTTTAGCTTCTGCTTTAGGTTGTTCCTTTTTAGGTTCCTCTTTTTTTGCATCAGCTTTTTGTTCCGGCTTTTTACCGTCAGCTGCTGGGGCATCCTTCTTTATTTCCTCTTTTTTGTCTCCTTCAGCTTTTTTTCTATCTTTTTTAGGAATAGCCTTTTGAGGATTGTTTCCAGGTTTTGGCATTGGCATTAGTTGCACCTCTCCTAATAATCTAGAAACTCTCATAGTTGGCTGAGCTCCTTTACTCATCCAATATTTTACTCTTTCTGCTTCTACTTTAATTCTTTCCTTTTTATCTTTTGGAAGCAAAGGATTGTAAGAGCCAATTTTTTCAATAAATTTTCCATCTCTTGGGTATCTACTGTCAGCAATTACAATTTTATAAATGGGTCTTTTTCTTACGCCGCCCATTGATAGTCTTATTCTTAACATTTTATACCTTTCATTTTAGTTGATTAAGCATTTCATCTGGGATCATCCCAGATGGAATTTTTTTTCCTTGAGACATTTTTTTCATCATGTCTGACATCATTTTAAATTGTTTTAGTAGTTTATTAATTTTTGTAACATCTACACCTGCTCCTTTAGAAATTCGTTTTCGTCTTGATCCGCTAATAATTTTTGGAATTTCTCTCTCATTTTTAGTCATTGATAAAATAATTGCTTCATTCTCAACTAGCATTTTTTCATCTATATTTGCTTGATCCATTTTTGCTTTCATTTTATTTACTCCTGGTAACATAGACATAACTCCCTCCATGCCACCCATTTTTTTCATTTGCCTTAACTGCGAAAGATATGAGTCCATTGTAAATATTCCTTTTTTTAATTCATCTTCTGTCTCTTTAATTTTTTCATCGCTTAAATCTTGTTGGGCTTTCTCTACTAGAGTTACTACATCACCCATTCCTAATATTCTATTGGCTAATCGGTCTGGATGGAAAAGTTCAAGATCAGTAATTTTTTCTCCAACTCCAATATATTTAATTGGTTTACCAGTTACATGTTTCATGCTTAATGCTGCACCACCACGAGCATCACCATCAACTCGTGTTAGAATAATTCCAGAAAGATTGACAGCAGCGTCAAATTCTTTTGCAACATTCACAGCAATTTGTCCTGTCAATGAGTCAGCTACTAAAATTGTTTCAGCTGGTTTTGTTATATCTTTTATTTGCTTAATCTCAGACATCATCGGTAAATCTATCTGGGTTCTCCCTGCAGTATCAAATATAACAATATCTGAACCATTGAGGTTAGCTGCATTTAGTGCTCTTTTAGTAATGTCTATCGGTTGTTGTTTTTCAACTATAGGCAAACATTGAATTCCATTTGCTTCGGCAAGTAATTTAAGTTGTTCTTGAGCAGCTGGTCTGTAAACGTCTAAGCTAACTACCATAACTTTTTTTTTATAATTTTTTTCTATATTTTTTGCTAACTTTGCTGCAGACGTAGTTTTACCTGAACCCTGTAATCCAACTAATAAAAGTGAAACTGGTGGAACAGCTTTGAAGTTAAGTTCTTCATTTTTAGAGCCTAAAATATTAACTAGTTCATCATAAACAATTTTAACTATCATCTGACCAGCAGATGTTGATTTTATAATTTCTTTACCAATAGCTTTTGGTTTTACATTAGCTATAAACTCTTTAGTGACAGGAAGAGCTACGTCAGCCTCTAATAAAGCTAATCGTATCTCTTTTAAGCCAGAGTCAACTTGCTCCTCAGTCAATGAGGGAGCACTTTTTAGCTTAGAAAAAATACTTTCTAATTTATTTGTTAAATTTTCAAACATTTTTATAACATCCAACACATATCGCACTAGTGGGCGAACCTTCGCTGACTAGTGTCGACACTCTTGTTTTCAAGAGCACCGCAAAAACATGTGTATTTGCGGAAAGTTTGTGGAAACTACAATTTGGGGTTTTAAAAGTCAATGAATAATTATACTAATCAATTATGGCAACGATTAACGCATATAAAATGGATGGATTGGGTAATGATTTCATTATTATCGATAGAAGATCAAATCCTATCAACTTAACCAAAGATAAAATTATTGAGTTAGGAAAAAGAAGCAATATTGGTTTTGATCAAATAATTTTTATAGAAAAAGAAAAAGAGAAATCTTTTCCAATAACAATTTTTAATTCTGACGGGGGTGAAGTAAGTGCTTGTGGAAATGGTTCAAGATGTGTTGCGTATCTTTTGAGTAAAAATTTAAATGTTAACCAAATTAAACTAAAAACAAGTAATCGTAGTCTTAATGCTAAAATTGTTGGAAATTTACTGGTAGAGCTTGAAATGGGAAAACCATTATTTAATTTTGAGGATATTCCGTTATCAAAAACAGTAAATCCTGCTGACGTATCGCTAAATGTAAAAGGCGAAAAATTTACTGGTGGATTTTGTCTAAATGTAGGAAACCCCCACATAGTTTTTTTCGTAGATGATTGTTTTAAACACGATTTAAAAGCAATAGGACCTTTAATTGAAAATCATGAATTATTTCCCGAAAAAACAAATGTAACATTTGCTCAAGTTTTAGATAAAAGAAATATTTTAGTTAATGTCTGGGAAAGAGGTGCTGGGCTTACTAAAGCATGTGGAACAGCAGCTTGTGCAACGGCCGTTGCTGGAAAAAATAACAAATTAGTAGAAAACAAAGTTGCTATTAAATTTAAAGAAGGGATCCTAAATATAGTTTTAGATGAAAAAAATAATATATTTATGACTGGTCCAGTGTCAGAAATAAAAAATATAAAAGTAGAAATATAAAATGGGAATTTTTGATAAGTTTAAATCAGGACTTGGAAAAAGTTCATCGAGCTTTTCAGATGGCTTTAAAAATATTTTTTCTAAAAAAAAGATTGACTCCACAATTCTTGAAGAATTCGAGGAATTAATAATTTCTTCTGATGCCGGTGTTGAAGTAGCAAAGGAGCTTAGAAAAGATTTTGAAAACTTCAAGGTTGATAAAAAATTAGATGATCATAAAGAAATTTTAAAACTCTTAGCTGATAAGTTAGCGATAAATCTTCAAAAGTACGAAAAAGATTTAAGCCTAATGGGGAATGCAAAATCTGCTGTAATTGTTGTATCTGGTGTGAACGGCGTTGGAAAAACAACAAGTATCGGAAAACTAGGAAAGTATTTTAAAGACAATAATAGATCCGTTGTCTTTGGTGCTGCAGATACTTTTAGAGCAGCAGCCATAGATCAGCTTCAAGTTTGGGCTGCAAAAGTAAAAGTAGATATAATTAAGTCAGAAATAAATAGTGACCCGGCTTCTGTTGCTTTTAAAACTGCAGAATTTGCAAAAAAAAATGAAATTGATATCGCCTTAATAGACACAGCAGGAAGACTACAAAATAAAAAAAATCTAATGGAAGAATACAAAAAAATTATAAATGTCCTGAAAAAAATTGATGAGTCTTTTCCAAATGAAGTAATTCTAGTTCTTGATGCAACTACTGGTCAAAATGCATTAAATCAAGTTGAAGAATTTAGTAAAATACATAATCTTACAGGTCTTATAATTACAAAACTTGATAGTACTGCAAAAGGCGGGGTAGTTTTAGCAATTTGCAAAAAATATAATTTACCTATAGTTGCAATTGGAATGGGTGAAAAAGAAGATGACTTGCAACCCTTTAATGCTGAATATTTTTCAAAGGCTTTGTTAGGTATTGAAGCCTAAAAACTTTCTTAAAGAATTCATTAATTGATCATTAAATTCCATCATATGGTCGTCGTTTTCGGAAAAGTAACTAAATTTTGGTTGATTAGCCTTATCAAATAATTCTACGCCCATTTTGAAAGGGACAACATCATCTTTCTTGCCATGCATGATTAAAATAGGAGTATTAATATTTTTAATCTTTTTTGAAGAATCGTATCTATCTTTTATTAATAAATCGATTGGTAAATAAGGATAATATATTTTTGCTGCATCAGCAATCGAAGTAAAAGGTGACTCTAAAATAATTCCTGCAAAAGTGTTATCCTGACCCAACTCTGTAGCTACACCTGTTCCGAGTGACTCGCCATATAAAATTATGTTTTTATTTTTAACTCCAGCCTCGTTGAGCCACAAGACTGATTTTCTAGCGTCATTATATAAATTTTCCTCTTTTGGTTTTCCCGGGTTACCACTAAATCCTCTCCACGAAATAATAAGAATATTTACATTAAATTTATTTAATTCATTAAGCTTATGAACCCTATTAGTTAGATCGCCTGCATTGCCATGAAAGTATAAAATTGTTTTATCTTTTTTTAAGTCTTTTTCCAAAAACCATGATTTAAGTTTTATATCTTTATCAACTTCAATAAAAACTTCTTTATATTCAAATTGGATCTCGTCTCCCATGTAGTTGTTTTCACTTGGGTGATAAAGTAATTTTCTTTGGTACAAATAAGTAAAAAGTACAATTATGATGTAAGCTAATATAATTGATGAAAAAGCTAAATAAAGATACTTCATGTTTTTTTCCTAGCAAAATAAACTCCAGTAAAGACCAGTAAGCCACCTAAGTAATGAAAACTAAGAAGTGGTTCTTCAAAAATTATAATTCCAAATATAGATCCATAAACTGCAAATAAATATAAAGTAAACCCCGCAAATGATGCACCAACATATTTTTGTAACCGTGTATATAATGAGAAAGCAATAATACTAGGAGAAATAGCGGCGAATATTATCCAGAACAAAAATGTCTGATTGTAGTTTGTCTTAGCAAAGTAAATATTTTCTAAAAGAAAAAATGGGAAAAGCGATATAAATCCAAACATTGCAATTAAAGTGAATCGAGCCATTAAACTAAATTTTGATTTCCAATTTAACAAATATATTGAGTACAGAGCCCAGCCTAATGCTGCACCTAGAACCCATAAGTCACCTATAGTAAAATTTAAGTTGATTAAAAAATCTAAATTGCCTTTAGATATAATTGTAAAAACACCTGCAATACAAATTAATAAGCCCAGTATCCTAAAAAAATTAATTTTTTCTTTAAAAAATAAAATTGATAAAAAGATTATAATTACTGGTGAAGATGTATAGATAATACCAATATTTGCCATTGTTGTTGTCATACCTGCAAGATTTGGAAAAGCCCCACATATACCACAACCCATTGAACCTAAGAAAAACAGTTTAAAAAACTCTTTATTAAACTCTTTTTTGGATTTTAAAATTTCATTAAAAAAAAAGGGAAATAATATTATGAATACTGTAAACCATCGCCAAAACGCCAAAGAAATAGGCGGCACAGACTCCACACCTCCTCTTGCAACAATAGTATTCGTAGCCATAAAAATTGGCTGGATTAACAAAAGTAAATAAGGAGCGTAAGGATTATTTTTTGTCAATGAAGGCTTCATAGAACATCATTACAATTACCATACCCATTAAAATGTAAACAGGAAGCACATCAAAAAATCCTATCATCATTGATCTAGTTAATGTTGTGGCTAAACCAATTAAAAAAAGGGTACAGAGACCAACGCCAATTATTATTGTAATTTTATCCTTCATCTCTACAATTTTTTTCAAGCCAGTTAGCTGTACCTAAAAATCTTAAATCATCAAGTTTATCACCAACTAACTGAACACCTAATGGTAAGTCATTTTCACCTGTAAGTAAAGGTAATGAAATTGTGGGCAAACCAAGATAAGTCCAGATTTTTTGGAAGTCCGCACTTCCAGTAGATTTTAATCCTTTGTCAGCAACTCCACTTGATGATGGAGTAATAATTCCGTGATAATCTTCAAAAACTTCTTTATAAGACTCATAACTTTGTTTCATAAAATCTGAAGCATCACCATATTCTTTTGCTGAATATTTTAACCCCCTAGAGATAGCTTCTCTCATTTCTTTTGAAAGTTTAGTTTTATCTTTTTTATAATAAACTTGAAAATTATTTGCCATATCAACTTCATGAATGATTTGATGATACTTTGGTATATCGTCAAAGTATGACGGTGTATCAAAAATCTCTATGTTTTTTTTGAAGTTTTTAATTAGAAATTCAAAAGCTTGCTGTGATTTTTTATTTATATTTTTCCAATTTTTCGTTTTATAAAAGATAAACTTTGGATCAAAAACTGGTCCTTTCTCACATTCCTGAATCATGTTATCAGCAGCGAAATAAATTGTCGAAGGGTCATGTAAATCTTTTCTAATTAGTGATTTAGCTAATAATGCAATATCTTTTACACTTTTACCAAATACTCCCATTGTATCTAGTTTATCTGAAACTTTTAAAACACCGTTTCTGGAAATTAATCCATACGAGGGTTTATATCCAACTACTCCACAATATGATGCTGGCCTAATTACTGATCCACCTGTTTGAGAGCCAACTGACAAAGGTGCCATATGTGACGCAACTACAGCTGCTGAGCCGCTTGATGATCCTCCTGGTGTTCTTGAATAATCATGAGGATTTTTTGTTTTAGATGGATGTATATATGCAAGTTCGCAAGTTACAGTTTTACCCATTATGATTGCTCCTGAATTTTTTAATAAGTTTACAATTTCAGAATCTTGTGAATTGGACATTTTTTTTCTAAAAACTGTCCCACATTCGGTAGGCATGTCATACGTTCCTATAATATCTTTAATGGCAACTGGTATCCCGTGAAGTGACCCTAAAGGTTTTCCAGATTTTCTATAAGTGTCAGCTTCTTCAGCTTTTTCTAATAAAAGTTTTTTGTCTAAAAATTGCCAAGCCTGGACATCTTTTTCAAATTTTTTAATTCTATCTAAATAAGCTTTGCAAAGATCTAAAGAAGAAATTTCACCGGAATGAAGTTTTTGTGATAAATCGTATGCACTTAAAGATGTAACGTCTATCATTTAAATTGTTAATTAGCGAATAATGTGTCTGGTAACCAAAGAGCTATTCCTGGAAATAGATACATTAAAAACATGGCAAATATAACAATACCAAGGAAAGGCATAATGCCTCTAAATATTTCCATTAACTCTACATTTTTAGCTTGGACACCTTTTAAATAGTAGGCGGACATTGCCATCGGTGGTGTTAAAAATGAAGTTTGTAAATTCAAAGCGATAAGCATTGCAAAAAAATAAGGATTTACCTCGAAGAAAGCTACTAAAGGTAAAAATATTGGAACAAATATAATTAAAATTTCCGTCCACTCCAGTGGCCAACCTAATAAGAAAATAATTATTTGTGTGATTACTAAGAATTGCCATGGTTGTAAATTCATTGATTTGAAGAAATGCTCAAAAACTTCATGACCACCTAAGTAAGAAAAAACAGATGCGAAAGTCCAAGAGCCAATGAATAACCACATTATCATTGCAGTTGTCTTTGCAGTTAGAAATACAGATTCTTTAAAATTTTTCCATTTTAAAGTCTTATAAAAATAAGAAAGCACTAAGGCACCAAAGGCTCCAACTGCTGCAGCCTCTGCAGGTGTTGCAAGTCCTCCTAAAATAGTTCCTAATACTAATATTATTAATGAGAAAAGTGGTAAGAACGAAACCATAACCTCTTTTATAATTTCAGATCTTGGCGGAATATCCTCTTTTGGAGGTTTAGGCGCTATTGATGGATTAAAATAAGCAAGTGTAACTGCGTACATTATATAAAGACCAGCTAATAATAATCCTGGGAAAATTGCTGCTGCAAACAATCTTAAAGGTGAAAGCTGAGCAATAACTGAGTAAACAATTAACATGATACTTGGAGGAATCAAAATTCCTAAACATCCACCAGAACAAATTACTCCTGAAGCAAATTTTTTATCATATCCTGCCCTTATCATTGCAGGCCATGCAAGTAATCCCATTAGTGTAACAACAGCACCGATAATTCCTGTCGCTGTTGAAAATAAAGCACAAGTTACAAGCGCGGCAACAGCCATAGAAGCAGGGAGTCTGTGAGAAGCTAGTCTTATTGCAAAGAACAATCTAGAAACTATTCCGGCTCTCTCAACTAAGTAGCCCATAAATAAAAAGAGTGGGACGGCGGTTAAAACAGTGTTGTCCATCACTGTATAAGTATTCTGAACAAATAATTGAAAAATCCTATTATCAAATAAATGTTCCATTCTTGTAGGATCGAAGTAAGCGTAATAGCCGAATCCAACTCCCATCGCCATTAATGTAAATGCAATAGGAAAACCTAGCAGTACAGCAAATAAGAAAATTGACATCATTAAAATTGCTATTTCGGGATTAGTTAAACTAAATAACATCTTTTTGATCCTCGTCTTGTGAAGTTCGCATTAACATTTTTTCTGTCTCTTCAGCTACTACCATTCGAGCAGGCCAGTGACCGGTTTGAATACAAATAATTGATCTACAAACTTCGCTTAAACCTTGGATAACTAATAAAATTCCGGCAGCTGGTATTAAAGATTTAGCCATATAAATTTGAATTTGCGCTGGACTGTTCCAGCTTGTCTCTTTTATCTTCCATGCAAGTGAAGCATATTCATAACCATAAAACGCTAACGCAAGTACACCAGGGAAGAAAAAAATAAAATATAAAACTAAATCAATATAACCTTGTGTTCTTGGTTTAAAAAGTCTGTAAATTACATCGCCTCTGACGTGAGCTTCAGTAGATAAAGTGTATGCGCCTGCCATCATAAAAATTGCGCCATACATTTGTAAACTAAAATCAAAATTCCATAAGGTAGGAGCATTGAAAGCATATGCCATAACAACTTCATAACAAGTTCCTCCCATTAAAATTACAATACACCATGAAAATGCCTTCCCCACGGAAGTACTTAAGGTATCTGCAAAATGAATAAATCCCCTCATGAATTTTTAAACTATGCTAATTTTTTTATTATTTCCATAAAAAAAAGGGGGCGTAAAAACGCCCCCTTTTATGTTTAAAATATAATTAAATTTTAACTTTTGCTATTGAGCCGAACTCATTCTCATAAGCCAACTTGTAATTAG
>CACASQ010000006.1 GCA_902535255.1 uncultured Pelagibacteraceae bacterium
ATATTAAAAATTGAAGAACTTTTAGAACGAAGACCAAAGGAATTATCAGGCGGACAAAGACAAAGAGTTGCTATTGGCAGGGCAATCACAAGAAATCCTAAATTATTTTTGTTTGATGAACCCCTTTCAAACCTCGATGCAGCTTTAAGATCGGAAATGAGAGTTGAAATTTCAAAATTACATAAAAAGTTAAAAAGTAATATCGTTTATGTAACTCACGACCAAATTGAAGCTATGACTTTAGCCGATAGAATTGTAATTATGAATAATGGAAAAATTGAGCAGTTTGGAAGCCCAGAGGAAATCTACAATAATCCATCAAATATTTTTGTAGCTGAATTTATAGGAAACCCTAAAATGAACATCTTAAAGATCCAAGTTCAAGATATTATAAATAAAAATACTTTTAAATTACTTGAGAAAGAAATTAAATTTGAAAACTCTCATTTTGATAAAGAGTTTTATATAGGTATAAGACCGGAGGATATCTCATTAGAAAAAAATAGTGAAATATCAATTGATATAAGTGTGGATCTTGTCGAAAACTTAGGTTCCGAAAAAATCATATACACTCACTTAAATAATACAGAAATCAGAATAAAATCCAGTAAAAATATAAATGAAAAAAATATTACAATTTACTTACCAAAAAATAAGTTATATTTATTCGATAATAACAAAAATAGATTAAAAACATGACTCCCATCATGATTTTGTCTGAAGGAGTGGCCACGTGGCGGAATGGTTACGCAGAGGATTGCAAATCCTTTTATCCCAGTTCGATTCTGGGCGTGGCCTCCAAAAAATTTAGTTGTTTTATTTTATTAAAAAAAGTATGTTCGCTTTTATTCCTCGGTAGCTCAGTTGGTAGAGCAGTTGACTGTTAATCAATTGGTCGCAGGTTCGAGTCCTGCCCGAGGAGCCAATTAGCCAATTTTTTCAAATTTAGATGTGTTGCTTAAGATTTGTAAAATTTTATTTTTTTGATCGCTTGATAATGAAGAAAAAGTTCTGCTTAAAAAAGAATAATTTAAATCTTCATTACTTTCTTGGTTTGAGTTTATGTCTTTAAATTCTTTATAATCTTCAAAAAAATATATTATAGGCACTTTTAAAAATTGAGATAATTGCATCAATCTATTTGAACTAACACCATTAGTTCCCTTTTCATATTTTTGAATTTGTTGAAATGTAACGTTAATAGCTTGGGCGACTTTAGTTTGCGTTAGGCCTAGTGATAGTCTTCTCATTCTTAATTTTTTACCTAAATGGACGTTGAAATTTTCTTCCATAGAACTCCCTAAATTTTTAATTATAAAACCTCAAAATGGTCAATTTGGCAATAGATATAATTTTTTTTTTTAAGGGGTTTAAAAAGCCAAAAAAAGTGTTTTTTACTATTGACTTAGGCTTAAAAATGAAGTGCAAAATAAAAACTATTCTGCTTTTTTTAGTCTGTACTCCCAATAACCTGTTTTATCAAAAGCTGCTTTCACCCAAAGATAGGTATCTTCTTCATACCAGATATCTGTATTCAGTTTTTTATCTTTAGATAAACTTGGATCAGAGGAGCTAAAATTAAATCTTAATGTTTTGTAGATTTTATCTCCGATTTTAACATCTTCTTTGCCAATAAATTTTACTTTTTGTTCGATTATTCTTCCAGAGACAGCGCTTATTTGGGCTTTTTTTTTTACAATTTCATGATTCCACCACGTTCCGATTATCATTTCTTTGTCGGCTTTACCTTTGTATGAAGATCCGTCAATTATTAGATTATTATCCTTAGGATCAATCGAGATATTAACATATTTCTCTTTTTTATTCTGATTTGTTTTTGAATTAAACCCCGTAAATTTACTATTAACGTATTTTTCCACTCCTTCTGCATTATATTTATACAATTCAATACCCAATTTTTTAATTTTAAAACTTACTTGATTGTCAATTATTAAGGTGTCTCCATTTTTCTTAAATTTATATTTATGAAAACCAATTAAATTATCGTTTCTGTACAATTCATACTCTAAATAATTATACTTTGAATAATGGTCTACATGAGCATTAATAGAGGATGAAAAAATCAATATTATACCGATTGAAAGTAAAATTTTTTTCATATATTTAATGATATGGATAGTAATATCGTTATATCGCAAATTGGAAATACACCATTAATTAGATTAAAACAAGCCTCAGAATTGACTGGTTGTAATATTTATGGAAAAGCTGAATATTTCAATCCAGGAGAGTCTGTAAAAGATAGAGCAGCATTATTTATAGTCCAAGATGCTATAAAAAGAAAACTTATATCTAAAGGTGGAACGATCGTAGAAGGGACAGCTGGGAATACTGGAATAGGTTTAGCTGTAGTTTGTAAAGAATATGACCTTAAACTAAAAATAGTAATTCCGAATACGCAATCAATCGAAAAAAAAGAAACACTTAAAAAATTAGGAGCTGAATTAATTGAGGTTGACGCTGTTCCATATTCTAATCCGAAAAATTACATTAAGCAATCAAAACTGATCGCTGATGAATTAAATAAAAAAACTAAGAACGGAGTATACTGGGCTAATCAGTTTGATAATGTAATCAATACAGATGCTCATATTAAAACTACTGCAGAAGAAATTTGGAACCAAACCGCTGGTACGATCGATGGATTTACTTGTGCGGTAGGAACAGGTGGAACCTTAGCTGGTGTATCTATAGGGTTAAAAAATAAGAACAAAAATATAAAGATTGCTCTATCCGATCCGATGGGTTCTTCGCTATTCTCTCATATTAAGAATAATAAATTAGAAAGCTCGGGAAACTCAATAACAGAAGGTATTGGTACCGCAAGAATTACTAAAAATTTTGAAAAAGCATTAATTGATGAAGCTTTTCAAACAGATGATTCTGAGGCTTTAAATATAGTATATGATTTAATCGAAAAGCAAAAAATTGTACTAGGTGGATCTTCTGGTATTAATATTGCTGGAGCCATTAAACTTGCTCAAAAAATGGGTCCTGGAAAAACTATAGTTACTATACTTTGTGATCATGGAAAAAGATACGCTAGTAAAATTTTTAATAAAGAATTTTTAAAAAGTAAAAATTTGCCAATACCAAAATGGTTATAATATTTGACTTAAAAAAAGCTTAGTTCGATCTGATTTTGGATTTTCAAAAAACTCTTTAGTTTTTGCTCTTTCAACTATTTTTCCCTCGTCCATGAAAATCATATAGTCTGCAACTTCCTTAGCAAATCCCATTTCGTGAGTTACTACTATCATGGTCATTCCTCCTTTTGCTAAATCGACCATCACATCTAAAACCTCTTTTATCATTTCGGGATCTAATGCAGAAGTTGGTTCATCAAATAACATTATTTTTGGCTCCATACAAAGTGCTCTTGCTATCGCTGCTCTTTGTTGTTGACCTCCTGAAAGTTGACCGGGAAATTTTAAAGCTTGATCATCTATTTGAACTCTCGTTAAATTTTTCATGGCTACTTCTTCAGCTTCTTTTTTAGGTAATTTTTTTACCCAAATAGGTGCCAAAGTACAGTTATCTAAAATTGAGAGATGAGGAAATAAATTAAATTGCTGAAAAACCATCCCAACTTCAGCTCTTATTTTTTCAATATTTTTAGTGTTCTCGGCTAGTTCAGTGCCATCAACGACTATATTACCTTGTTGATGTTCCTCTAATCTATTTATGCATCGAATTAAAGTAGATTTTCCTGATCCTGATGGACCACATATAACTATTTTTTCCTGTGGGGCAACTTCAAGATCAATATCTTTTAGCACCTGAAATTTATCAAACCATTTATTTACTTTTTTTAACTCTATTATTTTTCCCATAATTATCTTTCGGTACTTAATTTTTTTCTAAATTTTGACTATATCTACTCATTGCATAACATATTACCCAGAAAACTAAACCTGCAAAAACATATCCCTCCATTGCCATACCCAGCCATTTTGGATTTGTTTTTGCTAAGCCTATCATACCTGCTAATTCCATCAACCCTACAACGAAAATTAATGGTGTATCTTTTACTAAAGCTAGAAGAGTATTTGCTATTCCAGGTATCACTAGTTTAAGCGCCTGAGGTAATATTATTAGTGCGTTCATTCTCCAATAGCCCATACCTAAAGACTTTGCGGCTTCATATTGACCTTTTGGTAAAGCTTGTAATCCACCTCTAACAACCTCCGCCATGTAAGCAGCTTCAAATAATGTGATTGCTATCAAAACTCTAATTAATTTATCAATAAAAGTTCCGTCTGGCAAAAACATAGGAAACATTACAGCTGACATAAATAAAACTGTAATTAGAGGAACTCCCCTCCAAAGTTCGATAAAACCAATAGAAATATATCTTATTGCAGGTAATGAGGATCTTCTTCCAAGAGCTAAAATTACACCAATTGGAAAACAAAAAAGTATAGCAAAAGCAGAAATAATGAAAGTTAACGAAAGACCTCCCCAAGCCGCACTTTCAACATACTCAAGTCCAAAACTCCCACCTGAAATAAGTTTAATTCCTAAGAACGGGAAAACAAAAACTAAGAATAAGACAAAATATTTTTTAAGTTTTTCAGATACGAAAAATGAAACTCCTACAATAGCAAACAAGATTAAAAAAGCTGTATTTATTCTCCATTGCTCTGCGTCAGGATAAAGACCATACATGAATCTGTTGAACCAAACTTTTATAAAAACCCAACAAGCACCATCACCTGTGCAATCATCTTTTGAGTTACCTAAAAAATTTGCCTCTAGAATAAACCAGTCCAACATTGGAGGAATTGACTTTATAATAATAAAAATTGTGAAAAGCGTTAATAAAGCATTAAAATTATTCGAATTTATATTTTTATTTAAAATATCTAAGAAACGAACACCACTAAATTCAATTCTGATAAGGTAAAAACCAATAAAACCTAATATTAATGGTAAAAAATAGCTTAATTGCGATGGCAAAAATGCCATTAAATTAAAATTAAAGAATGCATTAATAAATACATCTAAAATACTTAAAGAGACAAGAAACAAACCTATTGGAGCATAAGTTTTAAGATTCTCTTTAGAAGGTTTTGCAATTAAATTCATTATTTTTCCTTTATTGCCATTTTTTTATTGTACCAATTCATAAAGATTGAAATTGAGATACTTAAAGTTAGGTATGTAAGCATCGTTATAGAAATTATTTCAATTGCCCTACCCGTTTGCATTAAAGCAGTTCCCGCAAAAACTAATACTATATCCGGATAAGCAATAGCGGCCGCTAATGAAGAATTCTTTGTTAAATTTAAATACTGATTTGTAGTTGGTGGAATAATTATTCTCAATGCTTGGGGCATCACTACGAGTTTTAAAATTTGATTTTTATTTAATCCTATGCTTGCTGCGGCTTCTTTTTGACCTTTACTAACTCCCAAAATTCCAGCTCTTACATTTTCAGCAATAAATGTTGCTGTGTACATTGACAAAGCTAAAGCTAATGCAATTAACTCTGGAATAATGCTAACACCACCCGCATAAGTGAAGACTGTTGGAGAAAGTTGTTTTAGAACAGGGTATTCAAATGTAAGGGTTACTCCAAGAAAAAGAAATGTAATTAAAGGTATTAATATTAATGATGCTAAAGAAATGGTAGTTACTGGTATTTGTTTTCCAAATTGTTCTCTTTGTTTAGTTGCATAAGAATTTATAAAATAAATTGCTATAAACGCTGCTATTACCGATAAAAGAAAAACATTAAAATTTGTCCATATAAATTTTGGAACATACCAACCTTTAATTGTTAAAAATGAAATATCATAAAAACTTATACCATTTTCAGGTAAAGGTAATGCTCTTAGCGCTGCAAAGTACCAGAAAAATATTTGTAGAATTAAAGGAATGTTTCTAAAAATTTCTACATACCACTCTGCAACTTTAGCAATTAAGTAGTTATCTGATAGTCTAGATATACCAACTATTACTCCCATAATTGTTGCAAAAAATATTCCTATAGCTGAAACTAAAATTGTATTTAACAAACCTACTAAAAACGCTCTCCCGTATGAATGTGAGCCATCATATTCAATCATTGAGAATGTAATATCAAATGATGCTTCTTGATTTAAAAAACCGAATCCAAAAGATATTCCTCGGTTGCCCATGTTAATTTGAGCATTAGTGGCAAAATAGATAATTATAGAAAGTAAAGCTAAAACAGTAATTGCTTGAGGAATTAAGTCTCTTGCTTTTTTGTTTTCAATGTTGAATTTTTTAAAAATCATTATTTTGAGAGTAAAAAAAAGGGCCAGATAAATCCAGCCCTTTTTAATTTTATTAGCAATTATCTTGCTGGTGGTACGTAAAGAATTCCACCTTTTGTCCATAATTGATTAGGACCTCTATTAGGTAAAATTCCAGTATCAGCTATATGTTTCTTATAGCTTTCACCATAGTTACCAACTTGCTCAATAATTCTTAAGCTCCAGTCATTATCTAGACCAAAAGCAGCACCTAATTCTCCTTCGGCACCAACTAATCTTTTTATAGCTGGGTTATCAGAGTCTTTTAGGCTAGAAGCATTTGATGAATTAACACCATACTCTTCTGCTTCGATCATAGTATTAAGAGACCATCTTACGATATCTTCCCATACTGCATCCCCTTGTCTTACAACAGGACCTAATGGTTCTTTAGAAATCGTTTCAGGTAATACTTTATGTTCATCTGGATTTGACATTTTAGTTCTTTGTGCCGCTAAACCAGATTTATCAGTTGTGTAAGTATCACATCTTCCAGCATCATAAGCTTGTACTACTTCATCCGCTTTTTCAAAAGCGATTGGTTCGTAACTTATGTTTTTAGAATTAAAGAAGTCTCTCATGTTAAGCTCGGTAGTTGTACCTGTGTTTGTACAAGCAGAAATACCGTTTTTGAAATCATTCACAGAATTAATTCCAGAATTTTTTCTTACCATGAAACCTTGACCATCATAAAAGTTTACACCAACAAAAGTTAAACCAATGTCAGCATCTCTTGATAATGTCCAAGTAGTGTTACGTGCAAGTACATCGATTTCACCTGATGTTAATGCCGTAAATCTTTCTTTAGCACTCAATGGAGTATATTTTACTTTATCAGCATCACCTAATACAGCCGCTGCAACAGCTCTACATACATCCACATCAATACCTGACCAGTTTCCAGATGCATCTGCATTAGAGAAACCAGGTAGACCTTGTGAAACTCCACATTTCACAAATCCAGCTTTCTTAGTATTGTCTAGTGTTTTGGATTTTTTAGAACCTGATCCGCCTCCGCCTTGGCCGCAAGCAACTAATAGCAAAGAAGCAAATCCAACTAAAATCCAAGTTTTAATAGATTTAATCATTTAAGATTTCCTTTTTTTATTGTTAACAATATTTTTGAATTAAGAATTCAAAACGATTTAATATAATTTTATTTTATTCCTACTTCAATTTTATGGTGGTCAATATATAGATTTGCAATTATTATTTATAACTAAATATGTGTATTTACAACCAAAATTTAAGATAATTTTGATGCAGTCATTTCGTGGAGTCTGCTCGTTGTTCTTTTAAAAGTTTCTGAATGTTTTTTTGAAGTTCCAATATTATTTAGATCTCTTTCCATTGAGAGAGTTAGGTTTATTTTTTTTTCGTAGAGAATATCTATTAATGTAATAAATCTTAATTGTTGATTAGAATTATATTCATTAAATACTGGCACCTCCTCAATAAAGATATGATCGCAAATCTGAGATATATTAAGGTAATCTTCGGCTCCTAAGTTTTGGTCACATAATTCTTTGAAACTAAATCTGGCCAAACCTCCATAATAATTATTTATTTTAAAAACTCTTCCTTTAGTATTAATTGTTTTTTCCTCTTTTTTTAAATTTTTTGTAAATATTCTAAATTTTTGATTAATTTTAAATAAAGTTTTTTCATTTAAAGGGTGAAAAATTCTCTGATTATTGACCTGATTTTGAGTCCTGTAATCATCTTCTAAAAACAATTCTTTTTGTATTGATTTTTTTTCGATTAGACTGATAAAAGGGATAAATTGCTCCCTTTGTAAGCCGTCTTTATATAAATTGATTAAACTAATATTTGTAGTAATAAGAATTTTTATATTATTTAAAAAAATATTTTCAAATAATTTGCCTAAAATCATAGCATCGACAATATTTGTCACTTGAAATTCATCTAAATATAAAAAATCGAATTTTCGTTTGAGATTTTTTACAAATTTTGTAATTGAATTATCATCTTTTTTTTTATGTCTAAAATCATGAAAATTAATCATGAATTCATTAAAATGAAATTTAGTTTTTTTAATATTTATTTGGTCGTATACAAAATTAGCTATCATAGTTTTACCAACTCCAACATTTCCATAAAGATAGAAGCAACTAGGGTCTTCTTTTTTTGAAAAAAAATTAAATAATTTATTCCTTGGAAAAATGAATTTTTCTAGACTGGTTAATATTTCTATTTGTTTTTTATTAATCTCGAATTTATTTTTATTACAAAATTCACTAAAAGAGTTTTGTAGACTGGTTGACATTATTGTCTTTTTTCCCAACTTATGCAGCTTTTGACTATTGTATTTAGGTTATTAAATTTTGGTTTCCATTTAATAAACTTCTTCAACTTATTATTCGCGGCAATAATTTTTACTAGATCACCTTTTCTCCTTTTTAAAACTAAAATTTCTACCTTTTTAGAAGTTTGTTTTTTAAATGCTTTTGCAACTTCTAGAACTGAAATGCCTTTGTTATAACCACAATTTAGTATTTTAGAATTGTTCAAATTATTTATCTTTTCCAAAACTTTGTAATGAATTTCTGCGATATCAGAAACGTGAATAAAGTCTCTTATACAAGATCCATCTTTTGTGTCATAATTACCTCCGTAAATTTTAAGAATGGGTCTTTTTTTGATAATTTCTCTAGAAAAATTTTTGAATAAATGGTCACTTTTATTTATTAATCCAATTTTTCCAGAAGGGCTTGATCCCGCAATGTTGAAATATCTGAGAATACAGTAATTAATTTTATTTCTTTTACAAAATTGTTTAATAATTTTTTCAGCTTTAATTTTTGTTTTTCCGTAAACACTTTTTGGCTTAATAACAGAATTTTCATGTACTTTATATTGACCATCTTTGTAAACAGCCGCCGTTGAGGAAAAAACTAAGTTTTTTATTCCTGTATTCTTACATGATTCTAGTAAATTTTTAGTTCCTAGAACGTTGTTTTTGAAATATTTTTTCGGGTATTTTTCACCTTCTCCAATTATTAAATTAGCAGCTAAATGTATGACAGAATCTATTTTGTTTTTTATAATTATTTCCCTAATTTTTTTACTTTTAAGAATGTCTACCTTAAAGAATTTAGCTTTTTTATTAATAAGTCTTCTATAACCGGTAGACAAATTGTCTGTTATAAAAATTTTTTTTTTATTTTTGATTAAAACTTCTGAAACATGAGAGCCTATGTAACCAGCCCCTCCAGTAATAAGAATGTTTTTAATCATAGTATTGATTGGCGCGCCCTGAAGGATTCGAACCTACGACCCTCGGTTTAGAAAACCGATGCTCTATCCAGCTGAGCTAAGGGCGCTGAACCGTTATATTTACTTAAAAACATACTAAATGGTCAATATAAATCGGAGACTTAACACCAAATTGTTCCGACTTCTCATGTTGATGAATATGATGAGAGTGAACAAATACAGGTAAATGCTCACCTTTTTTAGTCTTTAAAGTATAAATAAAATTTGTACCTCTAAATTTTCTATCTACTACTTCTAATTTTAGTTTACTTTGATCATCGTGTATCAAATCCTCAGGCTGTAAAAGTAATTTAACCTTTGCTCCAGATGGAAAATTATTTGATAATTTTCCTCTAATTTCTCCAAGTTCATCGTGTTTTAATCTATGTACTGCACATTCACTATCTACAACCTGAACATCGATAAAAATTCCCTTATTTAAAAAATTAGCAACATCAATTGAGTTAGGTTCATGATGCACATTATAAGGGATATCGTACTGCTTTAATTCTTGATCTAGAATAATTCCACATTTATCAGCCATTGAAAAAGCTTCATATGAGTCATGTGTTACAATTATAGTTGTTAAATTTATTCTTTTTAAAAGCTTTTTTACTGATACTTGAATTTCCTCCTTTAAGCTTTGATCTATATTTGAGAACGGTTCGTCCAACAATAGCAGATCAGGTTTAGACATTAACGATCTAGCTAATGAAACTCGTTGAGCCTCACCGGCGCTTATTTGATGAGGGTATTTTTCTAATATGGGTTCAATTCTTAATAATCTAATTATTTCTTTTACATCTACACTTGAACCAAAGCCATTAGATCTTTTTTCCCCAAAGTTTATATTGTCAATTATTTTATAATTAGGGAAAAGAGAATTATCTTGAAAAGAGAGAGCTACATTTCTTTTTTCTGGCTCAATATGAATTTTGTCAGAGGCTAAAATTTTATCTCTAAGTTTAATCTTACCCTCACTAAGTTTTTGTAAACCGGCAATCGTTCTAAGTATAGTGGTTTTGCCTATTCCAGAAGGACCCAACAAAGAAATAATCTCTCCCTGTTTTTCTATGATTAGATTAACGTTATTTACTTTATTTTTGTCACTCGCAGTAAAATTACCATTTTGAATCTCAAAAAAATTATTGGTCATTAAGGTGATTATATTAATTTTTTTTTGAAAGTATATATCTAGATGATAGAAGTATCAAAATTGTAGACCAAAATATTAAAAAAAGAGATGGTAATGCAGCGGCTTCAAGTAAATCTTGGGACGCATATATATAAGCTTGAGTGGCAAATGTTTCGAAATTAAAAGGTCTTAAAATCATTGTCATGGGTAATTCTTTAATTACCTCTAGAGAAATCAATAAAACTATCAAAATTATATTTGTGCTTAAATAAGGAATATGAATTTTCAAAAATGTATTAATCTTAGAGTAACCAAGAAGATAGGCACTTTCATCAATAGAATTATTAATTTTTTCGTAACTTGATTTTATTCCATTAAAAGATAATGAAAAAAATCTTATAAAATATGCTAATAATAATCCAAAAATAGATCCAATAAATAAACCTTTTGAACTTTTAAAATCAAAATTATTTGTAAAAAAATCACTTAAATTTGAAAAAAATGTAATGAATGCAACTGCTAAAATAACCCCTGGTATCGCATAACCAGAGATAGAAAAAGTTGTAATGTAATTTAGAATTTTGCTTTTTGATATTCTGCTACCATAATTAATAAATAAAGAGATAGATACAATAAAAGCGCTAGCTAACAGGACTAAAGTTAAAGTATTTAAGTTTATTTTAAATATATCTATGTCTTGAATATATTTAGGAAACTTTACAGTCCAATAAATCATCTGGGAAACTGGAAAAATGAAACTCAACAGAAAAATCAATGAACAAATTAAAACTGGGAATATAGACTTTCTTCCAGTTAATTTGATTTTAGTAATTGGCTTAAATCCTCTACCTGGTTGATGATACCTTGCTTCTTTTCTTGAATAAATTTCTACCGAAAAAAGCAAAAGAATAAAGATTAATAATATAAAAGATATCTGATTAGCGGTATTTAAGTCATCAAAGGATAACCAAGAATTATAAATTCCAGTAGTCAGTGTATTAACACTAAAAAATGATACAGTACCAAAGTCCGATAAACACTCCATTGATACTAAAGCTAAACCAGCGATAATTGCTGGTCTTGCAGATGGTAAGACTATCCTAAAAAAAGTTTCATTAGATGATAGGCCTAGGTTTTTTCCAACTTCAATATAATTATTTGATTGATAATAAAATGATGCTCTCGTTAATACGTAAACGTAAGGAAACAAAGAAAAAGATATAGATAAAATAGCTCCAATTAATCCATCTATTTTAGGAATGATTGAATTGTAATTATTTTCACCAAAAAGAAATGTTAATAATGAAAAGGCTGTACCGTAATTTTCAAAAAAAGCAATTATTGAAAATGCGAAAATGTACCCAGGGACTGCAAATGATAAAATTAACGCCCAACTAAAAAAGTTCGATAATGGAAAATCATAAAAAGATACAAAATATGCTGAAAAAATTCCTAGAATGAATGTAAAAAATATAACGAAAAATAAGATTGTTATAGAGTTAAAAATATACTCGAATAAAAATGTATCTTTTAATAAGTAAAAATAGTCACTTGTCTCAGTAAAAAAACTTAAGAAAACCGTAATAATAGGCATAGCTACTATAGAGGCTACCATCAATGAACCAAAAAACCATATATTATACTTTGTCATTATAATATACTTTTAATCTTTTTTAAAAATTGAAGATACGATTGTTTTTACTTCTTCAATTTTAATTTCAGAAATCTTTCTATTCGAGATTTTCTGCTCCATTTTTTTAGCCTCTGACATACAAGGCGAACAACCCGATTTTAACTTATTCAAGTTAATTTCTTTTTTTATTGTTCGCCGCATTTAATTAACAACTACTTCCAACCTGCTGCTGTCATTACTTCTAAAGCATCTGCTTGTCTTTTTCCGTAATTGACAACTTTTGTTTTAAGATCTTGTTTAAAATCTAATCCCATATTTACAACAAGTGGATGTGGAGACACACCTTTTATCATTGGATACTCAAATGTATTATTTACAATATGATTTTGAGCTTCCTCACTTAATAAGAACTCAACTAATTTTATTGCATTAGCTTTATTCGGTGCTCCTTTTACAAGACCTGCACCGCTAATATTCATATGAGTTCCTCTTCCATCTTGATTAGGAAAGAAAGGTTTCACTTTTTTAGCAGCAGCTTGCTGTTCTGGTCCTTTTTTTCCAGAAAGCATAAGTGCTAAGTAATAAGTATTAGCTACAGCTATATCTGCCTCTCCTGCTGCAACGGCAAGTATCTGAGCTCTATCATTTCCCTTTGGAGATCTAGCCATATTAGAAACCATTCCTTTTGACCAATCAGCTATTTTACTTTTTCCATTATTTTTAATTAATGAAGCTACAAGTGATTGATTGTAAATATTGTTTGAAGCCCTAATTACTAGTCTGCCTTTCCATTTCGGATCAGCTAAACTTTCATAAGTTAAACCAGCTAATTCTGCACCACTTACTCTTTCCGGAGCAAAATATACAATTCTAGCTCTCTTCGCTATACCAGTCCATTTAGATGTTCTAAAGTTACTTGGTACGGCAGATTTAATTGCTGCACTAGTAAGACCTCCTTGAAGGTTAGCTTCAAAAGCACCTAGTCTTCCAGCGTCTGCTGTAATATAAAGATCTGCTTGGCTATCTGCTCCCTCTTCTATTATCCTTTTTTCCAGAGCACCTGACTTTCCTGATACAACGTTTACTTGAATTCCAGTTTTGGCTGTAAATTTTTCATAAAGTTGAACATCAGAGTCATAATGCCTTGCGCTAAATATATTAACTTCATTTGCAAATAGACTTCCTGCAAATGTAATTAAAAATAGATAACTGATTATTGTTATTTTTTTCATTTATTTTCCCCATTATTGATAATGATTATCATTTACAATATATTGAGAATGATTATCATTTGCATAATTGACGCACTCTAGGATAGTATAATCTGTTGATAACTTAAGTAAAATAGAGTTAATAGAGAAATGTTACAAATCAATCCAAAAAAATTTAAAAATATTCAAAATAAATCAATCCCATCTCCATTGAGACCTAAGTTCAGGAATAAAGCTGAAACAAATATCTATTTCCTCTCAAAAAGAAAATTTCATAGTGAAAAAAAACAAACATTAATAAAAAAAATTAAATTTGTTTCAGGAATTATTATTTTAGTAATTGGTGGTTACCTACTATCTAATTAATTTTAGTTTTAACAGATCCCAGTTTTTCAATTGTGCCTTTATAGATGCCTTTACTAAGGATTGGAACAACTCCTACTGATGAACCAGTAAAAACATAAAAATCTTTATCATGTTTGATCTTATCTTTCTGGAGCTTTTTTAAAACAAATAACAAAGAATTCATAGGATTAATATAAACAGTATTCGTATTTCCATTTACTGATTGTTTGATCTTTGAATTAGAAATATTAGTTTTTAAGTTATTCACATTATTATTTTTAAATTTCTTTTTTGTACCAACGATGAATTTTACATTAGCTCCAAAATCAGAACATAAGTCTCCAAAACTTTTAATCCCTTTTTTCTTTTGTCTGTATCCAACTACTTCAATGCAGGGAGCAATATAATTTATAAATTTTTTCATATTATTTTTTGAGATCTTGCTTTTAAAATCGAAAAAATTTTTTTTAAGGAGATAGCAAACTTCGAGTTCAATTCCTAAAGTATATTTATTAATTTTTACAGATTTATTATTTTTAAGCACGTTGTGCTTATATACTGAAGCATAGAAAGGCTCTTTTTCTTTAAGTTTTTTTAAAACAGGTATACCAGTTCCTCCAGCTTTAAATCCTATAATCGGTTTTTTTATTTTACTCTCACATAATTTTCTAAATTTTTGAGCATTCGTAAGTTTTTTTGTATATTTACTGGATATAGGATTTATAATTTTGCTTTCAAGAAAAGCCTTTACAAGTTTATTAGCAATTAAATTTGATTTTTTATCTTTCATTAAATATCGTCTCCTATATAAATTCCTAAAGAGAGAGCTGTTTCGACTAAAGAGTCTTCTCTTTCAACATTTTTATAAGTTTTAATACCTTCATCAATAGGAACATCTACTACTCTTCTATCTCTCCATGCAACCATTCGATCAAATTTTTTTTGATTTAATAAATCTACAGCATAAACACCAAAGGCACTAGCTAATATTCTATCACTCGCTGTCGGGGGAGCTCCTCTTTGAACATGGCCAAGTGACGTAACCCTACATTCAACATCTGTTTTTTTCATTAATTCCTGAGCTATGTAATCTCCAATACCACCAAGTCTTTGTTCTCCATCCATATATTTGTGAACTACTCTAGAACCATCTTCTTTTTTTACCGCCTCTGCAACTATAATTAATGAATGTTGAATATCATTTTTTTTCATGGAATTTAATTTATTAATTATTCCATCAATTGAATATTTAATCTCCGGTATCAAAATAATATCAGCACCACCCGCAATTCCAGCGTTTAAAGCTATATGTCCGGCATCTCGACCCATAACCTCGAGTATCATAGATCTTCTATGGCTAGCTGCTGTAGATTGTAAATTGTCTAATGCCTGTGTTGCAACATCTACTGCAGTATGAAAGCCTATCGAACTTTCTGTAGCTCCTACATCGTTATCTATTGTTTTTGGAATAGCTACAATTTTCATATCACCGTCTTTAGCTAATTTTTTTAAAATTTGCATACTTCCGTCTCCACCGATGATTATTAAACCATCAAGTTTCATTGAATGATATCCTTGAATTATTTCTTTTGATTTATCAACGTATTTGCCATCATTTGTTGGGATTTTAAAGGGATTACCTTTATTGGTAGACCCCAAAAAAGTTCCTCCTTGTCTTAATAAATATCCTCCAAAAGTTTTATGAGTTAGTTGCATAACATCTACTGGACGTTTGATTAAGCCAGCTGTACCATCTCTAATTCCATATACTTCCATCTTATATTTATTTTTTGCTCTATAAAAAATTGATCTAATCGCTGCGTTTAAACCTCCACAATCCCCTCCGCTCGTTAAAATTCCTATTCTTTTGTTGCTCATTTAAATTAATTTTTCTTTAATATTTTTTTTTAAGAGAAGTGGTGTTATAACATAAATATCTCTTAATGGAAAAAAAAGCAAAAATTATAGCTACTCTAGGTCCAGCAATTTACAGCGAAAATAAGTTAAAAACGCTAGTAGAGCTTGGTGTAGATGCTTTTAGAATTAACTTTAGTCATAACACTATTGGAATTAGTAGAATTATTTCTAAAATTCGGAAAATAGAGAAAAAAATCGGGAAGAAATTATCCCTTATTGCTGATCTCCAAGGTGTAAAGTTAAGAATAGGTAAAATTAAAAATGAAAATCAAAGAATAAAATTTAATCAAATATTTACATTTGATAATAATAAAAATCTTGGTGACCATTCTAGAATTAATTTTCCTTATCCTGCAATTCTAAAAAAATTAAAAATAGGTAGTAAGATTTTAATCGATGACGGAAAGTATTTGTTTTCTGTTATTAGTAAAAAAGGTAACTCGATTACTACGAAATGTCGAAGCCAAAATTGTGTTCTCAGCAGTAATAAAAGTTTTCATGTTCCTAATTTAGATATGACTTTTAATAAATTAACTTTAAAAGATAAACAAGATATAAAAACTGCAATTAAACTTGGTTGTAATTGGATTGCGTTATCATATTTGCAAAATGAAAAATTAATTCTTGAAACTAGAAAATTAATCAAAAAAGATATGGGTATTATATCCAAAATTGAAAATAAACATGCACTTAAAAATATAAAAAAAATTATTCAAGCTACAGACTCAATTATGATCGCTCGTGGTGATTTAGCTATTGATATCGGGCATAGTGAAGTACCAAAAGTACAATTAAGTTTAATAAAAAAATGTTCTCAATTTTCAAAATCTGTAATTGTCGCGACTCAGATGCTAGAAAGTATGATTGAGAATAATACTGCAACACGAGCCGAAATAAATGATATTGCTACAGCAATCTTTCAAGGTGCAGACACAGTAATGCTATCAGCTGAAGCAGCTATTGGCAAATTTCCTACTCAAGCTGTATCTACAATGACTGAAACAATACTTTCTACTGAAAAATATAAAAGAGAACATATAGAAGATTTTAAAAATTCTATAATAGCAAATAAAGATCCGG
This sequence comes from uncultured Pelagibacteraceae bacterium, assembly GCA_902535255.1. Taxonomy (GTDB): domain Bacteria; phylum Pseudomonadota; class Alphaproteobacteria; order Pelagibacterales; family Pelagibacteraceae; genus Pelagilacustribacter. The sequence goes on from CACASQ010000006.1 coordinate 16,900, forward strand.
TTAAATCAATTCTTCTTTCTGTAAAAGACATGGCGTACAATTCAAATGTTAAGGCTATAATAGTATTTTCAAATTCTGGAAAGTCAGCTAAGCTTGTTTCAGCTATGCGTCCTGCAGCAAAAATAGTGACAATTTCCCCTAACATAAATGTCAGTAGACAAGTTTCTCTTCTTTGGGGCGTTCAATCTATTAATAGTAGAGATGCCAACGGATGGAAAGATATGATGTCTATTTCAAAAGAAATCATAAAAAAATTAAAATTTATTAAAAAAAACGATTTTGTTGTTATCACAGCAGGTTTGCCCTTCGGTAAAGCTGGTATGACTAATATGGTTAGGCTTTATAAAGTAGGTACGTAATGGAAGATAATTATAGTATCGATGAAATTTTATCAGCAGTTGACGATCTTCAAAATATAAGCAGAGACAAAGATAAAAAAAATTTAAAAGAAACTTCAATTGAATTTGATAATTCAAATATTCCTAAAAATACACTTAGATTGATTGAAGAAGCTGAGAAATCAAAAAATTAAATTAACCCAGATATCTGAATAGCCGTATCACACATCCTGTTAGAAAATCCCCATTCGTTATCATACCAAGAGAGAACTCTGCTAAATTTTCCTTTAATAACTTGGGTTTGAGTTACGTCAAATATTGAGCTATGAGGATTGTGATTAAAATCTTTTGATACTAAAGGTTTTTTGTTTACATCTAAGATTCCTTTTAAATCTCCTTTTGCAGCGTTTGTCATAGCTTCATTAATACTTTCAGCTGAAACTTCTTTATCAGTAACTAATGTTAAATCAATTAATGAAACATTTGGTGTCGGAACTCTTATAGCCGTTCCATCTAACTTACCTTTTAAACTCGGCAACACTAGACTCATTGCCTTGGCTGCTCCTGTCGATGTAGGTATCATTGCTCCTTCCGTAGAACGAGCTCTTCTTAAATCTTTATGCAATGTATCTAAAAGTTTTTGATCGCCTGTGTAACTATGAATTGTAGTCATATAGCCATAACTTATACCAAAGTTTTTTTCTAAAACCATTGCAACTGGCGCTAAGCAATTTGTAGTGCATGAACCGTTAGAAATAATATTGTGCTCTTTTTTTAAATCTTTACTATTAACACCTTGTACAATCGTAAAATCTACTTCTTTACCAGGAGCAGAAATTACTACTTTTTTTGCTCCACCTTTAAAGTGTTTTTCTGCTGAAGACTTATCTAAAAAAATACCTGTACATTCTAACACTACCTCAGCACCTACTTTTCCCCAAGATATATTAGCTGGATCCTTTTCTGCAAAAACTTTTATTACTTGATTACCTATTTTAAAACCGTCTTTAGAAGTCTGAATTTCTTCATTAATGATACCATGGGTGCTATCATATTTAATTAAGTGAGCATTAGTTTCTATTGATCCTAAATCGTTAATCGCAACAACTTGAATTTTATTTTTATAATTCTCTAAAATAGCTCTTAAAATTAATCTACCTATTCTCCCAAAACCATTAATTCCAATTTTTACCATATATTTTATACGTATTTAAATACTAGTACGAAATAAGCAACACAAATAATTGTTGCTATCCACAATAAACTTCCAACTAAACCTAACCAAGCTAAGTGAATAAATGCACTCCCTAACAAAGATACAAAAAGCCTATCGCCCCTAGTTGTATCTAATCCTAAAATTCCTTTTCTTGGAGATCCGCCAGGTACTTTTTTTTCCCAAAAATACATGACAGATATACATAATGCTATAAAAATAAAAAAACTTGCTGTAGGCCACGTCCAAGCCATCCAAGTTATAAAGTCAAAATCAAAAAGACCTTTTTCTTTTGGTTGACCCACATTTGACCAACTAGATGCATTTAAATTTGTAAAAATCATACTCTTCCCATTGCAAATCCTTTTGCGATGTAATTTCTTACAAAGTAAATTACCACCGCACCTGGGATGATTGTCAAACTACCTGCTGCTGCTAATAAACCTAATTCATATCCTGATGTACTCGAGGTTCTTGTCATTATTGCTGCGATAGGTTTAGCAATAGTTGCAGTAAGAGTCTTTGCTAATAGCAATTCAACCCAAGAAAACATAAAACAGAAAAACATGGTAATACCTATTCCTGCTGCTATTGTTGGAATAAAGATCTTAAAGAAAAATCTTCCAAAAGAATATCCATCGACATAAGCTGTTTCATCTAATTCTTTTGGAACAGCTGACATAAATCCCTCTAATATCCAGACAGCTAAAGGTATATTAAAAAGGCAATGTGATAAAGCTATAGCAATGTGCGTATCAAATAAATTTACCGAAGAGTAAAATTGAAAAAATGGTAAAGCGAAAACAGCAGGCGGAGCCATTCTATTTGTTAACAACCAGAAAAATAAGTGTTTATCCCCTAAAAATTTATATCTAGAAAAAGCGTAAGCTGCCGGAAGTGCTGCGGATACAGAAATTATAGTATTAAAAACAGTATAAGTGATAGAGTTTACGTAACCCATATACCAAGTGCTATCGGTAAAAATTGTTACATAATTTTCTAAAGTGAAATCTTTCGGCCATAAAGAGTAAACATTAATAATTTCAGTTGTTGTCTTAAAGGACATATTTAATAACCAATAAATCGGTAGCATTAAAAATATTATATAAATTGTAGGAACTAACCATTTAATTTTTTTCATGTCCGAGCCTCATTTTTCATCATTAAGCTGTAAAAAATCCAGCATATTAATAGAACAATTAGAAAATAAATAAGTGACATCGCTGCAGCAGGTCCAAGATCAAATTGTCCTAAGGCCATTTTTACTAAATCTAAAGAAAGAAAGTTTGTTGCATTACCAGGTCCCCCACCAGTCAAAACAAAAGGTTCAGTATAAATCATGAAACTATCCATAAATCTTAAAAGTATTGCTAAAGTTAAAACTTTTTTCATTTTGGGAAGCTCTATGTATCTAAATATATCCCATCTACTAGCGCCATCAATTTCAGCTGCTTGATAATAAGCCGGTTGTATTGAATTCAAGCCGGCGTAAGATAGAAGCACTACTAAGGAAGTCCAATGCCAAACATCCATTAATACTGTTGTAAACCAAGCATCCCCACTTTGTTGTGTAAAGTTATAATCAAATCCAATCGAATTTAATGAATTCCCTAAAAAACCAATATCTGGGAGTGCAAATATATTCCACATTGCTCCAACTACATTCCAAGGAATTAGTAATGGCATTGACATCAATATTAAACAGACTGGAACACCCCAACCTTTTTTAGGCATAGTCAATGCAATAAATATACCTAGAGGAAGCTGAATTAACAAAATTATAAAAGTAAATATAGCTTGCCTTCCTAAAGATGCATGAAATCTTTCAGAATGCAGAATTTCCTTAAACCATCTAGTTCCTTCCCAGGCAAAAACATTACTTCCAAATGTTTCTTGAAATGAATAATTTACAACTGTCATCAATGGAACCGCTGCATTGAACGCAACGAGGACAAAAACAGGAATTACAAAATACCAGGCTTTTTGATTAAATGTTTTATTCATTATTCAATTATCCAGTTGTCTCCATATGCATATGTATATTTTTGATCAAAAGAAATATGTGCGCTACCAGTTGGTATTTCAGTAGAGGCACTAGCCAAGACTTTAATATTGCCACTTTTGCATTCGGTGTCGACTACTTTATGTCTACCTGTATCACTAACTCTTTTAATCTTTACTTGAATTCCGTCATTTGAAAAATTAATAAATTCTGGTCTTATACCTACCTGTGTCTTGCTAAAGTTCGTTTTTTTTATTCTAGTATTTGTAGGTAATACTTTTCCTTCAAAATTTATTTGACCATTCTTAATTTCACAAGGAAGAATGTTCATTCCTGGTGACCCTATAAAATGACCAACAAAAGTATGTTTTGGTTTTTCAAATAATTCCACAGGTGTTCCAGTTTGTACAATCTGTCCTTCATGCATCACAACAACTTGATCCGCGAATGTTAATGCTTCTATTTGATCGTGGGTTACATAAATCATAGTACGATTGATTTTTTGATGTAATTCTTTTAATTTTGATCTTAAAACCCATTTTAAATGTGGGTCAATTACCGTCAAAGGTTCGTCAAACATAATTACATTTACATCTGATCTAACAAGTCCTCGTCCTAGAGAAATTTTTTGTTTCCCATCTGCTGTCAATCCGGATGCTCTATTATTTAATGTAGAGCTTAGTTCTAACATTTCAGCAATTTCTTTAACCTTACTGTCGATTTCAATATCTGATAAACCTCTATTTTTTAAGGGAAATGCTAAATTATCATAAACAGTCATGGTGTCATAAATGACTGGAAATTGAAAAATTTGTGCAATATCTCTTTCAACTGGATTAAGCGTTGTTACATCTTTATCATCAAATAATATTTCGCCTTCAGTTGGTTTTAATAAGCCAGATATAATATTTAATAAAGTTGTTTTTCCACAACCTGAAGGTCCTAATAATGCATAAGCTCCTCCATCTTTCCAATCAATGTCAACTCCTCTTAGGGCCCAATCGGAATCATTATTTTGATTGGCTAAATAACTATGACTTAGTTTTTTTAAAGTAATCTTAGCCATGATTAACCAATCTGTTGTTTTGATCAAAATATAAAAATTCATCTACATTCATATGTAATTTTGTATCCTCACCAATATTTCTTTGTTGGATGCCATTCGATAAAGAAACCCAATTTAATTTTCCATTAGTAAAATGGATTAAGCTTTCTGATCCAGAAAGTTCAGAAATTAAAACTTTCCCATTAATTTCAACTGAATTACTACCTTCTTTATAAGTTGTTATATTGTGAGGTCTGATACCAATTTTATAATTTCCGTCTTTTATATTTACATTTGATTTCCACTGGACATTATTATCAACTAATTTAAAATTATCTCCAGACTTTGTAATTTCAGCAATATTCATTGGAGGGTCACTAAATACTTTGGCAGAAGTTAAATTGTCAGGTTTATTATAAACATCTAAAGTTTTTCCATACTGAACGACATTCCCTTCTAATAATGTTGCAGTATTACCTCCTATCATAAGCGCATCAAGAGGTTCAGTTGTTGCATAAACAACAATGCAATCTCTGTCTTCAAATAGCTTTGGTAATTCTTCTCTAAGTTCTTCACGTAACTTAAAATCCAAATTAGCTAAAGGTTCATCTAATAATATCAGATCAGAATCTTTGACTAAGGCTCTAGCTAAGGCGGTTCTTTGTTGTTGGCCACCAGATAATTCATCCGGTTTTTTATTAAGCATTGCAGATAATTTTAAAAGCTCTGCAACTTTACCTACTCTTTGTTTAATTTCATCGGAATTAATTCCTGTAATTTTTAAAGGTGATGCAATATTATCAAAAACAGTAAAATTAGGATAATTAATAAATTGCTGGTAAACCATTGAACAATTTCTTTTTTGAACTTCTTTACCTGTCACATTTTCTCCGTTAAACCAAATTTCTCCTGAAGTTGGTTTGTCTAAACCGGCCATAATTTGCATTAATGTTGTTTTACCAGCTAAAGTAGATCCTAATAAAACATTAATAGTATTTTTTTCTAATTTTAAATTTGTAGAATATATATGAGTTTCTATTCCAACTTTTTTTTCAACTTCTTTTAATTCTAAACTCATATTTGTAATTTGGTTTTAAAAAAAGGGGGCAAAATTGCCCCCTTTTAAGATTTAGATTAACCTAAGTTATTTCCAAGCGTCTTTAAATGCTACGGTTTTACCTTTAGGTTTCTCATTAACTTTAGCCTTTGGCGAACCTTTTTGATTTAACCAATAAGAAGCTTCTCTTGGTTTGTTAAGTCTAGGTCCACATCCACCGTAAGCGTTACTACCTTTATCAGCAGCTTCCATACGAGACATAACTAAGTCCATCTCATCTGCAAGACGATCCATAGTTTGTTGTGGAGTAAATGTGCCAGAGTTTACCTCTCCGATATGCTGCCACCATAATTGTGCTAGCTTCGGATAATCTGGAACGTTGACACCTGTTGGTGACCAAACATTTCTGTTTTTTGATCTGTAGAACTCTACAAGTCCACCAAGCTCCGGTGCTCTCTTTGTAAAGTGTTTGTGATTAATTGTACTTTTTCTCACAAATGTAATACCAACATCAGCTTTTTTAAGAGATACTGTTTTTGAAACAGCAAATTGAGCGTACAACCATGCAGCTTTTCTTCTCTCAACGTCAGTAGACTTAAATAAAGTCCATGATCCAACGTCTTGATAACCAAGCTTCATGCCTTGTTCCCAATATGGTCCTTTTGGCGAAGGTCCCATTCTCCATAGTGGCATACCGTTTGCATCAACAACTTTATTATTAGGATCTTTTCCTACTAAAGATGCTGTGAAAGCCGTGTACCAGAAAATTTGCTGAGCAACGTTTCCTGAAGATAGTGACGGTAGAGACTGATAGAAGTCCATTGCCGCAGCTCCTGGAGGCGCATATTGTCTTAACCACTCATCCCATTTTCTAATAGCGTATACAGCAGCGGGGCCGTTTGTAGCTCCACCTCTTGATACGTTAGCACCTACTGGGTTACAAGAACCAGGCTCCATTCGAATTCCCCACTCATCTACTGGAACTCCGTTTGGTAATCCTTTACTTCCTGCGCCAGCCATTGATAACCACGCATCAGTCATTCTCCATCCTAAATCTGGAGCTCTTTTACCGTAGTCCATGTGACCGTATATTCTTACACCATCAATTTCTTTAACATCTTCTGAAAAGAATTTAGCTATATCTTCATATGCAGACCAGTTTACTGGTACTCCTAAATCATAACCATATTTTTTCTTAAATGCTTTTTGAATTTCAGGTCTATCAAACCAGTCTTTTCTAAACCAATAAAGGTTAGCAAATTGTTGGTCTGGTAGTTGATAAAGATTTCCATCAGGACCCGTAGTAAATTGAAGTCCTATGAAGTCATCTAAATCCAACATTGGATTAGTGACAGCTTTACCTTCACCTTTCATCCAGTCAGTTAAATTTACAGCTTGTTGCATACGCGCGTGCGTACCAATTAAGTCTGAGTCATTTACATACGCATCGTAAATACTTACGTTCGTTTGCATTTGAGTTTGTACAGCCATTACCACATCACCTTCACCAATAATTTGGTGTTGGACTTTGATACCTGTTATCTCTTCAAACGCTTTTGTAAGAACCTTAGATTCATACACGTGAGTAGGTATTCCTTCAGATACTACTTTTAAAGACATTCCTTTGAATGGCTTAGCAGCATCGTGGAACCATTGTAGTTCTTTTTCTCTATCTTTTGCAGATAGAACTGAAAGACTAAATTCCCCATTTGACCATTTCTTAATTGCAGCCATATGACCGTCTGCAAATGCGCTAGAAATAGTTACGATTGAAAATGAAACAGCAACAGCAAAAATAGTTTTTAATGTTTTAATCATTATTTCCCTCATTTGTTTGTTATTGTTTTTTTTAATAAATTATTGAAGCAAATATAGATAAAAAAGTACAGTGTTTATAATGGAATATTCAACCAAGAGATGTATTAATGTATTAAAGTTCTTTTTATGGCTTTAATCCATCCCTCTAGAAGCGCTGATCTTAATTTTCTGCTCATCTTAGGAGAAAACTTTTTGTCTACATCCCAATTTCTGGAAATATCTTTTAATGATTTATAAACACCTATGTGTAATCCTGCCATAAAAGCTGCTCCAAGAGCTGTAGTTTCTTGTACTTTTGGTCTTAATACTTTTACGTTAACAACATCAGATAAAAATTGAGAGAACCAATTATTCATAACCATTCCTCCATCTACTTTAACTATTTTAGGTCTTAAACCATCATGTTTCATAGCCTCAAATAAATCATGAGTTTGGTAAGCAACAGCCTCAATTGTTGCTCTTACTATTTCTTTTGGACTTGTATCTCGTGTAATTCCACTCAAAACTCCTCTAGAATTTGCATCCCAATAAGGAGCTCCAAGACCAGTAAATGCTGGTACTAAATAAATATCATTATTGCTTTTAAGAGATTTTACTATCTTTTCAGTTTGAGATGCTTTGTTAAAAAATTTCATTCTATCCCTTAACCACTGCACTCCTGCCCCAGCAATAAAAATTGATCCTTCCATTGCATAAGTTGTCTTACCATTAATTCTATAGGCGATAGTTGTTAGCAATCTATTTTTTGAGTAAATTTTTTTACTCCCTGTGTTTAATAGAACAAAAGCGCCAGTTCCATAAGTGCTTTTCAATGATCCAGGTTCAAAACAGCATTGACCAATTGTTGCAGATTGTTGATCTCCAACTACACCATTAATTGGAATTGATTTACCGGTAATTGATGAATGAGTTTGACCAAAATCATCTGCACAGTCTTTTACTTCTGGTAGGATATTTTTTTTAATCTTAAGTAGTTTTAAAATAGTATCGTCCCATTGATTAGATGTAATATTATAAATCATAGTTCTACTAGCGTTAGTAGCATCGGTTGCATGAACTTTGCCTTTAGTGAATCTCCATATTAAAAAACTATCAATAGTTCCAAAAAGTAATTGATTACTACTCATTAGTTTTTTTGCTTTAGGCACATTATCCAAAATCCATTTAATTTTCGTGCCTGAAAAATATGAGTCTATTAAAAGACCAGTCTTGTTAAAGATCATCGTATCTTTATTTTGTTTTCTCAATTTAGCACAAAATTCTTCTTGTCTTCGATCTTGCCATACAATTGCATTGTAAACTGGTTTGCCTGTTCTCTTGTCCCATAAAACAGTTGTTTCTCTTTGATTGGTGATTCCGATATTTAAAATTTCTCCCCTAAGTTTTTTAGCTTTTTGAATTACATCTTTTAAAGTTTTTACAGTTGTTCTCCAAATTTCTTCAGGATTATGTTCTACCCAACCGCTTTTGGGAAAGTATTGTGTGAATTCTTTTTGAGAGGAGAAAACTGGCTTACCTTTTAAATCAAAAAGAATGGATCTATTCGAAGTAGTTCCAGCATCTATAGAGATGATAAATTTTCTCATATTACTTCTTTAAAATTTTTTTTTTTTCTTTTTCGTATTCATATCCACTTATTGCTCCAGACTTATAAAGATCCTGTAAATTTTTAAGTTGATCAGAAATAGCAGTAGTTTCTTTTGAATTTTGACTTTCATTAGCGTAAGAAAAAGTAGATAATAGAATATTTAATATTAAAATTAAAAAAATCTTTTTCATCTAAATAACTCCCAATTAATATCGAGTTTTTTATCTTCTACTATAGCATTAATCATGCCGAGCATTAATGGTAATTTTTTTTCGTTAAAATCTTCATTTACTTTTTTTGCAATTTCTTTAGCTAGATCTGCACCTTCCACCGTAACCTTTTCCATTTTTGTTTTCTTAGCCTCTGAGAAAGTTAAACCTTCTCCAATATAAGAACCCATTTTTGCATTTCTACCTCCACCTGAACTTACATAAAGATCACCTAAGCCAGCTAATCCTCTCACTGTTTCTTTTTTACCTTTTAAGTGTTCTACAAAAATTTCCATTTCATGGATTGATTGTTTAATTAAAGCAGACGCTGTATTTAAATAATTTTTTTCTCTTACCTCATTTGTAACATTTTGGCTGCACAAACCCTTTGCGGCTCCAACAGCCATGGAAAAGATATTTTTAATTGCAGCAGCTACCTCAACACCATTTAAATCATTTGAGTATGAGGTGTGGTAATAATTAGTGTTTAGCATATCAGCTATTTTTTTTGCTTTATTAAGATCTTTGTTAGCAATTACAACACTGCTATGAATTCTATTTGCTAAACCAGCTGCCAAACAAGGACCACCAACAGCAGAAATATCTACTTCAGAAATTCCCCTATCAGCTAATAATCTTTCAAGTTTATCTACTAATAATTCGTACTGATTGTTATGAATACTTAAACCTTTAGTCAACATTAGCAAGTTTGGTAATTTTTTGTCTTTAAATAATCTACTTAATTGATCTGCAACCCACTCCACACCTTTTGAACTGATACCTAAAACTATTAGGTCAACATTTGACTTTATTAACTCCTCAAATTTTTCAAATTTAAAAATTTTTATTTCACTAGGAATTTTTGTTTTTAAACCTGGGTGTAAATTTTCTTTTTGTTTTAAAGAGTCAATAAATTCGTTTTCTAAGTGAGTTCCGACGATACTAACATCATGGTTATTGTCTAAACATGGTAGAGAGAAAGCTGTGCCCATTGCGCCTGCTCCTATAATTAATATTTTTGACATTTATTCCTTTAAAAATATTTTTTTGAAAATTAGAAATATCGATACTAGCTCAATTTTACCAATTATCATAAAAATAATTAAGCTTATTTTAGATGATGTTAACAGAAAAGAAAAATTTAGATTTTCAAGACCATACATCCCAGAGTTTACAGTATTAGTTAAAGTAAGTATTGAAAGTTTAAAAGATTGCTCAAAACCAATGTTATCTAAAATTAAAAGACTTGATAGAATAAATAAACTTAAAAAAAATGAAATGAATATTAAAAAAGAAATTTTTATACTATCATCGGTAATCTTACTATCTGAGTTAAATATTGTTTTATTAATTATATTATTAGGACTTATTAATTTAATTATCTCTAAAGAAGTAATTTTAGTGAGAATATAAAATCTACTCAATTTTATACCCGATGTATTCGAGATTAAAGAACCTCCAATCATTGCAATAAAAAGAAAATATAAGCTCAAATTATTCTCTTTTTCTAATAATGAAACTCCTGAATTAGCTAAACTACTTAAAACACTAATGACAACATCAAAAGTATTTATATTATTAAAATATATTATTAAAATTAAAAAAATCGCAGTTCCTAATAAATAAAAATCTTCTTTATGTTCTTTTATAAACACCCTTCTATTGAAAATGTTAAATATTAAATAAAAGTTGAGCATAGAGATTGTTAACGACAATATCACAACAATTTTTTGGTAATTTGTTGAAATAATTTCCCTAAGAGAATTCGTGGGAAGAAATCCACCGTTTGAAACTAAAGTCATAGATAAATTTAGTGAATTAAATAATCTTACGCCAGATAAATTTAATAGTGTAAAAAAAATAAAACTTAAAATAGTATAAAAAATAAATATTTTTAAAATAATAATTTTTATATTTTCTTTTGATTTTAAATTACTCTCTTCAGAAAAAGTCAAATTAGTCATTTTAAAATTAAATTTTCTGTTTGAAAATAACAACACCAAAAAACATAAAAAAAATAAACCTCCAACCCATTGAGATGAAGATCTCCAAAGTATAAGCGTTGGATCTAAATATTTTATATTTTTAAAAATAGAAAAACCCGTGCCTGTTAAACCTGAAATTGACTCAAAGAAAGAACTGGCAAAATTAATTTGAAAATTACTTAGATAAAAAGGAATAGATATTAAAAAACCAGTGATCAAATAAACCAGTATAATTAAAATTAATTGTTCAATGAAATTAATTTTTTTTTCAGAATTTTTTCCTACATAAAATAAGATAACCCCAATAATGATGGAAAAAAATAAAGTAATAAAATAAGCTTCGATACTTAAAAAATAATCAAAATAAGACGAGTAAAGTATGTTTATGAAAGCTAAAATAGCTATTGGAAAGCAAAAAAAACTTAAATAATAACTTATGCTTTTAAAGTTCATTAAGAGCTAAATAGATCCAACACTAAAAATATCTTCAACAGCTTTCAGTTGCTCTCTTTTTGCAAGAAAAACAACTAGATCATCTTTTTCAAAGATAAAATTAGATCTTGGTATAATAACTTTATTTTTTCTAACTATTGCACCTATTCTAATATCTTCAGGTAAATTTGAGTCTCGTATTGATTTATTTAAAAGTTCTGACTTATCTAGAATTTTTGCTTCAATAAATTCATATTCACCATCTAAAAGTGAATAAACTGTTCCAATAGTCCCTTTGTGGACATGCTCCATAATTCTTGAAACAGTTGTCATCCTTGGATCAACTAAATCATCAATATTTAGTGAATCTTGTAATAAGTTATAATTAGACTTGTTTACAATGGCAATTGTTCTTTTTTTTAAACCAGTCTTTTCTGCTAAGACACATGCCATCATATTATTTTCATCATCATTAGTTAATGCCAAAACTGTTTCTGATCCCTCTAAATTAGCTTCTTTTAAAATTTCTTCATCTAACGCATCACCATTAATGACTATTGAAGATGAAAGATCATTAGCAATTTCTTCTGCTCTATTTTTGTTTTTCTCAATAATTTTTATTCTTAGATCGTTAAAATTTTCCTCTAGCATTTTTGCTAAATTTAAACCTATATTTCCACCACCTATAATTAAAACATTTTTAGCAACTTTCTCATCATGACCAAATGCCTTTAATATTGGGTTTAATTGGTCGCTACTCACCACAATGTATACATTATCATCTTCAAGCATTTGATCATTTTTTTTTAAATAGATAAATTTATCTTTTCTTTGAGCACCGAGAATATTCGCTTTAAAATCTGGAAATTTTTCAGTTAATTTTTTTAGTGGAACATTTTTTAAAGGGCAGTTTTTTTCAATTGATATCTCTAACATCTTAACTTTATTATTTCCAAAAGGAACATTATCTAATGCTCCGGGAGCCTCTAATCTTCTATATAATGATCTGGCAACCTCTATTTCTGGTGATATTATTACATCGATTGGAATGTTAGATTTATTAAATAATTTTCCCCATTTTCCCTCTAGAAAATCTTTTGTTCTTATTCTTGCAATTTTTTTGGAAATATTAAAAAGTGAGCTTGCTAATTGACAAACGATCATATTTGTTTCATCGTTTCTTGTCACAGCTATAATCATATCCGCTTTTTCAGCTCCAGCATTTTCTAAAACACTAGGTAAAGAAGCCCTACCGACTATTCCTTTGGCATCTTGTGTATCATTTATTCTTTTTATGTCATCAGATGACTGGTCAATTACAGTCACGGAGTGTCCTTGAGCTGATAATTGTTTACTGATTGAAAAGCCGACCTTGCCGGCCCCACATATTATTATATTCATTTTAATTTATTCCCTTGATTCCAAGTTCTTTAAGTTTTCTGTGAAGCGCAGATCTTTCCATACCAATAAAATCTGCAGTTTTAGAAATATTACCGTGATTTTTTTTAAGCTGTGTAGTTAAATATTCTTTCTCAAAATGTTTGCGTGCTTCTTTTAGAGGTGATGAAAGAGATTTCTCTAAGATATCACTTTTGTTTTTTTCAGAAAAAGACGGATTAAGTATATCCTGAATAATCTTATTTGTATTTCCTTTAGTTTCATCAGCTGAAAGAATGGTAATTCTCTCGATTAAATTACGTAATTCTCTTACATTACCTGGCCAATCATAAGTATATAAATTATCATTATTAATATCTATTGAAGGTTGTTGAACTCCATTAATTTCAGAAAGTTTTGTTTTAAAATATTCAATCAACAAAGGAATATCCTCTGTTCTAGAGCTAAGAGGTGTTAATTCTATAGGTATAACATTTAGCCTGTGGTAAAGATCTTCTCTAAAATTATTGTTTTTTACTAACTCATTTAAATCTTTAGAAGTTGATGATATTAGTCTTATATTTACATTAATATTTTTCGAACCATTTACTCTTTTAAATTTTTGATCAATTAATACTCGAAGTACATTTGCTTGTGTTTCATAGGGAATTTCAGAAACTTCATCGATTAACAAAGTGCCTTTATTTGCTCTTTCTAATGCGCCAAAAGAAATATTCCCTTCATCAAGTTCCTCACCAAATAACTCTTTTTCATAAGTGTTTTCCTTTAGCAAAGCAGCATTAATAATTACAAATGGTTCTTTAGATCTAGGCGAATTTTTATGTATTTTTCTTGCTACTAACTCTTTACCTGAACCAGTTGGTCCAGAAATAAGAATTCTGCTTTCTGATGTATTCAATTTTTCAATTACCTTTTTAATTTTTGAAATTGAAGGACTTTTTCCTATTAGTTCAAAAGAGTGAAACAATTTATTTTCAATGAAATCTTTTTCTTTTTTTAAAGCTAGAGATTCTAAAGCTCTGTTCACATAATTAAGAATTTTCTCTTTAGAGAAAGGTTTTTCTATAAATTCATATGCACCTAATCTTGTTGCTTCAACTGCAATTTGAACCGTTGCATGACCAGATATCATGATAACTGGTATTAATTTATTTTTTTTTGTTAAAAGCTTTAATAAATCAATTCCGTCTTTGTCGGTTTTATCCAATTTGATATCGATAATAGCAAGGTCTGGTATTTTTTTATTAATTTCAAAAACTGCCTGATCGTAATTAGCGGCTGTTCTTACCTCAAAATTTTGTTCTTTTAAGATATTGCTAACTAATGAACGAATATCAGGATTATCATCAATAACTAAAATTTCTTTATGCATTAGCTTTAGGTAGTAAAATATTGATTACAGTACCATTTCCCTCTTTTTTATTTCTAATTGAAAAGTTTCCTGAGTGCTCGTTTATTATTTTCGTTACTATTGGTAAACCTAAACCGGTACCAGTTTTTTTGGTTGTAAAATATGGAGTCATTGCTTTTTTTGCGTCTGTAATACCTGGGCCATTATCAGTTATTCTAAAGACTATATAGTCATTATTAGAGTCAATTTCTATGTCAATTATACCTTTAAAATTAGCCTTTTTTTTTGACATTTCCATAAAAGCTTCTTCTGAATTCTTTATTAAATTTATTAATGCTCTGTTTAATTGATCCTCATCGCCTTTTATGAACAAGTCTTCAGTATTAACTTTTAAATTAATTGAGTTTTTTGAACTCATTTTAATAAAATCAAGAGATTTTTTAGTAAGATTTGAAATATTAGTTCTTTTTAAAATAGGCCTTGGCATTCTTGCAAAATTAGAGAACTCATTTACAAGTTTTTCTATATCTTTAATTTGTCTATTTATTGTTTCAAGATATTTTTCAAATTCTTGACTTTGATTATTTAGTTTATTTTTATATTTTTCTCTTAAACTATCTATTGATAATTGTATGGGTGTTAAAGGGTTTTTAATTTCATGAGCCAGTTTTCTTGCAACCGTTTCCCAAGCTTCGTATCTCTCTGTTATTAGTAATCTATTTTGCTGTTCTTTAAGTCTTTCTATCATAGAATTAAAATTTTTATTGAGTTGTTTAAATTCTTCATCGGTTTCTAATTCTGGAACTTTTACATCCAATGCACCTTTGCTAATAGAGTCAGATGCTCCAATTAAATTAACGATCGGTTTAGTCATTCTTGATGCAAAAGTTATAGCTATAGAAGTTGATAAAAATAATAATAAAGTTACTACTATTATATAAATTATAGCAAAAGTAACCTTGATGCCTGTTTGACTATTTTCAACAGAATAATAAAAACTTACAGCTTCTTCAGTCTCATTCAAATACCTTAAAATTTCGGGATCAATATTTCTTGAAATATATAAATAAGTATCCACCAAAGAATTAAGTTTTGTCATCACGGTAGTTTTGTTATCTAAATTATTAGTAATAAATACTGGCTTACCTTCTAAAACTTGATCATAATTTTCATCTGAAGGAATAATAAATTCTTCAGATATATCTCTTACATCTGAAAGCAAAATATTACCAAGGCTATCTATTAAATACACATCGTCAATTCTTCTTAAAATTTTTTCAGATCTTATAATATTTTTAAATCTGTTTTGGTTACTGTAATAAAAATTTGATGCTCTATTTAACCCCACACTCATCAAAATCACATCTGAAAGAACATTTTCTCTGCTCTCATCTAAATAATTCTTTGCAACATCATACGAATTATTTACTGCTTTTGTAATTTGTTTATCAAAGTAATTTTGAATTCCAAAGTTAAAAATAAATAACGAAAATATTGCTACAATTAATGATGGGATAACTGTAAACAAAGAAAAGACTGAAATATATTTTAAATTTGTTTGAGAGCCTTTTTTATTTTTTTTTCCAGTATAATAAAACCGATAAAAATTCTTAAAGATTAAACTGAAAAAAATTAAAAGTAAGAAAATATCTATTATTAATAAGGTTTGAAGGTTTTTATCAGTTAAAGGTACAAACCCCTCGTTTATGAAGGTTAGAAAAGTTACTATCCCCATAAAAATACATAAAAATGAGGATAAAATTATCCAATTAAAATTCTTTATAATTTTAAACATTCTAAATAATCATTAAATATTCTTATAAATATTATATAAGTTTATACCATGAGTTTTTGTTTAATAATTCTTGCTGCAGGCAATAGCCATAGATTTAAGTCTAATATTGGCAAACCATATCAAAAAATAGCTGGTAAATCATTAATTGAAATAAACGTTAATAAAGCACGTAAATTCAAACAAATAAAAAAGATTATTTTAGTCTACAACAAAAAAGACTCTAAGCGTGCTAAAACCCTAAATCTCAGAAATGTGAAATTGATAATTGGAGGAAAAAGTAGACAAGAGTCAACGTTTAATGCTCTTAAGTATTTAGTTGATAAGAAAAGGACGTCTAAAGTTCTAATACATGACGCTGCAAGACCAAATTTTTCAACAAAGCTTTTAAATTCAATACTCAAAAATATGAGTGATGCTAGAGCGGTCGTTCCAAAAATTAAAGTTCAAGATGCAATAAAACAAATTATAGACTCTAGTAAAGAAGAATATATTGTGAGCAAAAATAGAGATAATTTATTTTTAACTCAAACACCACAAGCTTTTAATTTAAAAGAAATATACCACTTACATAAAAAAAATCTCGGTAAATATAAAGATGATGATATTTCTCTTTATATGGACTTAAATAGAGTTAAATTTATTGAGGGGGAAAAGAGCAATTTTAAAATTACAGAAAAATCAGATTTTGAAAATCTAAGGAATATTTATAAGTCTAAACAAAGTATAGGGATTGGGTTTGACGTTCATAGACTAGTTCCTAAAAGAAAACTTTTTTTAGCAGGATTAAAAATCAAATCGAAATTAGGGACATTGGGTCATTCAGATGGTGATCCAGTTCTTCATTCAGTGACTGATGCTATTTTAGGCGCTTGTAAAATGGGAGACATAGGTCAAAAGTTTTCAGATAAAAATAAAAAATTCAAAAATATAAGATCAACAATTCTTCTTCAGGAAGTAATAAAACAATGTAACGCAAAAGGTTATTTTATAAATAATATTGATGTTAATATCATTACTCAAACACCTAAAATCAAAAATTTAAAAAATAGAATGACTCATAGTATCGCTAAACTTTGTAAAATTTCTCAAGATCGAATTAACATCAAAGGAAAAACTGCAGAAAAATTGGGTGTTGTTGGAAAAGAAAAAGCAATAGCTTGCGAAGCTATATGCTCGGTTATTAAATATGATTAAAACCATAAATTATTTATTTGTTACATGTTTTGGTTTAGGATCTTTTAGATTTGCTCCAGGCACTACAACTTCTCTAATTACAACTATTTTTCTATATAGTTTATTTCATATAGTTAATTTATCTAGCGGTATTATATTATTATTTCTATTTTTAGTTTTTATATATTCATTTTACGCAGTTTCTGAATATATAAAATACAATGAAAACAAAGACCCTAAAGAAATTGTTATAGACGAGTTTATCGGTCAATCTATTCCAATTTATCTTTACGAAATCGCACACGGAACTACGAAAGACTCGCAGGAGTCAATTTTATTTTATCTATATATTTTTATTTTATTTAGGTATTTTGATATTAAAAAACCTTTTCCAGTCAGTTTTTTTGATAAAAAATTTAAAAATAGTTTTGGAGTTATAATAGATGATGTAGTTGCAGGTCTTTATGTTGTCCTTACATTGGTAATCTTTATGGTAATTAAATCAAAGTTTTTTTAATGAGTTTAAATAAAAAGATAATTTCATTAATTAAAAGAAAAAGGATGAAACTTGCAATAGCGGAATCTTGTACTGGAGGAATGCTGTCTAGCGTTATTACCTCTGTAAGTGGATCATCAAAAGTATTTACTATGGGATTAGTCACTTACTCAAATCAAGCCAAAACAAGTATACTAAAAGTACCTCAAAAAATTATAAAAAAATATGGCGCTGTAAGTGTTCAATGTTGTTTGGCTATGGTTAATAACCTAAGTAAAATTAGTAAATCAAAAGTCTGTGTTTCAATAACGGGAATAGCTGGTCCTAAAGGGGGATCTAAACAAAAGCCAGTTGGTTTGGTTTACATTGGAATTAGAGTCGGAAAAAAGGTTGTTGTTAATAAATGTAATTTTAAGAATAAAGGAAGAATTTTTATTCAAAAGCAAACTGTGAAAAAGTCTCTAAATTTATTATCAAATTTGATTAAACAGGATAGCTAAACTCTGGGTTCACAATTACATTTAAAAGATGAGCAGTGAAACTATTAAGTAACAAAAAAATACCAAAAGCTATTAAATAAAGTATAAAAACTAAAAAATTTCTAGCCCTTTTCCTTTGTAATAAATTTTTATCCTCAGGAATCCACTCTTTATTTTTTGATTTGAAATCATAAGAAAACATCCAATAAGTTAAATTGGTTTCATTGGGATCACCTGTTCTAATTGTTTTAATATATGAAGACAAAAATTTAAAAGTTAGAATAAATAAAATTAATAAAGATGATATTGTAAACATTACTTGTATAATTTAATTGCTCTTTCTTCAAAAGCCTTGGCTATTTTATTCAAACCAAGCTCGAAAGATTTTTTCATTATCCCATTCAAAAATGGATTTTTCAATTCAAAATCAATAAAAAATTCCAGCTGTGTCGAATTGTTTACTTCTTTAAATTTCCACTCATTTTTTAAATGTTTTAATGGCCCGTCAAGGTTTGTTACTATAATAGTGTCTTTTTCTTTGTAATAAGATACGTGACTTGAGAAGGTCTCATTCAAAATACTCTTCCCTACTTTTAAGTCTCCATTAAAAGTAATTAAATCAGCACTTTCATTTTTATCGAAAACTTTGCCTTCTATACACCAAGGAACAAATTCTGGATATTTCTCAATATCAAGAACCATTTCAACTAATTGTTCTTTTTTACAAGGAATAATTTTTTTTATTGATGAGGATGACATTCAAGCTGTTTATTTCTTGCATCCTGTAATTTTTTGAAATCTTCATCAGCATGATAAGAAGATCTCGTTAAAGGGGATGAAGACACAAGTAAGAACCCTTTTGTCTTAGCAATTTGCTCGAATTCCTTAAATTCATTGGGGTGATAGTAACGATTTAATGGATGATGTTTTGGAGAAGGTTGTAAATATTGACCGATTGTAATGAAATCAACTTCAGCAGATCTTAAATCATCCATGACTTGAATTACTTCCTCTTTATTTTCGCCTAAACCAACCATTATTCCAGATTTAGTAAAAACTTTTTTGTTAAACTTTTTTGCATTCTTTAAAAGTTCTAAAGAAGAAAAATATCGTGCTCCTGGTCTAACAGTTGTATAAAGTCTTGGCACTGTTTCTATGTTATGATTAAAAACATCTAGATCAGCTTCTAAAACTTTTTTATAAGCATCTCCCTTTCTTAAAAAGTCAGGTGTTAATACTTCAATAGATGTATCAGGATTTTTTTCTCTGGTCGCTTTCACAACTTGATAGAAATGAGCTGACCCACCATCCTTAAGATCATCTCTGTCTACAGATGTAATTACAACATGTTTTAAACCTAAGTTCTTTACGGCTTTAGCAATTTTAATTGGCTCAAAAATATCGAGGTCTGTAGGTTTTCCAGTTTTAACATCACAAAATGCACAAGCTCTTGTACATGTGTCTCCCATAATCATAAAAGTTGCATGCTTTTTACTCCAGCATTCTGTAATATTTGGGCAGTTTGCTTCTTGGCAAACTGTAACCAAATTATTTTTATTTACCAATTGTTTAGTTTGAAAAAAAATTTGAGAATCAACCATTTTTGATCTAATCCATTCTGGTTTCCTTTTTATAGGATTAAATGGTTTATTTACCTTCTCAGGATGTCTTGGTTTTTGGCTCATTTTATTTTTATAATAATTTCGTCTTTTGATCCATATTTAAAATTTTTTCTATAAATCATATCTAAATAATCTAGATCATTATTTTCAATTAAATATATTTTATTTTCTAAGTCTTCAATTTGACTAGTTAACATCTTTTCTTTAATTACTAACTCCTCGTAAATTTTTTTTTTATCAAAATACGAAATTAACCCTCTTTCACCTCCAATTAAATTAATTCCAATATAAAGAGTAAAGAAAATATTAAATAGTATAAATCTTTTTTTCTTTAAACTTTCAATAAGTCGCATAGTCTAGATTCTAGCCATTTTAGCTTGATTGCCAAGTTCTTCTTCGATACGCAATAACCTATTGTATTTAGCTACTCTTTCTGATCTAGCTAATGATCCTGTTTTAATTTGTGAAGAATTTGTCGCCACTGCCAAATCAGCAATGAACGTATCTTCGGTATCACCTGATCTGTGAGAAATAATGGTAGAGATATTTGCGTTTTTTGCTGTTGAAATAACTTCTAAGGTCTGGGTCAAGGTTCCTATTTGGTTAGGCTTAACTAGAATACAATTAGCTGATTTTTCTTTAATACCTTTGTTAAGACGTTTAGTATTCGTAACAAATAAATCATCTCCAACAATCTGCACATTAGATCCAATTTCTTTTGTAATTTTTTTCCATGCAGCCCAGTCTTCCTCTGCAAAAGGATCTTCAATTGATTTTATAGGATAATTTGAAATTAATTTTTTGTAATAATTAATATTTTCTTCAACTGATGAATAAGTTTTAGACTTAATTGAATATTCACCTTTTTCATTTATGAGCTCATTTGCTGCTACATCTAAACAAATAACCACATCTTTTCCTGGTTTTAATTTTGATTTTTCAATCGCATTAATAATTAATTCAAGGGCTGCCTCGTTGGAATTAATAGATGGTGCAAAGCCTCCCTCATCACCTACATTAGTAAGCATTCTGTTTGATTTCATAATTTTTTTTAAATTTTGAATTACTACATAACTCTTCTCGATAGCATCCATAAAATTTTTAGCAGAGTCAGGTCTGATCATAAACTCTTGTATGTTTAAATCATTATCTGCATGTGCTCCTCCATTAATTATATTCATAAGCGGAATTGGCAAAGAAAAACCGTTTCCTAAATTTTTATATAGAGATTTTTTATTTGATATGGCTGAACATTTAGAAATGGCCAAAGAAACTGCAAGAGTAGCGTTTGCGCCCAAATTAGTTTTATTTTCGGTTCCGTCTAAATCTAATAGGACTTTGTCAATATTTTTTTGGTCATTTGCATCTAATCCTTTTAATTTCGTTGAAATTTTCTTATTTATATTTTCTATAGCTTTATTTACACTTTTCCCCAAAAATATATTTTTATCTTGATCTCTTAATTCATGTGCCTCAAACGCTCCTGTGGATGCGCCTGATGGTGAAATTGCTGAAGCAGAAATATCATTATCCAAAAAAACCTCTGCCTCAACAGTAGGGTTTCCCCTGCTATCAAAGACTTGTCTGCCTTTTATATTTCTTATTTTCACTTTATTAATTTATCAATGTCCGACAATTTTTTAAGTAAGTTTTTTAGTTCTTTTAATGGGACCATATTAGGTCCATCTGAGGGAGCGTTATCTGGGTCTTCGTGAGTTTCCATAAAAATTGCTCCTACTCCAACTGCGATTGCTGCTCGTGCCAGATAAGGAACGAATTCTCTTTGTCCACCACTTTTCTCACCCATTCCACCCGGTTGCTGAACAGAGTGAGTTGCATCAAAAACAATTGGGAAACCAAATTTGGACATTATAGGTAAAGATCTCATATCTGAAACAAGGGTGTTGTAACCAAAACTTGCTCCTCTCTCAGTTATCAAAATATTTTTATTTCCAGAGTCTTCGATTTTTTTGATTACATTAGCCATATCCCAAGGCGCTAAAAATTGTCCTTTCTTAACATTAATTATTTTTCCTGTTTTTGCTGCAGCAATTAAGAGATCCGTTTGCCTACATAAAAAAGCTGGTATTTGCAAAACATCAACATGATTTGCAACGACAGAACATTGTTCAGCTGTGTGAATATCAGTCAAAACTGGAACACCAACATCCTTCCTTAATTTATCAAAAATTGGAAGCGACTTATCTAATCCTAAACCTCTCTTGCCTTTAAGGCTGGTCCTGTTAGCTTTATCAAAAGAAGTTTTGTAAATTAAATTAATACCAAGTTCAGTGGTAATTTTTTTCAATTCAGTAGAAATCATCACGGCGTGCTCTTCACTTTCGAGCTGGCATGGTCCTGCGATTAAAGTAAATGGTTTGTTATTAGCAATTTCAAAATTTGAGCATTTAACTTTGTGATTATTCATTTTCTTGAAATTATTTTTGCAGCTTTAATAAATGATGAGAATAAAGGATGTGGTTCTAAAGGTCTAGATTTAAATTCAGGATGAAACTGTACTCCAATAAACCAAGGGTGTTCTTTCAATTCCACTATTTCTGGTAATTTATTGTCCGGTGACATACCTGAAAAAATCATTCCTTTCTTTTCAAAATCTTTTTTATAATTAACGTTGACTTCATATCTATGACGGTGTCTCTCATGTATTTTTAATGACTGATAAATTTCACTTATTTTTGTGTCTTTTTTAAGTCTTGCTTCGTAACTCCCCAATCGCATAGTTCCTCCTAAATTTTTAACTGTTCCCTTCATCAATTTACCGTCTTTTATCCACTCGCTAA
>CACASQ010000007.1 GCA_902535255.1 uncultured Pelagibacteraceae bacterium
ATCGATAAAATATTTTATCTCATAATTTTTGAATTTTTGTACTACTTTTAATGTCTCACTAATTGGAAGAACAATTCTTAATAAGTTGCCTTTTAAACTTTTAAAAACTTCTAAATTTTTAGTTCTACTCCAAAAAATATTACTTTGTTCATTATCTAGAATTGAAAGCTCTTGCTCCAAAAGATCTAATTCTTTAGACAATCTATTTAATCTTTGATCAACAGAATTTATTGGACCCTCAATTCTGATAGCGGTTAAGCCTCCCTCGTGCGTAAGATCATTTAAAACAAAATTTTTTGCAAAATAATCCGGATAAAAGACCCCGCCCGATGGATCGGTTGAAGATGATAATCCTTTTCCAAGATAGTCCAATGCTTTTTTAAGATGAGGATTTTTTATTACTAAAGTTTTACTAGTTTCTGGTTTTGGTAGTACTTTTATTGAAAGTTCGGTTAATATTGTGAGTGTGCCGAAAGATCCTGATATTAATTTACTTAGGTCATAACCAGTAACATTTTTAACTACCGTTCCACCAGATTTTATAGTTTCACCTTTTCCATTAATCCCTTGGAAACCAAGTATATGATCTCTAACGCTACCAACTTTAAATCTTCTAGACCCAGCAAAATTACATGAGACAACTCCACCAATAGAACCACTGTTACTTACTCCAGAAAATAAATAACCGAAATCGTTTGGTTCAAATGCTAGTTGTTGATTATTTTTATCAAGTTCTTCTACTATTTCTTTTAGTGGTGTGCCTGCTTTAGCTTTAATATAAAGCTCCTCAGGTTTGTAATCAATTATACCTCTATAGTCAGAGAGATCTAAAGTTTTTTCAGACTGAAAATTTCTTCCAATTTTATTTTTTGATTTTAAACCATTAATTTCTAAAGGAATGTTCTTTTTATAACAATTTTTAACTATCTCAACTATTTCTTCTCTAGAAGAGGGTTTAAAAATATTTTTATTAAAATCTAGGGATGTCTGGGAATTTTGTTTTTCCTCCATGGACATGAACTCTTCCTTCCTCAGCACATTTTCTAAGTATTGGATAAACTTTGCCTGGATTTAATAACGAATTTGGATCTAAAGCCACTTTTATTGTTAGTTGTTGCTGTATATCTTTATCATTGAATGCCTCGCACATTAATTCTCTCTTCTCAATACCTACTCCGTGTTCACCCGTCAATGCGCCGCCTACTTTAACGCAATACTTTAAGATATCAGCTCCAAATTCCTCACATTTTCTTAAAGATTCTTTATCATTTGCATCAAACATTATTAAAGGATGAAGATTTCCATCTCCAGCGTGGAATGCATTGGCTACTGGCAAGTTATACTTCTTAGACAACCTTGAGATTTCATTTAATACTTCAGCTAGCTTTCCTCTAGGAATCGACCCATCCATACACATGTAATCAGGTGCTAAAACTCCACAAGCTGGGAAAGCTGCTTTTCTACCAGCCCAAAATTTAAGTCTCTCTTCATTTGATTTACTTATTTTTAAACTTGAAGAATTATTTTTTTCAGCAATTTCTTTTGCCTTCTGGATGTAAGCCTCAACTTCGTGCTCTGTTCCGTCAAATTCTATAATCATCATTGCCTCAGCATCAGTTGGATAACCTGCTTTGGAATAATCGTTAGTTGCTTTTGTTAAAGCTTTATCCATTATTTCCATACCGGCTGGTATACATCCCTCTGCGATTATTTGTGCAACACAGTTTCCTGCGTCTTCAATTGAGGGAAATCCCACTAAAGCTGCTTTGACTACTTCAGGAGATTTTAAAATTTTTACAGTAACCTCTGTTATAACTCCAAGCAAACCCTCTGAACCTGTCATCAAACCTAGGAAATCATATCCTTCTGCATCCATTGCTTTTCCACCGAACCTAGTTATGGTTCCATCCATCAAGACTACCTCGATACCCAAAAGGTTATTAGTTGTAGCGCCATATTTGAGAGAATGAACTCCACCAGAGTTCTCAGCAACATTTCCACCTATAGAACATGCAATTTGACTTGACGGGTCTGGAGCGTAATAAAAACCTTTATCCTGAACAGCGTGAGTAATTGCCAAGTTTGTAACGCAAGGTTGTGTGACTACACATCTATTTTCATAATCAATTTCAATAATTTTATTAAATTTACCCATTGCAATTAATACACAATCTTCTAAAGGCATAGAACCACCAGATAAACCTGTTCCGGCTCCTCTTGGAACTACTTTAATTTTATTTTCGTTACAATATTTTAAAATTTTGCTGACTTCTTTTACGGTCTCAGGCATAACTACTAAAAGGGGCATTTGTCTATATGCTGTCAAACCGTCAGTTTCAAAAGGTCTTAATTCGTCAGGACTTGAAAGAACGTTTTTTGGATTAATAATTCCACGTAGATCTAAAGCAATTTTGTCTTTTTTAGACATTATTGCATCATCAACTTTTGGCATTTGTAAACTGCTCATAATCAATCCTACTTAAGCATTTTTGAAATTTTATCTAGTGCTTTTTGAATGTTATCCCTTGATGCAGCAAAGCTAAAACGAACGAAATCTATTGATGTTTTGCCGAAAGCTGTTCCAGGAACAATTGCCACACCTGCCTCATGCATACATTTCTTTGAAAATTCACTTCCACTCATGCCTGTTCCCTTTACATTCGGAAAAGCGTAAAACGCACCACCAGGCATACTGCATTCTACTCCTGGTAAATCGTTTAATCCTTTATGAATCAATTTTCTTCTTTGATCAAATTTTTCCATCATTTGATGTATAGAGTCATCGGGTCCATCTAATGCTGCTATTCCAGCAAATTGGGAAGGTGCATTTACACAAGAGAAACTATTTATAGCTAATTTAGTTACATGAGGAATTAATTTTTCTGGCCATACACTCCAACCCATTCTCCAGCCTGTCATTGAGTAAGCTTTGCTCCATCCATCCAAAACAATTAATCTATCTTGTAAATCTGGATAATTAAAAAAAGTTGGCATTTCTTTTCCATCAAAAATTTGTCTACTATAAATTTCATCACTAAGTATTGTGACATGTGGATGTTTCTTTAATCCTTCAGCAAGAAAGTCGATAGCTGGTTTTTCAACAAAACTCCCAGTTGGATTATTAGGATTTATTAAAATAACAAGTCGGGTTTTATCAGTTATTAAAGATAAAATTTTTTCAGGATCAAACTTTAAATCTTTTTCTTTAGTCAAGTCATAAGGAACTGATTTAGCGCCAGTATAATTAATCATTGACTCGTAAATTGGAAAACCAGGAGTTGGGTGAACAATCTCTGCGCCAGACTCGCCGATCATTTGTATCGCAAAATACATTGTGGGTTTACCGCCTGGCATAATCATAATTCGTTCAGGGTTAACTTCTTTTTTATATAAACTTTTAATTTTCCTTGAAACTGCTTGCCTGCATTCAACAATTCCATTTGCTAAAACATATCCATGGTGTCCGTCATCAATTGCTTTTTTTGCTGCATCCATAATATGTTTAGGTGTCATAAAATCTGGTTGACCTAAACCTAAGTGAATCATTTCTTTTCCTTGAGCTTCAAGTTTCTTAGCTTCAGCTAAGACGCTGAAAGCGGTTTCTGTTCCAAGTCTTTCTAGATTTTTTGCTAATTTCATATTTTTAACCTAGTATTTATTAACACTTTTGCAAACTAGTTTTTTTGCATCACCTATATACGATTTTCGTTTTATTTAGCTCTTTTATACTTTTACACCCAAGTAAAATCATATCTCTCCTTATTTCATCCCTCATTCTCTTTAAAATTTGCTCTACTCCTTTTTGTCCACCAGCTCCTAGTGCAAATAAAAAACCTTTTCCAAAACTACATGCCGTTGCTCCTAAAGAAAGAGCTTTAAGAACATGGGTCCCTCTTCGAATTCCACCGTCCAAAATTATTTCAATTTTTCCTCCGACCTCGTCAGCTATTGCTGGTAACTGATCAAAAGGTGATCTGGATCCATCAAGTTGTCTACCTCCATGATTTGAGAGCATTATAGCGGAGGCTCCAATATCAACTGCTCTTTTTGCATCGTCTACAGACATCACTCCTTTTAAAGCAAACGGCCCACCCCATTTCTTAACAACGTATTCAGCATCCTTCCAACTCATTGCGGGATCGTATTGTTCATTAATATATTCCATTACTCCTTTTGCAATACTTGATCCTTTTTTAGTCCAATGAGAAACGTTAGCTAATTGAAACTTTTCATGTGTTAAATAATTAAATGCCCACTTAGGGTGAGTTGCAAAACTCATTAAACTTTTTAAAGTGAGTTTAGGAGGTGTGGTAAAACCCCATCTATGATCTCTTTCTCTATTCCCAGCAACTACAGTATCAACAGTTAGACACATTGCTTTGAATCCGGAGCTTTTGCATCTTTCAATTAAATTATCTGTTAAACCTTGATCTTTGTGTATGTAAAGTTGAAAAAGTTTCGGACCCCCAGAAATATTAGCAATCTCCTCAATTGATGACGTCGCCATAGTAGACATACTGTAAAAAGTTCCAAATTTTTCAGCAGCTTTGGCTGAGGCTTTATCTCCATCATGATGGTAAAGCCTTTGCATTGCAGTAGGTGATAAGAATATAGGCAAATCAATTCTTTGTCCAAAAACCTCAGTGGATAAATCTGGTTCTCCTACGCTAGCTAAAATATTGGGAACTAAGTCACACTTTAAAAAAGACTCGGTATTTCTTTTAAGTGTAGTTTCATCATCAGAACCACCATCGATATAATGAAAAATAGGAGCAGGTAAATTTTTTTTTGCTAGTTTTCTAAAATCATCAAAATTATAACAATCGTTTAAATTCATTGTTATTAAAAATTTTTTGAAAAAGTTATATGCTGATTATCCGTTCCTGGATTGGTATCACCCCAATCATTATTTGAGATGTGACTATAGCTATAACTTAATTTTGAATTTTCAAAGAGATCAAAACCAACTTTTATCTCACTTTTAAATTCTAAAATACTTCCTAAATCTTTCCCATCCCCTTTTTCATAATAGCCTGGAGTAAAACTTGGTAAAATTTTAATTGGGCCTATATCATATTGACCTTCTACGCCCGTATAAAAATAAACAGAACTTTTACCAGTTACAAAAGCTCCAGTAACTGGCTTAAATTTTCCTAGCAATGTATCTCGAAATAAATCTGGATTTTTATGTTCTATACCAAACAAGGATGTTTTATCGTCTCCCTCTTTATCGATTACATCAAAAGTTCCAGTATAAAATGACAAATTCGTATCCGTTTCGTCAGTTATTGCTGATGTAAACAAAAACAGTGAAGTTAACAAAACTATAAAAATTCTAAATTTCATTTTTAAAAAATACAACTAAATGGCTAATAAGTACAGTTGGCAATTTACACCTTTTTTGACCGTTTTTTAATTAAAAAAACAATAATAAAGCCCCCGACGACTAAGACAATATAAGGGAAAAACCAAAGTAAAAAGTTTTCAAGATTAAATTTTGGTTTGTAAAGAATCCAGTCTCCATATTTATCTGATAGGAAATCATAGATCTCTTCCTCGGTTTTACCTTGGTTAATCAGATCCTTTACAACCATTTTAAGAGTTTGAGCAAAGTCAGAATTTGAATCCGCTATTGATTGTCCCTGGCAGACTAGGCATCGTAGGTTTTTATGTATAGTATTCTGGTCTACAATTTGATTTGCAGAAAGAATTGAAGAAAAGTGTAAGAAGAAGATCAATGCGTATATTTTTATTTTCATAAAGAATTAATTACTTCTAATATATCATCATAGTCTTTTAAATTAAGCGGACCTATGAATTTTTTCTTAATAATATATTTGTTATCAATTAAAATACTTTCTGGAATACCGTAGATACCATAATTTACGGATTCTTTGCCTGAAGTATCTTTAGCTAAATAATCGTATGGATTTCCCAAATCTTTTAAAAACTTAAGTGCATTAATTTTTTTATCTTTGAAGTTAACCCCTAATATTTTTAAATTTTGTTCTTTTGAGAGTTTTATTAAAATAGGATGCTCTATTCTACAAGGAGCACACCATGATGCCCAAAAGTTTATTAAAGTGTAATTGTTCTTTTTAAAATCTTCTTCTGTAAAAATTTTTTTATGTTCTAAACTTTCAAACTTAATTTTGTTTAATTTGTTTCCAATTAAATGTTCGGTATTGTAATCAGTGCTTTTATTTAAAGATATAAAAAATACTCCTAATAAAAAAATTAAGACTATTAATACAATAAATTTAATTGTTTTTGGCATTTCTAAATAAGCTTAAAAAACCGCCGAAGGATAAAGCAATCACTGATATCCAAATCCAAATCATAAGTGGTTTCTTTTGAAATTTAATATTGTAATAATCTGAGCGATCAATATTACTCATCGTTAAATAGTAATCTCTCAAGAAATTTGTTTGTATAGAGGCTTCATAAGTTAGAGTTTGAGGGTTATCATATATCCTTATTTCAGGTTTAAGAGTTCTGTCTTCATTGGTTGACAAATTATTAACGTTAAGCACACCCACAACTGATTTATAATTGGATTTTTGGGTTAATTCTAAGTCTTGTAAAATAAATTTATAGTTATCAATTTTTTTACTTTCACCTAACTTCAAATTAAAATCTTTTTCCTCAGAAAAATTATGATTCAGTCCAATAAATAAAATTAAAAAACCAAATGAAAGATGGGAGACTATTCTTGAAAAATTTATATTTTGTGTTTTTAGGATATCAGAAACAGAAGATATGATAAGGAACAAAGACGAAATAATAATCAAATTTGAAATAAAACTATAGCTTTTAAATAAGTAAACTATAGTAAAATTTATTATGATTGATCCTGCGATTATATAAAATATATTTTTGAAATTTGTAAATTTATTTTTTATCCATCTTGTTTGAGGTCCAATAGCCATTAAGAATAAAAAAATAATTACTATGGGTATGATTACAGAATTGTAAAAAGGCGGTCCCACTGAAATCTTACTACTTGTCAACGCGTCAGTAAAAATTGGGTATAAAGTACCCAAAAGAACTGTGATTAGATAAAACATCATAAACCAATTATTTATCAAGACAAATGTCTCTTTACTATTTGAATTAATTATGTCGTTAGCTGGTTTATATTTTTTAAATAAAAAGAAAATTGATGTTAAAATCATCAAACTTAGAAAAATTAAAATATAAATTCCCCTAGATGGATCATTGGCAAAAGTATGTACTGAATTTAATATTCCCGACCTTACTAAAAAAGTACCCATGACACTCAATATAAAAGTTAATAAACAAAGAATTATTGTCCAAAAATAAAGAGAATTTCTTTTTTCCAAAACTAGTAGAGAATGAATTAGAGCTGTCATTGCAAACCACGGCAATAGCGAGGCATTTTCAACAGGATCCCAGAACCAAAACCCTCCCCAACCTAATTCATAGTATGCCCATATGGAACCTACTAAAATTCCTAAAGTTTGAAATGTCCAAGAAATCAACACCCAACTCTTAATTGATTGAGCAAATAATTTGTTGGAATAATTCGTAATCATTGAAGCCATTGCTGCTGAAAAATATATTGATGAACCTACAAAGCCTATGTAAAGCAATGGAGGATGAATTGCTAAAGCAGGATCTTGTAAAATCGGATTTAATCCGAGTCCTTCTTTTGGAATAGGATTAACGAAACTAAAAGGATTTGAATTTAATAGAATAAAAAATAAAAATCCTAAAATCAATAAATTCTGAATTATTAAAGTATGAAGTCTATAATTTTTTGGATGGTTTTTATTTAAGATTAAAAATAAAAAAGAAAAAATTGTAAGAATAATTACCCAAAGCAACAAACTTCCCTCATGATTACCCCAAGTTCCAGAAATTTTATAAAAAATTGGTTTTAAAGAGTGCGAATTTTGATACACAGTTATCAAAGAAAAATCTGAAACTAAAAAGGCAGCTACAAGCGTAAAAAAACATATTAAAATAGTGGTGCATTGTAATAAACTTAGCTGATAGATATTTCTTGAAATTATATTATTTGGCAATCTTATACATTTTAAAGAATAGTAAATAATTAAAAAACTTAGTAAAATATTTAAAAGTAATATTAAATTTCCAGTGTTACTTAGCATTATTTTTCATTATGTTTTTTAATTCTGGAGGCATATAATTTTCATCATGTTTAGCTAAAATCCTATCAGCTATAAAAAATTTTTTGTCTTGTAATTTTCCTTCTGCTACTACACCTTTGCCCTCTGCAAATAAATTTGGTATCGTGCCTTTAAAACTAACTTTAATCTCATTTTTGAAGTCTGTAATAATAAATATAATTTCTTGATCTTTTATATTTAAAGTATTTTTTTTTACCATTCCACCTACCCTAATTTTTTTATCAAAATTAATATCTTGACTAACTTTAATATCTGTTGGTGAGTTAAAATATAAAATGTTCTTGTTCAGTGCGTTTAAAATCAAAAAAACTCCAAAGACAGAAGCAGATAAAAACACTGCTAAAAGAGAGGCTCTTTTTTTTACTTTTTTTGGAAGCATTAAATGCTTTAGATTGTTTTATTATTAGATGTTAAAACTTTAGAAGCGATTTTTGAATTTTCTAAAACTATTTTTTTCTTTTCAGCAGAAAGTGCCTCGATTTCTTCAACAAATTCCTTTTCGTACTTCTTGAGTGTTTTACGTGTCTTGAAATAAAAAATTGCACAAATTAAAAATGTTATGGCGAAAGAAGACCAAACAAAAATGCCATATCCATTCATAAATATTAAACTGTTTATCATATTTTTCTATATAAATTTTTTTTCTTAATTCTAATGATTTCTGTCTTATATTTCATCAGAAAAATTAGCGCACAATATAAAAGTAAGGTAAAAAACATAAGTAATAAAGGCATAAGCATTGATGAGTGTATTGTGCTCGAACCAGCTATCTTAATACTTGCTGGCTGATGTAGCGTGCTCCACCATTCAACTGAATATTTAATTATAGGTATATTAATCAAACCAAGTATTGCAACTATACTAGCAACTTTATTAGCTGTTTCCTCTTTTGAAATTAATTTATATGTAGCGATAAAAACAAAATAAAAAATACCAAGCAACACCATAGAAGTAATCCTAGCGTCCCAAGCCCAGAAAGTTCCCCAAGTAGGTTGGCCCCAAATTGAGCCGGTAACGATTGCGATGCAAGTGAATACAAAACCAATAGGGGCAATACTCTTTGCTACTAAAGTAAAATTTTTTATTTTAAAAATGAAATTCAAAATTGATAACAAGGCAATACATGTGAAAGAGGCAAGACTTATCCAAGCAGCTGGGACATGTACATACATTATTCTGACGCTATCACCTTGCAAATAGTCAGGTGGAGAAAAAATTAAAGCAAATGATAAAGCAGCCAAGAGGACAGCAAAGAAAATTGAATTTATAAAAGCAATTAATTTTTCTACCCAAATGAAGATGTTGCTGTTATGAAAAAAATTCATCATAAGCTTTACCTACTATAATAATTTTTTTTTGTGAAGGTCTTTTATAAGCCTAATTGAGAATTGGAGGGAGTTATATAAGAAGTTTATTCCCAATTAGGCTAAAACATAGAAGTTTTAAGAGATCTCTGTGTCGCACTTTTGAGTAAATGATGTTTTATTTTAGGCGATACCTAATTAGTTAGAAATTTTGAAATAACTCGTGCCTTTTTTTCCAGAAAAAATCTCTTCTATTAGCGGATGTTTTACCGGCTCTTTTGATTTATCAAGCAATAAATTTTGCTCTGAAACATAAGCTTCATAGGTAACCTCATTACTTTCGGCTAAAAGATGATAAAAGGGCTGATCTTTTCTTGGTCTAACCTCTTTAGGTATAGACTGATACCATTCTTCAGAATTATTAAATTCAAAATCTACATCGTAGATCACTCCTCTAAAATCAAAATGACGATGTTTAACTACTTCACCGATTGAAAATTTTGCTTTATTGCTTATTGCCATATCTCATAGTTAGTAATTTTTTTACTAAAATCAATATCTAATTTGTTTAAATTTTATTTTATGTTAGTCTCTTTGTTGTGAATAAGTCATTTTTAAAATTTATCACTGACTTTGGCCCGTTATTAATTTTTTTCATAATTTACTATAAAAGTGGAAATAATCTAACTATTGCTATACCACCTTTGATCATCGCAACGATTGTCGCTGTAATTTTAATGTACGTAATTGAGAAAAAAATTCCATATGTTCCATTAATCGGAGGGTTTATCATAACGTTATTTGGAGGTCTCACTTTATACTTTGATAACCCGGTTTTTATTTATATGAAACCTACAATAGTTAATGTTATTTTTGCTGGAGTATTATTGATCAGTAAAGTTTTTTTTCAAAAGAATTTTCTAAAATTCTTTTTGCAAACTGCTTTTCAGTTAAACGATGAGGGCTGGGATAAATTGAATTTTAGATGGGCTTATTTTTTTATTTTTTTAGCAATATTGAATGAAATTGTTTGGAGGACACAACCAGAGGCTACATGGGTAAACTTTAAAGTATGGGGAATATTGCCAATTACTTTTATCTTTACGGCTTTTCAAGTACCCTTGATAAATAAATATAAAATATGAAAAAAATTAGACTCATCATTAATAACGACATCAAAAAAAAAGAAAAGCAGAGATTCTTTATAAAAAAAGAACTTCAATGTATTTTAAATCTTTATGCAAGAATGGTTTCCAACGGCACATGGAAAGATTATTCCTTTTCTTCCTGCACTAAAGAAGTTTCATTCGACGTTTACCAAAGAACCTCGGACAAACCTGTGCTTCGAATAGCTAAAAACTTTAAACCTAACTATTTTAATGAAAAATTCTTTATTAAAGATAAAGATGGAAATGTAATAAAAAAATCTGAAGATCTTGATCAGCTTATAAATAAAACTAGTTGGAATAAATTTAAAGTAATAAAATAGTTATCTTCTTTGACCAAAGAGCCTTAAAAGCATTATGAAAAGATTTATGAAGTCTAAATAAAGTGTCAAAGCACCCATAACAGCTTTTTTACCCATTAACTCTCCGCTGTCACTTGCTAAATACATATTTTTAATTTTTTGAGTATCGTAAGCTGTTAAACCAACAAAAATTAAAACTCCAATAATTGAAATTACAAAGTACATCATCGCAGACTTCATAAATATATTTACCAAGGAAGCGATTATAATCCCAAAAAGTCCCATGATTAAAAAAGAACCAAATTTAGTAAGATCTCTTTTAGTTGAATATCCGTAAATGCTCATAGCACCGAATGTTCCAGCAGTAATAAAGAAAACTCTTGTGATACTGGCGCCAGTGTACGCAATAAAAATTGATGATAATGATAAACCCATTAAAGATGCAAAAATCCAAAAAACAGTTTGTGCTTTTGCTGCGCTCATCTTCGCAATACCAAAACTCATGTAGAAAACTACACCCAGTGGAGCTAA
The DNA here is from genome assembly GCA_902535255.1 of uncultured Pelagibacteraceae bacterium. GTDB lineage: Bacteria > Pseudomonadota > Alphaproteobacteria > Pelagibacterales > Pelagibacteraceae > Pelagilacustribacter. Next base: position 11,478 of record CACASQ010000007.1, read on the forward strand.
CATTACGACCCAAGCTAAGCCAGAGTTGTAAAGCGAGTTTCCTAGAGATGAAAGTATCAAAGGTTCAAACGACACAACTGCAAACTTCGCTGTAAGAAGTGCAATAATCCCTGTCAGAGCTAAAGCAGAGCTCATATAATTATAAACTTTTAACATGTACGATCTTAAGCCCTGATCAATTATTGCCTCTGAAGCTGATGATCGAACAGTTGATCTTTGTTTATTGATTTCCATACCTAAATATATAAGTTTTTTTAAATACTTTTCAATAGGCAAAAATTGACCTAAAAAACTATTATAAATATTAGGATTTTATGAGATTTAAAAAATTAGGTACTACAGATCTTGATGTGAGTTTAATTTGTCTTGGTACAATGACATGGGGGACGCAGAATACAGAGAAAGATGCGTTTGAACAAATGGACTATTCTGTAAGCAATGGGGTTAATTTTTTTGATACTGCTGAAATTTATTCAGTGCCTCCTAATTCCGAGTCCTATGGCAAAACGGAAGTAATGATTGGCAATTGGTTTGAGAAAAGAAAAAATAGAAATAAAATAATATTAGCTTCTAAGGTAGCTGGTCCTGGTTGTAAATGGATTAGAGGTGGTGGAAATAATTTTGAAGAAAAAAAAATTGGTGAAGCGATTGAGGGTAGCCTTAAAAGATTGAAAACAGATTACATTGATCTATATCAATTACACTGGCCAGAAAGGTCCACAAATTATTTTGGTAAGAGAGATTTTACTTTAGATGACAATGAGGGAAACTGGAATAGTTTTGAAAGCATTCTTGAAGCACTAAAGAAATTTATTAAAAGTGGAAAGATAAGATACATAGGGATGTCAAATGAAACTCCTTATGGGTTATCCAAATATATTGAATTATCTAAAAGTAAAAATTTACCAAGAATGATGTCAGTTCAGAACCCATATAACTTAGTGAACAGGACTTATGAAATTGGAATGTCTGAAATTTCTATAAGAGAAAAATGTGGATTATTAGTTTATTACCCATTAGCTGCAGGAGCGCTCTCAGGAAAGTATAGAAATGGTAAAATGCCAAAAAATTCTCGTCAAGCATTATTCAAAGGCTGGGAACGACATTTAAATCCATTGGCTTTAAAAGCTTATGATGAATATTTTAAATTAGCGCGAGACAGCAATTTGACAATGGTTCAACTTGCTCAAGCTTTTGTAAACTCAAGACCTTTCGTGACAAGCAATATTATAGGTGCAACAACTATGGATCAATTGAAAGAAAATATAGAAAGTATTGACATAAAATTATCTAACGAGATTATTGAGAAAATTAATCTAATTCATAACAAAAATCCTAATCCATCCCCCTAATTCAAACCATTGAAATAGATAAATTTTAGTATAAAAACAAAATATGTTGGCCAAAAAAATTTTAATTATATTTATTTTTGTAACTTTCAGTTTTAACGCATCTGCAGTAACTCCAAGATCGACTGGAAAGTATAAAAACTGGGAAAGTTTTGTAGCAGAGACTGATAAAGGTAAAATTTGTTTTGCACAAACTCTACCTACTAAAAGAGCTCCAGCTGCAGTCAAAAGAGACAAGTCCAAATTATTTGTAACCTTTAGGCCAACAGAAGATGTCAAAGATGAGGTAAGTCTTACTAGTGGACACGATTATAAAACTTCTAGTGTAACTGCAACATCAGGCAAAAGAAGTTACTCTTTTTTTTCACAGAAAAAATTTGCTTGGCTTTTAGATGACCAAGAAGAAAAGAAATTTATAAAGTTAATGAAAAAAGCGACTAGCGTGATCGTTAAAGCAAGAACGATTAAAGGTGCAGAGACAACTGATCACTACTCAATGATGGGTTTTACTAAAGCATATAATACAGCGAAAAAAACTTGCAGCTAAATGAAAAAAATTGTTTTGGCCTACTCAGGCGGATTAGATACATCTGTAATTTTAAGATGGTTACAAGAAAATTACAAAGCCGAAGTTATTGCCTATACATCTGATATTGGTCAAGTTTTAAATAAAAAAAAAATTATTAAGAACGCTAAAAGATTAGGCGTAAAAAAAATAATTATTGAAAATCTAAAAAATATCTTTGTGAAAGATTATGTTTTTCCTATGATAAGAGCTCATGCAGTTTATGAAGGAGTATATTTATTAGGTACGTCTATTGCTAGGCCGTTAATTGCAAAAAGACAGATTGAAATTGCAAAAAAATTTAAAGCTTTTGCAGTTTCTCATGGTGCAACTGGAAAAGGTAACGATCAAGTAAGATTTGAGCTTGGTTACGCATATTTTGGAAAAAATAAAATTCAAACTATAGCACCGTGGAGAGAATGGAAATTGCAATCAAGAGCAGATTTAATTAAATACGCTGAAAAAAATAATATACCAATTCCTAAAGATAAAAAAGGTGCACCTCCATTTTCTGTAGATGACAATATTTTTCATACATCTACTGAAGGTAAGGTTTTAGAGGACCCAAAAAACTCTGCTCCTGAATTTATTTATCAGAGAACAGTTTCACCACAAAAAGCTCCTAACAAACCTACAAAAGTAAAAATTACTTTTAAAAACAGTGATCCAATTGCAATAAATGGAAAAAAATTAAGTCCTGAAAAGCTTTTAAGTAAATTAAATATTCTAGCTGGAAAAAATGGAATAGGGAGAGTTGATCTGGTTGAAAATAGATTTATTGGAATTAAATCCAGAGGTGTTTACGAAACTCCAGGTGGTACTGTGTTATATGCTGCACATAGAGCTATAGAGTCTGTAACTCTTGATAAAGAGACCGCTCATAAAAAAGAGAGAATAATGCCAGAATATGCTGAGCTAGTATATAACGGCTATTGGTTTTCAAAAAAAAGACTTAATTTACAAAAACTAATTGATAAAAAAAGAAACAAAGTATCTGGTGATATTGTTTTAAGTTTATGCAAAGGGAACGTAACTATTTTATCAAGAAGGACAAAAAATAAAGCTTATTCAATGAAAAAAGTTTCTTTTGAGGAGAATAAATCCTTTAATAAAAGAAAAGTTGAAAATTTCATAAAATTTCACTCTAAACAGTTAAATAAAGCCTAAATTTTTGATAGATTAATATTAAATGAACAGTTCGATTCGAAATATTCAGTTAGTTGCGGTTATAGTTGTTCTTGTATCAACTATTATTGCTTTCTTTTTAGAAATGAAAGAAATGTACGACAACAAAGACATTACATTAGCTGATTTGCTTTTAATGTTCATTTATATCGAAGTAATTGGTTTAGTTAGATCTTATTGGGAAACTCAATCCGTAAGAATAACATATCCTTTAATCATAGCTATTACAGCGCTAGCTCGGTTCATAATATTACAAGATAAAGAGAGTGACCCTTCAAACTTGATTTATATTTCTTTAGCTATTTTAATAGTTGCGATAGCTACAGTTATTATAAGATTTAGAAATAGTAGGTACTTAAAAATTGAAAAGTCTAGGTCAAGCGAGCTTTAAAACACTTTAAAGTATTCTTTAATAAACATGCAATTGTAATTGGTCCTACGCCTCCAGGAACAGGAGTTATTGCTTTAACATTATCTTTTAATGCATCAAAATTAACATCTCCTACTATTTTTTCTCCTACTTTATTAATGCCAACATCTATAACAATCGCATTTTTTTTTACCCAATCTTTTTTGATTAAATTTGGAACTCCGACAGCTGCTACTAAAATATCTGCTTTGAGGCACTCATTTTGTAAATCATTTGTTTTTGAGTGAACTATAGTTACGGTGCAATTTTCCTTTAATAATAATTGAGCCATTGGTTTACCATTTAAATTAGATCTTCCTATTATAACAGCGTGTTTGCCTGCTAAATTTGGCTCTATCTTTTTAATCAATAAAAGACATCCTAAAGGGGTGCAAGGAACAATTGAGTCATAACCTGATGAGAGATTGCCAACATTTATTGGATTAAAACCGTCTACATCTTTGGATGGGTTAATTGCATTTATAATTTTCTCCTTGCTAATCTGGCTGGGCAAAGGAAGCTGAACTAAGATGCCAGAAATTTCATCATTTTTATTCAGTTCTTCAATTTTTTTTAAAATATCTTTTTCGCCTACATTTTTTGGGTATCTAATTATTTCAGAGTTAATGCCAACTTCTCTAGCACTTTTTTCTTTATTCTTTACGTATATCAAACTGGGCGCAAAATCTCCGATCAAGATAACTGTAAGACTGGGTGTTTTACCGCTTTTTTTCTTTAAATCTGAAATCTCTTTTTTAATTTCATTTCTAATAATCTCTGCTTCTTTTTTTCCATCAATAATCATCTTAAAAATAATCCTGGTGCAAACATTTCAAAAACTAAATTTCTAAAAAACATTAATCCTAAAATCAATATTACAGGAGAGATATCTATAGACCCTAAGTTAGGTAAAAATCTTCTGATGAAATTTAAAGGTGGAGCTGTAAGCTTATAAGAAATATCTAAAACAGAATAGACAAATCTATTACTTGTATTTAAAACGTTAAAAGCAACCAGCCAACTAAATATTACGTGGATAATTAATATCCAGATGTAAAGGCTCACTATATTGTCGAATAGAATTAATATCGACTTCATTAATTTTTCTCCACATAAATTGATGTGCTAGGAAAGGCAAAAGAAGCATTATTTTTTTCCACTATAGTTTTCACAGCAAAAGCTAGCTCATCTTTTACTTTTCTATATTCTAAATATTTAATTGATTTAGTAAAACATATTAAACTCAAGTCTATAGAGCTTGCTGCAAATTGGTCAATTTTTACTGAAACATAAGTACCGCCACCTGATTTTGAAAAGCTTTCATTAGAATTTATAAATTCTTCAATTTGATCTTTAATATTTTTTATTTGCTCAGAATTAGTTCTATACTCAAGACCGATTAACCATTTAATTCTTCTATTCGTTCGTTGAGAGTGGTTGAAAACTGCATTTTCTGCAAATTGAAAGTTTGGTATAGTTGCTAGAGATTTATCCAGCCTTCTAACAACTGTAGATCTGAATCCAATTTTTTCTACGTTTCCCTCTATAACTCCATCAACAAAAATTAAGTCTCCTACTTTAAATCTTTTTTCTACTAATACTAAAATTCCTGATATTAAGTTTTTAAACAGGTCTTGTGCACCAAGTGCAACTGCAATTCCAAAAATACCAAGCCCTGCAATTATTGGTCCTATCTTTATACCCCATAATTCAAGTACAGCAGCTAGACCAAGTATTAAAATAAAAATTTTGAAAGACTTTATTATCCAATTAATTAAATCCTTAGATAACAAGTCTCCAACTGACTTTATAACAGTAGATAAAGGGCCAATAATTTGATGAAATGTCCAAAAAATTAAGATTGTAATTAACGAACGATTCACAGTTTCTATAAATTGAGCTGCTTGGGTTTCTATAGTTAAATAGCTTGTGGATACAAAAAAACCTAAAACAATAGGAAAAAATTTAGCAGGTCCCTCCATTGAAAATACAAGTGAGTTATCAAAATTATTTGTAGTTTTTGATACGTAATTTTCTAAACGCTTAATAACAAACTTTGAAAAAATACCTCTTAAGAAAAGAAAAAAAAGGAATATAGATAAGGCTATAACAATTTCAGAAATATTAACTCCAGATATCCCTTTATCCCAAACATCTAAAAACAAATTTTTAAAATTTTCTAGTACTTCCATTTAACTATTTTAATTTTGTTAGTTCTTCTCCGGCTTCAAAAATTTCTAGCCTATTCCAGCCAGCTTCTTTGAAAACATTTATAACTTTTTCACTTATACACATAACTCTTGAGCATGTCATCAATCCATTGAGTGAGTACTTTTTTGCTAAATCAATAAAGCTTTCTGCACTCCTTTTTGAGTAAACAAAAATTATGTCAGGAGGATGATCCTTGATTAAATTATTAGTATCTTGGTTCAATTCTCTAATTTTTTCTGAAGTATAGTTGATAATTTTATCTATTTGAAAACCTTCTTTTTGCAGCTCTAGATCTAAGTCTGAGGTAATATTATCTCCACATATATATGCTAAGACTTTTTTTTTATCTAAGTCACCTGAATTAACAATAATATTTTTTAGAGCATTTATAGTCCCGCCAGCTGAAATAGTATTGTTATAACCTTGTTGTCTTACAATCTTTTCTGTAATTGCTCCAACGCAGAAACAAAGTTTATTTCTATCTGGTTTTAATAAGTTTAGACTCCTTATTGCATTAGCACTTGTAAATATAAATGCGTTGTATTTCTCAGGATTAATAGGATCAAGTTTTGCTTTAGAGATTTTTAAAGTAGGTACATGAATAATTTTATGACCTAAAGAAAATAATTTTCCCATTAAATCCTCAGAGTCTATTAAAGGTCTTGTTATTATAATATTCATTTTTTCTTAAATTTTTCTCCAGCTAGATCTAATAATTTTTCCCCAACACTTTTTCCAATAAAAGAAGCATCGATCTCTCTTCCTGTAAGTTCATATTCAAAACTATCCTGGCCGCTATCTGAGAAAAGCTGACCTTTAAGTTTCAAATTATGATTTTCAATTTCAGCTAAACCACCTAACGCAGTATCGCAATCGCCACCAATAGTTTGAAGCATTTTTCTTTCAGCTGTCGCGCAAAGACTAGTTTCGTTATCGTTAATTTTTTTTATTAAATTTCTAATTTCATCTTCCTTCCTACATTGTACAGCAATTATTCCTTGTCCTACTGCTGGTAAAATATGTTCACGATTAAAAGTAAAGCTGATCTTTCTATCAAGTTTAAGTGATTTTACTCCGGCGGCGGCAAGAATGATTCCGTCTAAGTTGCTCTCGTTGATTTTATTTATTCTAGTATCAATATTTCCCCGAATATCGATTACAGAAATTTTATTATTAATTTTTTTTAATTGAAGTTCTCTCCTTTTTGAACTCGAGCCAATTTTCACTCCATCTCTTAAATCAGAAACACTTTTAATTCTCTCACTAATTATTACATCTCGATAATCGTTTCTTTTTAAATATGCTCCTATCAAAAGGTTCTCATTTTCATTTCCCTCCATATCTTTTAGAGAATGTACCGCAATATCTATCTCCTTTTTTAATAAGCTTTCCTCAATTTCTTTACAAAATAAATTTTTTCCACCTATTTCTGAGATCTTCTTCTTTAAATTTAAATCACCCGATGTTTTAATAGCTTTAAAATGAATATTTTCCTTTCTAAGGTCATTATTGTTTTTTATTAATAGCTCCTTTACTTTTGCCACATAGGCTAAAGAAAGTTTACTGCCTCGAGCTCCAATTGTAATTTTTGCCATTAATTGATTATATATTCGATAAAATTATTTTATACTATTTTAATTGGTAAAGAGAGATGACAAAAAAGATTACATTTTTAGGAATTGAAACAAGTTGCGATGAAACAGCTGCCGCTGTGATTAGAGAAAATGATAATGGAACTGCCGACATCCTATCTAATATAGTTTCAAGTCAGATCGATAAGCATAAGAAATTTGGTGGAGTTGTTCCTGAGTTAGCTGCTAGAGCTCACTTAGAAAACATTGAATACGTTATAGATACAGCTATAAAAGAAAGCAAAATTTCTATTAAGGATACAGATGGAGTTGCAGCAACTGCTGGTCCTGGTTTAGTAGTTTGTTTAACAGTTGGTCTAAATATTGGAAAATCAATAGCTGCATTTTCAAATAAACCTTTTATTGGAGTAAATCATCTAGAAGGACATGCCTTAAGTCCTGGCTTAGAAAAAAAAATTGAATTTCCTTATTTATTATTATTGATTTCAGGAGGTCACACTCAATATTTAATAGTTAAAGACGTAAACAAATATGAACAATTAGGAACAACCATTGACGACGCTTTGGGTGAAGCATTTGATAAAACTGCAAAAATGTTAGACCTAGGTTATCCTGGGGGACCAAACGTTGAAAAATTTTCAAACTTAGGAGACAAAAATTTTTTTAAATTACCTGAACCAATTATTAATAAAGCAGGATGCAATTTATCTTTTGCCGGTCTTAAGACAGCGGTTCTTAGGGAGTCAAAAAAAATTAGTGGAGAAAAAAAATTAAGATATAATTTGGCAGCCTCTTTCCAAAATACAATTAATAAAATTCTTTACAAAAAAACTAAAGTTGCTGCTGAAATGTTCAGAGAAAAAATAAAAAAAAATAAGTTTCAACTAATAGTAGCTGGTGGTGTTGCGGCCAACAAGACTATCAGAAGTAATCTATCAGCTTTATCAAATGAGATGGGCTTTGAAACTATTTATCCGGATTTAAAGTTTTGTGGAGATAATGCTGCTATGATTGCTTGGGCAGGTATACAAAGGTTTAAAAAAAATATGATTGATGATGTAAATATATCGGCAAAATCAAGATGGCCTCTTGATAAAAACGCCCCTTATATGAAAGGACCTGGATTAAAATTGTAATGCAATATTGGTTAATGAAATCTGAGCCAGACGTTTGGTCTCTTGAACAACAAAAGAAAGCCGGTGAAAAAGGGGTAGCTTGGGATGGAGTTAGAAATTATCAAGCTGCGAATAATTTAAAAAAAATGAAAACAGGTGATCTATGTTTTTTTTATCATTCAAATATTGGAAAAGAAATAGTGGGTATTGTAAAAGTAATTAAAGAGGCATTTATCGATAAAACCGACAAACAGAAGAGATTTGTAGCCGTCCAGGTTAGGTTTCAAGAGCAGCTAAAATGCCCTGTGCCTCTTGAAAAAATTAAAAAAAACAAGAAAATTTCTCATTTACCGTTAATAAAACAAAGCAGATTATCAGTAATGCCAATAGATTATAAAAGCTGGAAAATTATTTATAACATGGGTAAAGTGTAAAAAACTAAGAGGTATTTGTGGCTAAAAAGAAAAAAAGAAAAAAGAAAAAACCTAAAAAAAGTAAAAAGGCTAGAAAAAATATTAAAAGAGTAAAGAAAAATAAGAGTAGAGTTGCAAAGGTAAAAAAGTTTAAAAAGAAGAAGAAAAAGTCAAAAAAAAATAGAAGATCAGTAAAAAAAGGCAAAAAATCTAGAAAAGCGAAATTTAAATCTCCTATTCAATCAAAAGATAGCGATGGTAACTCAATTATAAAAGTTTCAGATAGCTGGGCAAATCAAGCTTATGTGAATGAGTCAAAATATAAAAAGAAATATAAACTTTCAATAAAGGAAAATGATAAGTTCTGGTCAAAAGAAGGTAAGAGAATTACTTGGATTAAAAAATACACCAAAATTAAAGATGTCAAGTACAGTAAAGAGGAAGTAAGAATAAAATGGTTTTATGACGGAACTTTAAATGCCTCAGCTAATTGTATTGATAGACATCTTAAAAAGAATCCAAATAAAACAGCAATAATATGGGTCGGGGATGATCCATCTGATACTAAAAAAATATCTTACAAAGAGTTGCATCAAAATGTTTGTAAGGCAGCAAATGGTCTTAAAAGTTTAGGAGTCCAAAAAGGAGATAGAGTAACAATATATCTTACTATGATCCCTGAGTTAGCTTATATAATGTTAGCTTGTGCGAGAATAGGGGCTGTGCATTCAATAATTTTTGGTGGTTTTTCTCCAGACTCTATCGCCACAAGAATAACAGATTGTGAGTCAGAATACTTAATTACTGCTGATGAAGGCGTGAGAGGTGGAAAAATAATTCCGTTAAAAAAGATTGCGGATGAAGCCTTGGACCAATGTCCAGGAGTAAAAAAGTGCGTAGTTGTAGAAAGAACTGGAAATCAAGTTGATTGGAATAATGAAAGAGATGTTTCTTACAAAGAATTAATTTCATCGGTACCTTCTAAATGCGAGCCTGAAGAAATGAACGCAGAAGATCCATTGTTTATTCTTTATACGTCTGGTTCTACAGGTAAACCGAAAGGAGTTCTCCATACTACTGGAGGATATATGGTTTATGCTTCAATGACCCATCAATATATTTTTGATTATAAAGCCAATGATATTTATTGGTGCACTGCTGATATAGGTTGGGTTACAGGTCACAGTTATATCATCTATGGACCGCTTTCAAATGGAGCTACTACGATAATGTTTGAGGGAGTTCCAAACTATCCTGACAGTTCTCGTTGGTGGCAAATAGTGGATAAATTTAAAGTGAATATTTTTTACACGGCTCCCACAGCAATAAGAGCTTTAATGAGAGAGGGTGATAAACCAGTTAAGAAAACAAGTAGAAAAACTCTAAAACTATTAGGAACTGTAGGAGAGCCAATTAACCCTGAGGCATGGATGTGGTATTACAAAACAGTTGGGGACTCAAGATGCCCTATTGTAGATACTTGGTGGCAAACAGAAACTGGCGGGATATTGATTGCACCTCAACCAGGAGCTATAGATTTAAAGCCTGGTTCAGCAACTAAACCTTTTTATGGGATCAAGCCTGTTCTAGTTGATAAAGATGGTAAAATTGTAAAGGGAGAAGGAAAAGGTAGACTTTGCATGGCCTCTTCTTGGCCTGGTCAAATGAGAACAGTTTATGGTGATCACCAACGGTTTATAGATACATATTTTTCACAATTTGACGGAAAATATTTTACAGGAGATGGCTGTAGAAGAGATAAAGATGGATACTACTGGATTACTGGTAGAGTTGATGACGTTATAATTGTTTCAGGTCATAACCTTGGAACCGCCGAAATTGAAAGTGCTTTTGTTGCCCATCCTAAAGTTGCTGAAGCAGCGGTAGTAGGTTTTCCTCATAGTATAAAAGGGAACGGTTTGTACTGTTATGTTACACTTAATGCAGGTGAAAATCCAACTGGTGATTTAGAAAGAGACCTGAAACTTTGGGTAAGAAAACAAATTGGTCCAATAGCTACACCTGACGTAATACAATTCTCTCCTGGCCTTCCTAAAACAAGATCAGGGAAAATTATGAGAAGAATTTTAAGAAAAATTGCTGCAAACGAGCCTGATAATTTAGGAGACACAACTACATTAGCTGATCCAAGCGTTGTTACTTCATTAGTTGAGAACAGACAAAATAAAGGTTAGCTAAAATTTAAATTTTTAGTAATTTTTTTGAATTCATCTTTCATTAAACCCCATTTAAGAGAGATAGAGTTAAGCACAATTTTTTTATCTAAAATTTTTAATTCATCTGCAATAGGAGACCAAAAGTAAAGGGCCTCTCCACTCTCCTTAAAAGGATCCTCTAAATGGTAATTGTTGAAATTAATTGTTTCAATTCTTTTTAAGAAATTTTTTTTTCCGTTGTTATAAATTTCCTCGCTTAAACCATTATTTTTTTCTTTTTCGATAATATTTAGGAAAATTTTTTTACAATCATTATCTTTTAAATTTTTCTCTGAAATTAAATATGAATATACATAGAAAGCACAATCAGCTAAAGCAACCATATAGATATTCCACTTAGCAATATTAACTGACTCTAGAAATCTTTCATCTTCCATCATAGCAATGTACTTGACTCCAATTCTGGTCTTCAAATATCCGTATAATGTTGTTTGAGTTACGTGTGCTGATCTTTCTTGAACAAAATTTTCTAAATCTTGTTTAGATTTTATTTTCTTGAAAAGACCTGAAATTTTCCAAATAGGAATAACGTACTCCCAAACGTTAATTAGAGTGTTTCTAAGAGTAATTCGCAATTTATCTAGATTCAATTTCACGTTGTATTTAAAAACCCTTTATTTACTAGTCTTATAGCATTTCATATTGGTTTTGGTGTCCTTTTTTCACTTTAAATTCAACTCATAATCAGTATGCTCCCCAGCAATAAAAGTACTTTTTACGTAAAAAGTTAAAAATAAATAGGGGGAAATATGTCAAATAAAGACGCATATTGGAATAAGACCAAAAACCATATGATAGTAACATTGGTTCTTTGGGCTTTCTTCTCATTAGTGATCTTCATGTTTGGTTCTGAACTGAACACGATGTCTTTTCTTGGCTATCCACTAGCATATTACATGACTGCGCAAGGTTCGCTTCTTGCCTTTGTGATAATTTTGTTTTGGACTGCAAATAAACAAGAAAAAATCGACGAAGAACATGGTTTCTCAGAAAGAGAGGATGACTAATGTTTAAAGGAGATTTTATACAAAACCTTCCTAAAATATATGGTACCTACACTGGTGGCTTTTTAGTGTTCATCATTTTGATGGCATTAGCAGAGCAAGCAGGTGTGTCGGCTAAAAACATCGGAGTGATGTTCGTAGCTTTCACGGTATTGATTTATGCCTTAATTGGTTATTTATCAAGAACCATTCAAGTAGATGCCTACTATGTTGCAGGAAGACAAGTGCCAACCGTATTTAACGGGATGGCAACAGCAGCTGACTGGATGTCAGGTGCATCATTCGTAGCCTTAGCAGGTGGAGTTTACTATGGAGGTTATACTTATATGGCCTTTTTAGTAGGTTGGACAGGTGGATACGTACTTGTAGCAACTTTAATGGCTCCGTACCTTAGAAAGTTTGGATGTTACACAGTTCCTGATTTTATCGGAACACGATACGGTGGTAATGCGGTGAGAGCTGCATCAGTATTCGTGCTTTTCATAGCATCATTTACTTACGTAACAGCACAAATTAATGCTACGGGAACAATTGCTTCTAGAGCTCTTGGAATTCCGTTTGAAGCGGGTGTATGGGTAGGGTTAATAAGTATCCTTATCTGTTCAATGCTTGGTGGAATGAGAGCCGTAACTTGGACACAGGTTGCTCAGTACATTGTATTAATCATCGCTTACTTATTGCCAGTATTCTGGATAAGTAATAAAGTTGGTGGGGGTGTATTCCCGCACTTAATGTTAGGTGATGAAGTTGCAAGACTTGGCGAACTTGAACAACAATTTGGACTAGTTAAAAACAGCGCCGCAGATATGAAAGCAGCTGGGGTACCAGGAGGATTGAAATATATCTCTGGATCTCACTCTGGAGTACCTGAAGGTGGAATGGCTGTCTGGAAATACTTATCGTTAGCGATTTGTATGATGGTAGGAACTGCATCGTTACCTCATATCTTAATGAGATACTTTACAACTCCTACAGTAAGAGCAGCAAGAAAATCAGTAGCTTGGTCGCTATTCTTTATTTTCTTACTTTACTCTTCAGCGCCTATGTTAGCGACATTGTCTAAATTAGCATTGATGGATCCAAATCTACCAACTGGAATTATCGGAAAATCTATTTCTGAAGTTCAGTCGATAGAGTGGGTACAAAGATGGTCTGAAGTTAAACAAGTATTTATCGCAGACTTTAATGGTGACGGAATACTTCAGTTGAACGAATGGTTCATGAGAGGTGACGTTGTAGTGTTAGCTACTCCAGAAGTAGCGGGACTACCGTTCGTAATCTCTGGACTAGTGTTTGCTGGTGGTATGGCTGCTGCCATGTCAACTGCTGATGGATTAGTTCTTGCGATCTCAAATGCGTTATCGCACGACATTTACTACAAGATCATAAATCCAAAAGCGGAGACTTCAAAAAGACTGTTAGTTGCTCGTGTACTTCTAGTAATAATCGGAGCTGCTGGTGCTTACATAGCCTCTTTCAGGCTAACAAGTATCTTAGGTTCGGTTGCTTGGGCATTCGACTTTGCGATGTCAGGCTTATTCTTCCCACTTGTACTTGGTGTATGGTGGAAGAGAGCTACTAGAGAAGGTGCAATCGCCGGTATCATTGCAGGAATTGTGTCAGGAACAGTTTACTTAACGTGGGTGTTCCCTAAATTCTCAGTTCCAATATGGGGCGGTGTAAATACTCCTTTCTTAGGTATTGACCATTTAAGATTTGGTTTAATTGGAGCGCCAATTTGTTTAGTTGTAATGGTGGTAGTCAGTTTAATGACTAAAGAACCAAGTCCAGCTACACAAAAATTAGTAGACGATACAAGAATACCGACAGGTAAGGCTATTCTTGGTAAGCAACACTAATAAATAATTATTGAAAATTAAAAGGGGCGAATTTTTCGCCCCTTTTTTTTTACCTAAATCGTGATATTTTAATAGTATGATACCAACTTGGGCAATAGTATTAGATTATATATTAGGTACTATAATGTGGACTTTAATTGGCCGTGCTTTTATGAATATTTTTCAAAGAGAGGACTCCACCTTTTTTTTCATGAGAGTCTTTGTAAAGTATACAAATCCAATTATTAACTTATTTAAGTTTATAACTCCTAGTTTTCTTTTTGGGCCTTTTATAGCTCTATATGTAGCTTGGTTCTTCTATCTCTTTAGATTCTACGCAATGCCTTACATACTTGGTTATGATGTATGGGGGATGCTAGCTTTTCCATTAGAAAGCGATTTTTCTAGACAATTATATCAACTGTTTAATTAAGCTTATTTTTTGACAAAGTTTAGTATTAAAATATAAGTAAAGAATGACTGACACTATCAAAATTTCACCATCTATATTATCTGCGGATTTTAGTAAGTTAGGTAGTGAAGTAATATCGCTAGAAAAGGCTGGTGCTGATTATATACATATTGATGTAATGGACGGGCATTTCGTTCCAAATTTAACTATAGGTCCTGAAGTAATAAAAAAACTTAGACCCCTTACAAAAAAAATATTTGATGTGCACTTAATGATATCGCCAGTAGATAATTTTATAAAAGATTTTGCCAATGCTGGCGCTGATATTATTACTTTCCATCCAGAAGCTACCAAGAATACTTCTAAGACGATTGAACTTATTAAAAAGCAACGAAAGAAAGTTGGTATTTCACTTAAGCCAAAATCTCAAATAGATTTAGTAGAAAAATATTTAAGTGATATTGATTTAGTTTTAATAATGAGTGTTGAGCCAGGATTTGGTGGCCAAAAATTTATGCCTGAAGTTCTAAGAAAAACAGAATTACTCAAAGAAATAATTACCAAAAAAAATCTAAATGTAGATATTGAAATAGATGGTGGAATTAATTTTGAAAATTGTTCTTTAGCAAAAAAAGCTGGAGCGAATATTCTCGTTTCTGGATCTACCATATTTAAAGAGAACCAGGGTGATCTAAAAAAAAATATAGAAATTTTAAGAAAAAATTAATAGATGTTCGGCTTAAAAGGTGCCTATTTTTATTTAGTAGCTGTTCAAATAACTTTTTTAAAATTTTTAAAAAAGATTTATTTTACAACAAATCATTACAACAAATCTTTAATATCGAAAGTTCCACTGCAGGTATATTTTAATCCAAATTCATTTTTACTATCAATGATATCACCCTACACAAAAAAATCTTTCAAAATTAATGAAATAAACCCGAACAATTTTTGGATAGAAATTAAGAATAAAAATCTTGCTGAATATCACAGTTTTTTGTGGCTGAGCCTAATTGATAGAAAGACAGATGGAAAAAATATCCAAAAAATAATTTATTTGTGGATGCTTAAATATTCAAAATATAAACAAAAAATTTGGGAGACTTCTACTTTAAGCATGAGAATTATAAGCTGGATACTCAATGTAGATATAATAATAAACAATGGAACATTTGAATTTAAAAGAAAATTTTTTCAAAATATAGTTTTACAGTGTAATCATTTAAAAAAAAATATTAAGTTTGAGAGAGATTCTCAAAAAAAAATAGAGGTGCTCACAGCATTAATATTATCGGGTATCGTATTCAAAGATTATGAGGACAATTACAAGATTGGAGTCAAAGAATTAGAAAAGTTTGTCAAATCTCAATTTGATGATGATGGATTTCCATTAACAAGGAATACGAACGATTTAATTTTTTTTACAAAATATCTTTTATTGTGTCATGAAAGCATTAAAGACGCTCACCAGTATATGCCGGAATTTCTTGATGATGTTATAAGTAAAAATTTATTTTGTATCAAATTTTTAAGGACGCCAAATAATGAAATTCCTCTATTTAATGGGTCATCAGAAAATAAGTTAAATTACTTCGATAAATACTTAGAGAACATCAAGATAGGCAAAAAAGAGAAGAAAAATAAAATTGGCGGTATATTCTCAGTGAAATCAAAACATCAGGCACTGTATTTTGATGTAGGAAGCTCACCTAGTAAAGGTTTTTCAAAAAACTATCAGTCTGGTCCATTATCATTCGAATATTATCTTGAGGGAACAAAAATAATCACAAATAGTGGATTTGGAAATAATATTTCCTCTAAAGCAGAACTAATTAGTAAATTAACCGCCAGTCAATCAACTTTAACAATCAATGACACCAGTGTAACAAAATTTGAGAGGAATAAATTAATTAATAGAATTTTTGGTAATTCGATTAAAAATACTTTTAAAACTGAAGAACTTAAAATAGTGAATGAAAAAAATATAAATGGTTGTTCGGTGCAACATTACGGATACGAAAAAAATTTTAATTGTATTCACAAAAGGGAAATTTATATAGATCCTAGTGTTAGCGGATTAATTGGTATTGATCATATTTTTAAAAAAAGCGATGGTATTCCAATTAGATATGTTTTTAGGTTTCATTTGAACCCAGAACATACAGCTGTTAAAACTATGAGTGGAAATAGTGCTTTAATTCAAATAACAAAGAACAAATCAGTTATTTTCACTATTAAAGATGAAAATCTTGAAATTGAGAAAGGCATAT
This sequence comes from uncultured Pelagibacteraceae bacterium, assembly GCA_902535255.1. GTDB lineage: Bacteria > Pseudomonadota > Alphaproteobacteria > Pelagibacterales > Pelagibacteraceae > Pelagilacustribacter. Next base: position 28,078 of record CACASQ010000007.1, read on the forward strand.
TTCTTGGCGGGAAAAAAATATTAGATAATACTTGTATAACTATTTCTGGTAATTTAGTGAATAAAAATAAATCTTTTAATTGGGAAATTAAAAAGAAAATTTAATAATGAAATTGAAAATAAAAAATGCCTTAATTTCCGTTTCAGATAAAGAAAATATAATTTCTTTACTAAAAAGTTTTAAAAAATATAAAATCAAAATTATCAGCTCTGGAGGAACTTACCGATCAATAAAGAAACTAGGATACAAATGTACAGAGTTGTCTAAGTACACTGGGTTTAAAGAAATGTTAGATGGAAGAGTAAAAACTCTTCATCCAAAAATTTATGCAGGTATTTTGCACGATAGACAAAATAGAACACATAAAAATGAAATGTCCAAGAATAAATTTCCAGCTATTGATTTAATTGTTGTTAATTTTTATCCTTTTCAAAAAGTAGTAATGGGTAATAAAAACCCAAAAAATATTGTTGAGAATATAGATATTGGGGGTCCAACAATGGTCAGAGCAGCAGCAAAAAATTTTAGAAATGTTGCAATAATCACTAATAAAAATGATTACTCTAATTTAATAAGAGAGTTAGAACAAAATAAAGGTAAAACCAGTCTTAATTTTAGAGAAATAATGTCTTCAAAAGCATTTGGTCTAACTGCTTACTATGATGCGATGATAGCTAATTGGTTTAATAAAAAGTTGAATATTCAATTTCCAGAAAGAAAAACAATATTCGGTCGGAAACTTAAAAAACTCAGGTACGGAGAAAACCCACATCAAGAAAGTTCTATTTATGTAAGTGACTACAATGATAGGCAACTTGGGTTTTTGCAATTAAATGGTAAAGAATTAAGTCACAATAACTATAATGATATTTTTGCCTCTCTTGAAGTTCTAGAAACGTTAAAAAATAAAGCTGGCACTGTAATAATAAAGCACGCAAATCCATGCGGAGTATCAGAGAACAAAAATCCTATTGACTCACTTAAGAATGCTTATGCATGTGATCCAGTAAGTGCTTTTGGTGCAGTAATTGCATGTAATTTTAAGATTAGTAAAAAAATTTCTTTAGAAATTTCTAAAAATTTTGTTGAAGTGATTTTAGCAAAAGGGTTTGACAAAGAATCCCTCAAAATTTTAAAAAAAAAGAAAAATTTAAGAATTATTGATATATCAAATTATAAATTCAAAAATTCTTTTTCAGTCAAAAATTTTGATAATTCATTTTTAATACAAGATAAAGATAAGATAATTTTTAATAAGAGTAAATTAAAGTGTGTAACTAAATTGAAACCTAATAACAAAGAATTAGCAGAAATAAGATTTGCATTTAATATAAGTAAATATGTTAAATCAAATGCCATAGTGATAAGTAATAATTTTTCAACAATTGGTATAGGTGCAGGTCAACCAAGTAGACTTGACAGTTGCAATATTGCTATTCAAAAGGCTAAAAAATATTCTCCGAAAAAAATTAAAAATTCAGTAGCTGCCTCTGATGCGTTTTTCCCATTTGCTGATGGAGTCAAAACACTAATAGAAGCAGGTGTAAAACTTATAATTCAACCAGGGGGGTCTATTCGAGATCAAGAAGTTATTGATGAGGCGAACAAAGCAAAAGTAAAAATGATCTTTACAGGTGTCCGGCACTTTAATCATTAACTTATTTTATCAATTTTAGCCGCTAAAATAAAATCACTTTCAGCCAATCCTTTAATCGCATGTGTAAAAATTTTAATTTTACAATATCCCCATCCAAAAGAAATATCAGGATGGTGATTTTCTTTCTCAGCAACATCCCCCACTTTATTAATAAAGTTTTGACTTTCTTTAAAATTTTTAAATGTAAACTCTTTTATTAAAAAAAAACTTTTATCTTGATCACTTTTTACATCCCACCCGTCTACTTTTTTAAGATACTTGTGTATTTCTGTTTTATCAAACGGAGGAATATTGCCCTCACAAGGAATACATTTTTTATTTGAAAGATCACTCATTACAATTTGGAGCGGGCAAAGGGACTTGAACCCTCGACCTTCTCGTTGGCAACGAGACGCTCTACCACTGAGCTATGCCCGCTTAAAAAAAAGTATATTATAACGTCTCTAGAACGGTCAACAAAAATAAAATGTCGCTATCGTTAAATTAAAAATTTTTATATAGTAATCAGATGAAAAATCTACCTGATATAATACCAATTTTCCCTCTTAGTGGTGTAATATATTTTCCTAAGACAAATCTACCTTTGAACATTTTTGAAAAGAGATATCTAGATTTAGTAAATGATACTTACTACAAAGATAAACTAATGGGTATGGTGCAATCTCAAAGAAGTCAGGATAAAGTTTACAAAATTGGTTGTCTTGGAAAAATTAGTGACCTTCAAAAAAGTGAGGATGGTAGAATTTTGATAAATCTAACTGGTATTACAAGATTTAAAATTCTTGATGAGGTAAAAAGTGATAAGTTGTATAGAGAGTTCAAGGTTGACTATAAAAAATTTGAAATAGATCTAGAAAACAATACTGAAGACTCTGATACTGGGTCTTTGATAGAAAAAGCAAAAGTTTTTTTCAAGAAGAATGGGTTATTACTCAATTGGAGAGAATTTGAAAAACTAGACAAAACCCAAAGGGTTAACACGCTTTCAATGATATCACCTGTTACAAATGAGGAAAAACAAAAACTTTTAGAATCTTTAACGATTAAGGATAAAATTGAAACTTTAGAAAATATAATAAACTTTTATCTACACGAAGTTAACTTTAATAACCAAACAGTTCAATAATTGTTTAATTTGCAGATTTGTTCATCGAGTCAAAGAAATCTGAATTATTCTTAGTATTTTTAAGTTTCGAAATTAAGAACTCTATTCCATCCATCGTCCCCATAGGACTAATTATTCTTCTAAGAACGTTCATTTTTGAGAGTTCATCTTTCTCAAATAACAGTTCCTCTCTCCTTGTCCCTGATCTTGTTATATCAAGAGCAGGATAAATTCTTTTATCAGCGACTTTTCTGTCCAAAATTAGTTCTGAATTTCCTGTTCCTTTGAATTCTTCAAAAATTACCTCGTCCATTCTACTTCCGGTATCGATTAATGCAGTTGAAATGATAGTAAGAGACCCACCCTCCTCTACATTTCTTGCAGCTCCAAAAAATCTTTTTGGTCTTTGAAGAGCATTCGCATCTACTCCACCTGTTAAAACTTTTCCTGAACTTGGTATTACAGCATTATAGGCTCTACCCAATCTAGTTATCGAGTCTAATAAAATAACTACATCTTTCTTATGTTCAACTAACCTCTTAGCTTTTTCAATTACCATCTCAGCCACTGCAACGTGTCTGGAGGCAGGTTCATCAAAAGTTGAAGCGACAACTTCGCCTCTTACAGATCTCTGCATATCAGTCACCTCCTCTGGTCTTTCATCAATTAAAAGTACCATTAAGTAACATTCAGGATGATTGGCCGTTATTGATTGTGCTATATTTTGTAAAATTATTGTTTTGCCTGCTCTAGGTGGCGAAACAATTAAAGATCTTTGTCCTTTTCCAATTGGACTAACTAAATCTATTAATCGAGCAGTATTGTCTGGTTTTTTTTCTATCTTGGTGCTTTCTACTTCAAGCTTAATTCGTTCATTGGGATACAAAGGAGTTAAATTATCAAAAGCAATTTTATTTTTTCCTTTGTCTGGCTCGTCAAAATTAATTTTGTTTACTTTAAGTAAAGCGAAGTACCTTTCAGCATCTTTTGGACCTCTTATTTCTCCTTCCACAGAGTCTCCTGTTCTTAATCCAAACCTTCGGATTTGACTTGGGCTAACATATATGTCGTCTGGACCTGGTAAATAGTTAGACTCTATTGCTCTTAGAAAACCAAAGCCGTCTTGTAGTACCTCTAAAACACCAATTGCAGTAATTTGTTCATTTTTTTCTGCTAATTTTTTTAAAATCGCAAAAAGTATTTCCTGCTTCCTTAAAGTGCTAGGATTTTCTATTCCAAGCTTCTCAGCTTCATTAATAAGCTCTGCAGGGTTTTTTTGCTTTAGTTCTTGTAAGTTCATGTGATTGTTTTGATTAAGGTAAGTCTCTAAAATATATGACTTTTTTGAAAAAATTCAACCCCTAATTATAAAGGTTTAAATATAACAACAAATATTACCACTATTAGTATAATTGTTGGTATTTCGTTATAAATTCTAAAAAATTTTGTTGTTTTAGTGTTATTTTCTAAAGCGAAGTCGTTTAAGTATTTTCCAAGTGTAAAATGATAATAGGTTAAAATTATCACCGCAACTAATTTAATTTGCATCCATAGCTCGGTAAAAGCACTAAAACCAATGCTATGAATTAATAATGCGCCGAATATCCAGGAGAGCAACATTGCAGGCATCATTATGTAATTATAAAGTTTTCTCTCCATAGTTTTAAAAATTTCTTTTTGTGACACATGATACGCCTCTGAGTGGTAAACAAATATTCTTGGTAAATATAATAGTCCGGCCATCCAAGATATTACAGCAATAAGGTGCAACGATTTAAATAAAAGATATAAATTCATTCTATAAATATTTAGTTACCAGTTTTTCGAATAATCTTATGTGTTCGGTGCTATCATTTAAACAAGGAATTAAATCAAAATTTTTCCCTCCTTCGCTCAAAAAACTTTCTCTACCCTGAATATTTATTTCCTCCAGAGTCTCGACACAATCTGAAGCAAATCCTGGACAAATTACTAATAAGTTTTTTATTCCTCTGCCCGGTAGCTTTTCTAATGTTTTATCTGTATAGGGGGTTAACCATTCTTGTGGTCCGAACCTGGATTGAAATGTTGTTTCGATTTCTATATCGTTGAACTTTTCTTTTAAAAGTCTAGTAGTTTTATGGCAATAACAATGGTATGGGTCACCCTTCTCAAAGTATGATTTGGGAATTCCATGGTAGGAAGATATAATTAAGTCTGGTTTCCAATCAATTTCGCCAATTTTTTTTTCTATGCTTTTTTTCAATGCCTCGACGTATATCGGTTCGCTTTCATAATGTGGGATTATCTGGAGACTTGGTTGCCATCTCATTTTCATCAAAGACCTGTAGACTTCATCACAGACAGTAGCGGTAGTTGCAGCTGCATATTGAGGGTATAAAGGAAGAATAATTATGTTTTCACATCCTTTTTCTCTAAGAGAATTTAAACGTGATTTTATACTAGGATTGCCGTATCGCATTGCAAAATCTACTATTACTCTTTCGTTACCAATTCTGTTGTTTAACTTTGTTGCTTGGTTTCTTGTAAAATATAAAAGTGGTGACTCATTAGTCTTTTCCATCCAAATTTTTTTGTAAGCATGTGCAGTTTTAGAAGGTCTAAAAGTTAAAATAAATAAATTTAATATTATTTGCCACACTACAGGATTAAGTTCTATAACCCTTCTGTCAGATAAAAACTCTTTAAGATATTTTCTAATATCCCACCAGCTTGTTGAGTCTGGTGTTCCTAAGTTTATTAATAATACTCCAGTTTTTCCGAATTTAACTTTTGGATGATCTTTATCCATTAATAACTCCTATAAAAATTTACCAATCTTTTTACCTTATCAGGATCAGTTTCTGGAAGTAAACCGTGGCCTAGATTAAAAACGTAAGGTAAACCCTTAAATGTTTCAATATATTTCGTCGCTTCACTAATCATTTCTTTATCAGACTTAAAAAAAATATCAGGACTTAGTCCACCTTGTATTACTACATTTTTTAAATTACTTTTAGCCCATAACGGATCTATATGTTGATCTAAATTTATTCCATCCGGTCTAACAATTTCGTTAAACTCTTTAAATTTTTCACCAATTCCTTTTGGGAAACATATAGTTGGAATTTTATTTTCTCTACAAAAATCTACTATTTTTGCGTTTGGTAAATAACAGAGTTTATTAATTCTCTCATTTGGTATTAAGCCAGCCCAAGAGTCAAATATTTGGATTACATCAGAACCAGCGTTTATTTGGTTTTTAATATGTAGACAAAGACAAGATATTAATTTGTGAATTATTTCTTCTAATTTTAAATTACTGTCTTCCAGTACTTTTATATTAATTTCATTTTTATTTTTTTTCATTTTAAGAATGTAAACCAACAATGTCCAAGGAGCCCCAATAAAAGATATTAATGATTTTTCCTTATTTAATTTTTTTCTGGTTATTTCTATAGCTTTATATACAGGACTTAGCTTATCAGAAAAATTTTTTTCACTTACATTCATGAAAGAGTCTAGTTGATGGTCACTAAGTTCTGGTCCTTCATTTTTATTAAAAAATACATTTTGACCTAATGCATACGGAACCATTAAGATATCGGAAAAAATAATAGCTGAGTCTAAATTAAATCTTTTTATTGGTTGAAGTGTTATTTCTGAGCTTAATTCACTATTTAAACAAAGTTTTATGAAATCTGGATTTTCTGTTCTAATTTTTTGAAATTCAGGTAAATATCTACCTGCTTGTCTCATAAACCAGATAGACTTGCAAGAAACTTTTTCTAGTAAAACTTTTTTAAGATTACTCATAATAAATAAAATTTATTTTATGTTTAGTTATAATAGTAGGTGTTGTTTAAATCACATATAATTTTATATACAGGTTTTATACATATTTTAATTAATATATAATTGACAAAAATGCTCAAATTCCTGTCTTTATTAATCTTATAAACATTAGTAAAACAAGATTATTAACATCTAACAAAATGTTAAATTAATGTTAATTAATGTTAATATTTTTTCTTACTTAAAAATAAAAGTTGAAAAGTTTATTTTGTTAAATATTTATTAACAATTTTATGAACGAAAAATACAATGTATATCTTGTGTCCGACTCTACCGGAGAAACACTTGATAGAATTTTTTTATCCTTGCAATCTCAATTTGCTAATTTTATATATCAGAAAAAAGAATTTGCTTTTGTTAGAACAGAGCACCAAATTGATAAAATAATTAAAGAGTGCACAGATTTAGAAAATACAATTATTTTATATACAATTGTTGAAACCAAGCTTGCTAAGTATATCGCTAGCCAGAGCCAAAAAAAAAATGTTCCCTGTTTTGGCATTTTAGGTAATCTTATTTTGAGTTTTTCTAAACTTTTGAATCAAAAAGCAATACATAAACCCAGTGCCCAACATGTTTTAGATGAAGACTATTACAAACGGATTGAGGCAATACAATTTACGATGTCTCATGATGACGGGAAAAAAATAGATGACGTAAATAATGCTGATGTAATATTACTAGGAGTTAGTAGAACTAGCAAAACACCGACTTCTATATATCTTGCCAATAGGGGGTACAAGACTATTAACATACCTTTAGTGCTTAATCAGAACATTCCTGAGGGGTTAACACAAAATACGAAAGCATGCATTGTTGGCCTCGTTGCTGATCCAGAAAGACTTGCGGATATAAGAAGAAATAGAGTTGCAATCATGAAAGACCATAAATTAAAAGATTATACTGATCTTGGATTTATTAAAAAAGAAATTAATGATTCTAAAAATTTTTTCAAAAAAAATAATTGGCCTATAATCGATGTGACTAGACGTTCAGTCGAGGAAACTGCAGCTTCAATATTAAAGATTATAGAAATTAAAAAAAATAAATGAAAATTATATTAGCTTCAAAAAGCGGAGTAAGAAAAAAAATATTAGATGATCACAATATCGATTGCGAGGTGCAAATTTCAAACGTAGACGAAGATGAGATTAAGGTATCTCTGCTGAACGAGGGAGCTGATCCTTATACAGTGTCAAAAAATCTTGCCGAAATAAAATCAATAAAGGTTAGTTGTAAAAATCCAGATAGACTTGTACTAGGGGCAGACAGTGTAATTTCACTAAATGGAGAATTAATTAATAAACCAAAATCTAGAGAAGAAGCTTTGGATATACTTAAAAGATTAAACAATTCCAAGCATTATTTGATAAGTTCTGTATGTATATCAAAAAATGGTGCCATGATCTGGAATCATACGGACTCTTCCGAATTGAAAATGAAAAACCACACTGAGAAAGATTTATTAAAATATTTAGAGGAAATTAAGACAGAAACTTTATTAGCATATGGCGTTTATCAAGTTGAAGCGCAAGGGTTGAAGCTTTTTGAGCAAATAAAAGGAGATAAAAATTCAATTATGGGTCTGCCTATCAAGGATATTATAAATTATATTAGAGAGTATAAAAATGACTAAAAAATTTGGTATTGTCGGCGATCCTATAAAGCATAGCTTATCTCCATTACTTCATAATTACTGGTTCAAAAAGTATAATATTGATGCTGAATATTCTATTTTAAATGTTAAGGACAACGATTTGATGAACATTATTGCAAAAATAAAAAGTAAAGAAATTTTTGGAATAAATGTTACTTTACCATATAAACAAAAAATTGTTCCTCTTTTAGATATTTTAGTTAACGATGCAAAACTCACAAGCTCTGTAAATACTGTTTACCTAGACGATCAAAAAAAAATAGTTGGTGACAATACTGATGTATTTGGTTTACAAGCAGCGTATTTAAAAGAGGTAGAAAACGTAACTACTAAAAAGGCATTAGTAATTGGGGCAGGCGGTGTCTCACCTTCTGTTATTTTTTCTCTTCAAAAATCAGGAATAAAAAATATTTCAATTATAAATAGAACAATTGAGAAATGCATTTTCTTACAAAATAAATTTAAAAATCTAAATATTCTAAAATGGGAAAATATTCAAGATGAAATCAAAAACTTTGAGATAATTGTAAACGCTACCAGTCTTGGGCTCAAGAAAGGCAAAGATTTCGAATTCAATTTTGATGGCACAAAAGAGAGTCTTATCTACGTAGATACAATATATAATCCTTTAGAGACCAAAACGCTTAAGTATCTAAAGGATAATAATAGAAAAGTTTTCAATGGACTTGAAATGTTTATTTATCAGGGGCAAAAGTCATTTTATCTTTGGAATAAAATTAATCCTGAGATTGATCAAAAATTAATAGATTTGTTAATATCAAAATTGAGATGAAAAAAATAGGTATAACTGG
>CACASQ010000008.1 GCA_902535255.1 uncultured Pelagibacteraceae bacterium
CTGAAAAATTGCATTAAGAATTAATCAATTTAAGTAAATTTTGTTTCTTTCTAATATATCTAAATTTATTTTTATTGATTAAAATTTCTGCAATTAATGGTCTAGTGTTATAATTTGAAGATAATGATGAACCATATGCTCCTACATTAGTTATAGCGACAAACTCATTCTCATTTACTTTAGGATAGTTCTTATAAACTCCAAATTTACAAGTACTTTCACATATAGGCCCAACAAATTCTATTTTACCTTTCATTCTTGATGATCTTTTTGAAACAGGAATAATTTTATGAAATGCTTCATACAATGCAGGGCGCATAAAATCATTCATACCAGCATCTAGTATAACAAAGTTTTTTTTAGCTCCTTTTTTTATAAATTGTATTTTACTAATTAAAAGACCAGTGTTACCAATGATAGATCTTCCCGGTTCAAAAATTATTTTACAATTTAATTTTTTAGAAAAATTATGTACTAGTTTAGAATATTTAGTAAGATTAATTGGTTTTTCTTTATCTGTATAATTAATACCGAAACCTCCGCCCAAATCGACATATTTTAAATTCAATTTTAATTCTTTAATTAATTTACTCATAACATTTAGAGTTTTTTTGAAAGGTGCATCTTTTAATATTTGGCTGCCGATATGCACACTTAAAGCATCTAATTTAATATTATGAAAAGATTTAATCTTTCTAAGAAAAACTTTAAAATTTTTTATTGATAATCCAAATTTATTTTCTGCTTTACCTGTGGATATATTTTTATGTGTTTTTGCATCAACGTTTGGATTTAATCTAAACCCTATAGAAACTTTCTTTCTCAATTTTTTTGCTAAATTATTTAATAATTTAGCTTCGCTTTCAGATTCACAATTAATTAATAATATCTTTTTGTTGATTGCAATTTTTAATTCCTCTTCAGTTTTGCCAACTCCAGAAAAAACAATTTTGTTTGGTTTAATGCCTGCTTTTAATGCTTTAAGAAGCTCACCACCTGACACCACATCAGCTCCAGAACCTAATCTACCAAGGGTGCGTAAAATATTAAAGTTACTATTGGATTTTGCAGCGAAGCAAATTAAGGGATTTGTTTTTTTAAAAATTTTCTCAAATTTTAAAAAGTTTAAAGAAATTTGATTTTCTGAATAAATATAAAAAGGTGTTTTATTTTTTTTTAAAAAATTTTTTATTGAAAGCTTCTCAATAAATAAATTTTTACCTACATATCTTAAATTTTGCATTATATTATGAAATTACACTCATCTGATTTATTTTACCCTGATATTCAGGGTCAGATTTTTTTCCGCAACTAGTTAAAATAAAAATCATTAATAATAATATTGTTAAAATTTTCATTTAATTTCCTTTTTATATTTTTTTATCATTGATTTAACACTAATTACAGATGTTCCCCCATGGGATTTTTTCATATTCATAGAATTTTTTACATCAAACACTTTAAGAACGCTTTTATCTAAATCTTTATGAAATTTTCTTATTTCTGCTAAGTTCAATTCTGAAAGTAATTTTTTACTTTTTTCAGCGTAATCAACAAGTTTTGCAGAAATAGCATAAGACTCTCTAAAAGATAAATCTTTGTGTTTAACAAGATAGTCTGCAAAATCAGTAGCTGTAGTATAACCCTGATTAGCCATAGATAGCATATTTGACTTCTTTGCATTTACTGAATTAATTAATTCTGTACTCATAGTCAGAGTATCTTTTAAAGTATCATAGCCATCAAAAACCAACTCTTTGTCATCTTGCATATCTTTAAAATAAGACATGGGAAGACCCTTCATGATTGTTAATATTGCATTTAGTTTTCCATAATTTATTCCAACTTTACCTCTTATTAATTCTGCTGGGTCCGGATTCTTTTTTTGAGGCATAATAGAAGAGCCTGAAAGCATACTGTCTTTAAATGAAATTAAATTGAAAGCATCAGAATTATAAATAATAAAATCTTCTGCTAATCTAGAAAGGTGCATCGCGCAAACTGCAGAAGCATATAAAAAATCTATTGCAAAATCTCTGTCTGATACACTGTCAATTGAATTATCAGTTGGTTTTTTAAATCCAAGTTTTTTCGCAGTATAAGTTCTGTCAATTTTATAAGATGTCCCCGAAAGCGCTGCCGATCCCAAAGGACACTCATCTAAAAGCTCAAGATTATTTTCAAATCTTTTTTTATCTCTTTTTAACATTTCATAATATGACAAAAGATAGTGAGCAAAAGAAATGGGTTGCGCATTTTTTAAATGTGTAAACCCAGGCATGACAGTATCAATATTTTTTTCAGCTTTTTTAATTATGTTTTTCATTAAAAAAGAAATATCTTTCAATATTTCTTTAGACGCCTCTTTAATCCATAATTTAAAATCAGTTACAACCTGATCGTTTCTTGATCTAGCGGTGTGCAGATATCCAGCTGAAGGGCCAGCAATTTGAAATAAAGCCTTTTCAATATTTAGGTGAATATCTTCAAATTTTTCTTTAAAATTAAAACTACCTTTTTCTATCTGAATTTTAATTTTTTTTAGTCCATTTATAATTTTATTACCATCTTCTTTTTTGATGATTTTTTGCTTCATAAGCATTTGAGTATGCACAATTGATGCAGTTATGTCTTGCTCATAAAGTCTTTTATCAATATTAATCGACGATCCTATTTTTTGAAAAGAAAGCGACATTTTATTTTTAAATCTATTAGACCAAATTGTTTTATTTTTCATTTTACTGTGTTATTTCTAATTTAAATTAATATGAAAATTAGTAAATCTTTTAAACTCTATATTCACATAATAGTTTTATCTTTCTTTGCCCAAAATCTAGTTGGAGCGGAAGATTTTTCAAAAAATGTTGTTATTCATGAAAAACCAATATCTATTAAAGAAATTAAATTTAAAGATTCCGATCTACTAGATGTCGATTTAACTAACAAAAAAGGCAATATCATGATTATTAATTTCTGGGCAACTTGGTGTGCCCCTTGCAAAAGAGAAATGCCATCACTGGAAAAATTAACGTTCAAATACCCAGAAATAAAGGTCTTTGCAGTTAATACAGAAAAACCAAATAAAATAAGGACGAGAGATTTTTTTAGAAGTGTAGGAGTGACAACACTAAATACTTATTATGATCCTCAACTTAGCTTAGTAAAAACTTTTAAACTTAGAGGTCTTCCTACAAGTATATTGATTGACAAAGAGGGGAAAGAATTCGGAAGAGTAATTGGCGAAGTCGATTTTGCGAGTGAAGATTTTCTTAATTTAATGAAAAAGTTTATTTAATCTTTGAAAAAATAAGCTAAAAGAACCAAAACAATAATTGCAATAAATTGCAACAGAACTCTTAGTTGCATAAGTTTATTGGAATATTTTTTACTAGTACTTCCGCCTTTAAATAAAGTATAAATACCCATAATTAAAACTATGGCAACAGCGCCTAATAGTGTAAAACCAATAAAATTAAATAAAAATTCTGACATTAATATTTTATCTATATGACCTTCTCATTAAATACAATTATTTTAGAGCCTCTTTCTAAAGAAAAACCTAAAAACGCAGTAATACTTTGCCACGGATATGGCGGTGATGGTAAAGATATATCCATACTTGCCAGCTACTGGAGAGCACATTTGCCTAAAACAATTTTTATTTGTCCTGATGCTCCAGAAAAATGCGCAGCAAGTCCTACTGGATTTCAATGGTTTGATCTTATGGATCAAACACCTGAACAAATTTTATCCAAGTCTTTTGTTGCAGAAAATAAATTAAATAAATTAATAGATGAAGTAAAATCAAGATATAGCTTTTCCGCAGACCAAATTGCAATTACAGGCTTCAGCCAAGGATGTATGATTTCGCTGCAAACTGGCATTAAAAGAAAAGATAGAATTAATTCAATTATCGGTTACTCCGGAAGAATTATTAGCACAGATCACTTATCAAAAAATATGAACTCAAGGCCAAATATAATATTAATGCATGGTGATCTTGATCAGGTGGTTACAATCGAGTCGTTTTTAGAGGCCAAAGAATTTTTTGCAAAACAAAATTATACAATAGAGTCTAAAATATTTAAAAATTGTGAACATCGAATACCAACAGAGGGGTCAAGTTTGGGTCTACAATTCATAAAAAAACATTTTAATATCTAATAAAATAGGCTGTAACATAATTATAACTTGATATAATTTTTTGTATCAGTTAGCTTTAGATATGATTATTTCCTCCGCGGAGAAAGTTCCTTTAGAAAAATGTCCAGCATTAGTTTTAAATGCTGACTTTAGACCATTAAGTTACTACCCATTATCCATTTGGTGCTGGCAGGACGCTGTCAAATCAGTTTTTCTAGATAGAGTGAGCATTGTTTCAAATTATAAAAGAAAAATAAGAAGTCCCTCGTTTGAAATGAATTTACCAAGTGTAATAGCTTTAAAAAATTTTATACAACCAAGTAAAAATCCAAACTTTACTAGATTCAATGTATTTCTAAGAGATAAATTTGCATGCCAATATTGCGGAGATAAAAAAGATTTAACTTTTGATCATCTTTTACCAAAATCAAAAGGAGGATTAACAGATTGGAATAATGTAGTCACTGCTTGTTCAAGCTGTAATGTTAAAAAAGGTGGAAAACTTTATAAAGACTGTGACTTAAAATTGAACAACAAACCTTACGCACCAACTGTGGAAGATCTACACAGAAATGGTAGAAACTTTCCACCTAATTTTTTACACGAAAGCTGGATGGATTATCTTTATTGGGATATTGAACTAGAACCGTAATTAAATTTTTTCAGAAATTGTAATGGCTATTCTTGATGAGGTTTTGATAACTTTATCTAATACCCCGAATAAACCTTTTTTTGTTGCGCCATTATCATAAGCTATATCTTTATGGTCAAGTTCATCTTGCCTGAACTTCATAATTTTCTTTTTTAACTCTTCCTCATCTTTGCCGAGTTTATAAGTTTGATCTTTGTAATGACCATCTATTACCTCTTCAACAGAAGCAGTACATAACATAGCTGCTTTCTCACCCAGCATCGCAGTTCCAAAACCTAAAGTAACTCCCATTAAATCCCAGAGAGGCAAAAGTTTAGTCGGCTGAATATTTCTCTTTTTAATTTCGTTGTCAAAGTATTCGTAATGCTCTCTCTCATGTTCTTTCATCTCTTCAATTTTTCTTTTTAAAGAAGCGTTTTGTTTGAAAGTCTTAAGAGCAAGTAACTGACCTTCGTAGATTTTAATAGCTCCACGCTCTCCAGCGTGATCTACTCTTATGATTTCTTCTAAAGTTTTTTTATTAGTTTTTTCCATAATTTTTAATTACTCTTATCATAATACCACTTATTAGAATTGATATAATTGTATTTATTGTAGCAAGAGAAAGTCCTAAAAACCTAAAACTTACGTCTTTACAGCTTACTGGAGTTTTATTTTGGAGTTGTTTTAGCAAATCTTCTTTAGACATATTTCCTTTTGCTGAGTCCAAATCACACACTAGAGATTCACTAAAAAATCCTTGTTCAATCCCTACATGGTAAAAAGAAACTAAAGATCCAAAAATAAAAAATAATAGTACAATACCAGCAATCAATTTTTCAAACTTATTGATTATAAATATTAATGAAATAAGTATTAAAGACGCTAAATAAGGAATTCTCTCAATTAAACACAAATTACAAGGTTCATGTCCTAATACATATTGAATGAAATAAGCTATAGTCAAAGATAAAAAACTAAAGGCTAATATAATGTTTAAAATTAGCTTATTATTACTTAACATTAGGTGAAAATTATATAAAGGACGACGGCTAAAACCACAATAAAAATTCCTGTTAAAGTGAACCATAACGTACCTCTTTTCTCGATGAAATCACCAAATTTTTTACCGAAAAGAAATGTTAAATAAGAAACTAAGAAAAATCTTAGTCCTCTAGTAAATAAACATATAAAGAAAAATACTGGAAGATTATAGGCGATCACTCCACTCGTAATAGTAAAAACTTTAAATGGAAGTGGGGTAAAGCCGGCTAAAAACATAATTCCAAGCCAAGCTAAAAATCCACCTTTTGTAGACATCTTATCCTGCATCTCAAAAACTTTTTCTTCGTACCCATAAAATTCAATAATCACCATCGATGCATCTAAAAAGAAAACTCCTAGCATGTATCCAAACAACCCTCCTAAAACAGAGCCCGTTGTAGCTATAAGAAATATTTTAAGATAATCCTCTCTCTTTGCCACTACCATTGGAACAATCATTAAGTCAGGTGGAACTGGAAAAAAGAAACTTTCGATAAATGCTACAAAACCTAATAAAGGCTTTGAAAATTTATGTCTAGCAAGCTCAACGCATCTATCGTATAATTTTTTTAAAATCATGAATTTAAAATGCACAATCCTTAGGTATCTGGCAAGTTTAATATTATCTACAGTTGCTATTTATTCAATCGTTATAGTTGCAGGGATGTTTGGTGCTGATTACGGGTTTTCACCGGAAGGAACATTTATTATTTGGATTTTGATGGCTATTTTAATCAATCAAAGTGTAACGTGGAAAAAATAAATGTCTAAACCAATAGATCTTAAAACTGTAAGAATTTTTGAGCCTTTAAAAAAGAAACCATCTTTTGAAAACAAAATTTTTAATACAATAAATACAGATGAGGTTTACGATGTGTTATCCAGTCATTCTAATGAAACGGTAACTTTGTGGTTTAAATTACAACAATCATGGTGCAATAATGCTTATAGCACCTTTAAAGATTATGATAGTTATCTAATTTTAATTTATTTAGTAAATCAAGTTTTTCAAAAATATTCAGATCGTTTTCAATATCTTTCATTTCAAGAATTCTATGAAAAAAACGAATTAAATATCGATAAGATTAACCTCATTGAGATTTCAAAAGAGCTTAATATTCCTAAAGAAACAATAAGAAGAAAAGTTAATTTTTTGCAAAATCAAAATATAATTTTTAGAAAAGGGAAAACTATTTTTTTTAATAACTCAATAAATCGTGTGCAAAAACCATCTAATTCAAAAAAAATGTTGGTAAATTTTCTAGAAAAAACTAGCTCTATTCTTGGGAAAGAAGAATGGTTTGGAAAATCATTTTCTAAAGAAGAAATCGAGGAATTTATAAATAAATACTTTACAATATGTTGGCAACATTGGTTAAGGCTTCAAATTCCTTATTTAGTAAGATTCAGAGCTTTTTTTGGTGATTTAGAAACGTGGAATGTTTGGGGTGCGATTGGTATTTCACAATTTACTGATTATTCAAAACAAGTAAAAAATAGAGTTGTTGAAGATCCGAGAACTTACGCAGACTTATACTTACATCTTTTAAGGCATACCCCTAAAAATGGAATTAATGCATCCTCTATTTCCGAAATTTCAACGATCCCTAGAGCCACTGTTATTAGAAAATTAAAATATCTTTTAAAACAAAAATTAGTTACGAAAAATAAAAAGCTTGAATATATGCTTCTACCATCTCCTAAAAATATCAAATCTTTCGAACAAAATTATATGTATAACCAAAAACATAAAGCTGGTTTCGTAACAACAATTTTCGACCTTATGAAGTTTTCGTCATTTAAAGTCGAATAAACAATTTATAAAAAGAAATGGAGATAGTAACTACAATAGCACCCGTATGTCTTGCCATAATAATGTTCGGTTTAGGTCTTGGCTTAACGATTGGGGATTTTACAAGGGTTTTAAAAAATCCAAGAGACTTCTTAGTAGGATTTATATGTCAGGTTATTTTGCTTCCAATTATTGCTCTTATATTAATTAACATTATTTCACTACCACCAGAAATAGCTTTAGGAGTTATGGTCATAGCCGCAGCACCAGGAGGAGTAACCTCTAATATTCTTACTAAATTTGCAGATGGAGACGTTGCTTTATCAGTAAGTTTAACAGCGATTGTCAGTTTATTAAGTATTCTCATTGTTCCATTAATAGTCATTAATTCGGCTGAATTTTTAGGGATTGGAATTACAAAAGATATCTCAATGATTAACATAGCTTTAAAAATGTTTTTTGTTGTAACTGTTCCCGTAATTTTTGGAATGATTGTTAGAAGTTTAATGACAGACTTTATAATATCCAAAACATTAATAATTCAAAGATTTTCGATAATTTTGTTTTTAGTCGTATTTATGGCAATTTGGGTAGAGGAATGGGATAGGATTGTTTCTTATATAACTAGAGCAGGGTTAATAGCTCTCATTTTAAATATGACTATGATTTTTGTTGGATATTATGTTGCAAAATTTTGGACATCAGGAATTAAGCAAAGAAAATGTATTTCATTGGAATGTGGCTTACAAAACGGAACTTTAGCAGTGTTTGTAACAACACAATTATTTGATGATATTGTATTCATGATACCAACAGCAGCTTACGCTTTAATAATGTTTTGCACCTCAATTATTTTTGTTCTCATAGTAAGAAAAATCAATTAGATTATCTAAAAAAGGGCGAATGGTGGAACTGGTAGACGCGCCGGACTCAAAATCCGGTGGTAGCAATACCTTGAGAGTTCGAGTCTCTCTTCGCCCACCAAGTTATGGATATAAGTAAATTAAATAGCTTAGTTGAACTTTATTTTAAAAAGACAGAAGAAGTCGAGGGTAGAAGACCATTCTTAAAATGGTTAAAACCAGAAAAAAGAACTTATAATTGGGAAGATATAACTCAAAGAATTTTTAAATTAACTGCAAAAATTAAATCGTTAATTAGACAAGGGGACAGATGTTTAATCCTATCTGAAAATAGACCTTACTGGTTAATGACCGATATTGCCATTATGAATGCTGGAGGTATTTCAGTTCCAATTTTTACAACTTATTCCGCAAACGATTATGAATATATTTTAAATGATTGTAAGCCCTCATTGGTATTTGTATCAAATCAAAATCAATTTGATAAAATTAAAAAATTTATAAGAAGCGATGTAAAAATAGTATCTTTCGAAAAAATAAATACTGATAGTTTATTAATTAAAGAAATATTAAATGAAGAAGTTAATGAAAAAATAGTTAATAAAGATTTAAAACGAAATATGCCTGCTTGTATAATTTACACATCAGGTACTTCTGGAAAACCAAAAGGAGTTGTATTAAGTCATGGTGGTATTCTATCTAACTGTGAAGGTGCAGTTGAATTATTAGAAGTTTTAACTAAAAAAAAAGATCCGGTTTTTTTGACCTGGTTACCTTTATCACATTCTTATGAACATACAGTTCAATTTATACAAATTATAGTTGGAGCAAAAGTTTTCTATGCTGAAAGTTTAGAAAAACTGATTTCTAATATGGGTATTGCAAGACCTACAATCATGACAGCTGTACCTAGATTCTATCAAAATCTTTATACAAAAATAAATATGAATTTTGAAAAGCAATCTGGATTAAAAAGAAAACTTATAAACCAGACTTTAGATTTAGGTAAAAAAATACTCAAAAAAAAGGAACTGAAATTAGGTGAAAAAATTGTAAATTTTTTGTGCGAAAAATTAGTAAGAAAAAAAATCAGAAATCAGTTTGGTGGCAATCTCCAAGCCTTCGTATCTGGGGGAGGGGCTTTAGATCAAAATATTGGAGAATTTTTAAATTCTGTTGGTTTACCCACGCTACAAGGATATGGCCTAACCGAAGCCTCTCCAGTCGTAAGCTGTAATTTACCAGATCTAGTCAAGGTCGAATCAGTAGGACCACCGTTTAGGACTAATAAAGTGAGAATAGCAGAAGATGGAGAAATACTTATTAAAGGTGAAAACGTTATGTTGGGATATTGGAATTTGAAAGAGGAGACAGAAAAAGTAATTAAAGATGGATGGCTTCATACTGGGGACATAGGAGAACTTGATAATAATAATTATTTAAAAATTACAGATAGAAAAAAAGATATTATTGTAAATCTTGGTGGAGATAATATTTCTCCGAGCAAAGTAGAAAATATTTTGTGTTTAAATGAAAACATTAAACAATCTTTTGTTTATGGAGATAAAAAAAATTATTTAGTTGCGTTAATTGTTAGTGAAAAAGGAATTAATAAAGAAAAAATTAAACTTATAATTGAAAACATAAATAAAAATTTAACATTAATAGAAAAAATTAAAAAATTTATCTTAATTTTCGAGGAATTTACAATTAAAAACGGAATGCTAACACCAACTTTAAAGTTAAAAAGAAAAGAAATAATAAAAAATTATAAACAACAACTAGAAAATCTTTATTAAAAATTAAATTAAAACTTATTTAATTTGCTTAAAAAAACATTGATATTACTAACTTTTTTTTAATCTTATTAAAAATTAAAAAAATAATTAAAAAAATTAAATTTTGAATCAAATTTGCAAATTAATTTATGTTTGACATGAATTTTTAATTAATTAATGTAAACATTAACAAACGAATCATTAAGATTTGTTTACTAACAAGGGAGAAAAGATGGCTAAAAGAAGAAAAAAAGCTAAAAAGAAAACTAAAAAGAAAGCAAAAAAGAGAAGAAGAAGAAGATAGTTTTCTCTTTAACTAAACGCCCTTTTTATTTTTTAAAGAGGGCGTTTTTTTATTCCATCTGCTCTGAAATTTTAGTTCTTCCTAAAGCCTTATCCATTTTTTTCTGAACTTCTTCAGGGCTGACTTTTAACACCGCTTCAAATTCAGATTTTAGTCTCTCGTATGCTTTTTCGAATAACTGTCTTTCCGAGTAAGATTGATCTGCAATAATATCTGTATTTTTATTTAGATCCTTCACCACTTCAGCTAATTCATATATCTTACCCGAGTTGATTTTTTGGTCGTACTCTTGTGCTCGTCTACTCCACATAGTCCGTTTTATTTTCGGTTTAGTTTTTAATATTGAGACACATTTGTTTATCTGATTAATTGTCGCTATTGGACGTAATTTTGATTGTTGGTTTATTGGAACCGTTAATGTAAGTTTTTCTTTCTCTACTAAAATTTTATAAAATTGAATATCTATTTCACCTATCTTCGCTTTTTCTATACTGGTAATTTTTCCTACTCCATGCTTAGGGTAAACTACAAAGTCTTTCAAATTATAAACTCTTTTTTCTGTTGGCTGTTTTTTTACTTTTTTAATTTCGGGTTTATCCTCTTGACCTGAAACTAAATTTTTTTTCTCCGGTACTTTTATATTTGATTTAAGCTTGAGGCTTATTATTTTCTTTAATTTTTTTGTTTTATTAACCTTTTTATTTTTCTTTTTTCTTGGCATACTTATTTTCCGGGTTTTTCCGAAAAGTGTTTTTCATACTTGTTTTTAATATCTCTAAATTTTTCGTGATTTTCCATTGGATCTTTTTTTTTCGAAATATTAGGCCATATTGCAGAAAACTTTTTATTAAGCAACAACCATTTTTCCTTATCTTTTACGCTTTCGTCCGTATCAGCTTTTATTGCATCTATAGGACATTCAGGTTCGCAAACACCGCAATCAATACATTCATCTGGATTAATAACAAGCATATTTTCGCCCTCGTAAAAACAGTCAACTGGACATACTTCTACACAATCTGTCAATTTACATTTTATACACTCGTCTTTTACAATATAAGTCATTTTGAATTTATTAATTTAAGTTTTATTTCTGCACACTCCTTATCTGAAAAATAGATTAGGCCACAAATTCTTCTCATTAAATTCGCTTCATACTGGTCTACAGAGTTATCCGAAATTATTACTTTCCACAGATGTTCAATTATATCTTTCTTAATATCAGTTGGATTCTTTTTTATTATATTTGTAAAGCTTAATAATTGATTTGAATTTTTTTCAATTTCTTCTGCTCTTTTTAACATTGAGCTTGCATCCTCATCTTTCAAATATGATTTAATAAAGTTTCTTACTAAATCTTTCTCATGATCAGAATAAATTTCATCTATATTAGCTGCATGAACTAATAAAGCTGAAATACCTAAAACACTCTCTTTATCTAATTTATTCATTTAATATTCAAAGAAAGAAGCTTATTAAATGGATTTTCTTTTTTGTCAAATCGCAAAATTCTCTCTTTTTTCTTCTTTTCCCCTTTGAAAACGTAAGTATCTGCAGTTTTATCTTTTTTGTAATCCATGTAGGTCATTAATTTATAAAAATTTTCCTTAGAGCACCCTAATAAGTTCATCATTTCAGCATTAACTTTAAATTTTTTATTTTTAGTAATATCAATTATTTTCAGAAATAATTTTTCCAAAATATCAATTCTGACAAAAAATTCTCTGAATTTCTCAAAACCGCACAATAAAAGAAAATTTTTATCATAATTTTCGCTAATTAAGAAATTAAGACCCGACTTCGGTATTTCATTTCTATCTGAAAGATTGTGAAATATTTTCCAAAGATTAACTCTAAATTCCACCGCTTTTGGTTTTAACATTTTAGGCAAATAGATATGATATCTTCCTATTTTTATTCCCATACCCCACAATTTTTTCCTTTCTTCTGAAGGTATCAATTTGACTATTTTATCAACTTCATTTCTTTTTATTACGCCATTATTTTCGTAAAGCTGGAAAACTAAACCTCTCAAATATTGATTGCTTATCTTGTGTTCAGAAAGTTTTATGAGGTCACCAAGCACTTCAATAATATGATTATTTAACCATTTACATAAATATTGAACTAATTTGTATTTTGACTCTTCATTTAGTGCGTCATCAGCAATAATATCTATTTCAGGATTCAGGTAGTCATTACCTTTTTTAAGTCTAGCTATTGGGTTATTTTTCCAAATAATTTTACATTCATTATTAATTTCAATATTAGTAGTTGATAAAATTTCGTCTACTCGTTTAACTAGTTCTACTTCCACACCTTTTCTTGCAGCTTTTTTAATAGATTTTATATCCGTGTCTAATGTTTTTGAAGTAACTTCGATAAGAAATTTTAATCCTTTTAATTCACCTACCAGTTGGCCATTAATGTGAATTTTATTATCGTCATTAATCTCTGTATTTAAAACAAGATCTTGTTTGAGACTTCTAGAAAGTATACTTATTTTTTTATCAATAAAACTTTTTGTTAATTCTTCATGTAATTTATCTGATAACTTATCCTCTATACCTTTAGTTAGTTGCACCCAATAATCTGAGTTTTCTACCCAATTTTTCTTGTTAGCTACGTAAGACCAAGTTCGTACGTTTGATAATCTATGAGAGAGCAAATCAACGTTACCGTGATCTCTATCTAAACCTTTCAATTGTTCTTTCATAAATGTACTTGGTATTCGTTTCTTTCTTGTTGATAAAAACTGAAATACTTTATCAATTACATTAATGTGCTGACCATATGCTTTTTTTTCAAAATCAGGTATTTGGCAGCATTCCCAAAGTAGCTCTAAATTTTTGTGGTAAATAATGTTGTTCATTCCCTTTTTAAGAAAAAATCTTAAAACGCTTTCATCGAGAGAATCTACTGTTCTTAAGAGATTTTTTTGTTTTGGTTTCAATTCAAGTGAGAAAATAAGCTTCTCTGGATTTTCGAAACTTAATTTAGAATTTCTCCAAAAAATTGTTTTAGTATCCGGTAGTTGATGTTTTTCGATTTTTTCTATTTCATCTGAGTTTAATGACTCACATTCACCTGTAGTTCCAAATCCCCCATCATTTTTATATCTGCCTGCCCGACCTGCAATTTGAGACATTTCGATTAGATTTAACCTTCTTGTTTTTTTTCCATCAAATTTTTTAAGATTTGAAAAGTAAATTTCGTTGATATCCATGTTTAAACCCATTCCAATAGCATCTGTAGCTATTAGATAATCAACATCGCCAGATTGGTATAAACCAACTTGAGAATTTCTAGTTTTAGGACTAAGAGAACCCATTATTACAGCAGCACCCCCTTTTTGACGCCTGACTAATTCTGCGATTGCATAAACTTCTTCTATTGAGAATGCAATTATAGCTACTTTTCTATCAAGTCTTGAGATTTTCTTAATTCCCGAGTAGGTTAAATTTGAATACCTTTCTTTTTTTTCAAATTCAACATTTTCTACTAGTTCAGAAATAATTTTTTCCATTACCTGCGAACCCAAAAACATTGTTAATTTTGTTCCTCTAGACTCCAACATTCTCTCTGTAAAAATATGCCCTCTTTCACGATCCGCACACATTTGAATTTCGTCTATTGCAATAAATTCAACTACTTTATCCTTTGGCATAGACTCGACTGTACAAATAAAATAGTCAGCACTACTTGGGATTATTTTTTCTTCACCTGTAATAAGCGCAACTTTATCAAAACCAACTCTTTTTACGCATTTGTCATAAACCTCTCTAGCTAATAGCCTTAGAGGTAACCCAAAGATCCCATTTGAATACTCAAGCATTTTCTCAATGGCCACATAAGTTTTTCCAGTATTTGTTGGACCTAATAATGCTATAATTCTTTGAGGCTGGCTTTTCATTTTTGTGTCAGTTAATTTTTTTTACACTATATGTAGATCAAATTTGAGAACAAAATAAGATTAAAACATGACCGAATCAATTTGTCAAATGTTCCTATTTGAACATTTGAATTGACTTCTTATAGGCAGTCCCCGTATAGGTTTTAATGTTAAAATGTCTTCTAAAGTAAAAAAGAAAATTCTGAAGTTAAAAGAATCTTCTACACTTGTAATTAACGAAAAGTCTAAAGAACTTATAAATAAAGGTAAAAAAGTATATCAATTTGGTTTTGGGCAATCTCCATTCCAAGTTCCAGAAAAAATTGTAGAGGCATTAAAAAAAAATGCTCATAGAAAAGAATACCTCCCTATTCAAGGATTACCTGAACTTAGGGAAAATATTTCCAAATACTTATTCAAAAGAACCGGAAATGATTATCCGAAAGAAAATATATTGATTACACCGGGCTCAAAGGAAGCAATGTTACTTATTCATATTGCGTTTAACGGTGAAATAATTATTCCTGCACCTGGTTGGGTCTCTTATGAGCCTCAAGCAGAAATAGGTTCAAACAAAGTTAATTGGCTTGAAACTTCAAGATTAAATAATTGGTTCCCGACAGGCAAAGAACTTGAAAAAAAAATTAAATCTATCAGAAAAAAGAAAAACCTTATTTTAATTCTTAACTCACCAAATAATCCCTCTGGTACTATTTGTGATAATTTAGAAGAGCTCGCTAAAGTAGCAAAAAAAAATAAGATTATGATTTTATCAGATGAAATCTATACAGATCTTTCATTCTCTAATGAATATAATTCTATTTCAAAATTTTATCCTGAATCAACCTTTATAACCGGTGGCCTAAGTAAATGGTGTGGAGCAGGCGGTTGGAGGTTAGGATTTTTAGCTGTTCCAAAAAAATTAACAGAATTTCTTAAAAGTTTAAAATCTCTTGCAAGTGAGTCTTATTCAACAGTTAATACTCCAACCCAATATGCTTCTATAGAAGCTTATGCTTCTGAGCATGAGATTTATAAATTGAAAGTAAGAGCAATATTAAAAGCTGTTGGCAATTATGTATACAATAATTTGAAATCAAATAAAATATTGATCGCACCGCCACAAGGTGCATTTTACTTGATGCCAGAATTTAAAAACAAAAAATATAAAACATCATCTAAATTATGTGAAGCAGTTTTAAAGGATACCGGTGTAGCAATGTTACCAGGTTCAGATTTTGGTTTTTCTCCTAAAAAAATGTTAACCAGATTAAGTTACACTGATTTTAACGGAACAGAATTTTTTAAAAACGTTACAAACTGCAGTATGATAGATGATGATATGATTAAAAAGTTCGCTCCAAATGTAGTTGAGGGAGTAAATAAATTATCAAATTGGGCTAAAAATTTATAAGATTCTCTTTGACCTCTAACTAATAACGTAGTTAAATTAACCATTATAACAAGAGGAGTACACATGAAAAAAATGATGTCATTGATTTCAGCGGTAATAGTAATGTTTGCTTTTTCAAGCCCTATTACTTCGATCGCAAAATCAGCAGAGTTCTTTACAATAGGAACTGGCGGACCAACTGGAGTATATTTCCAAACAGGTAACGCAATTTGTAAAATGTTACATAAATCAGCAATAAGTGCTGACCATGGTAGAAAAAAAGGTACAGCTAAAGCTTATAGATGTACTGCGCCTTCAACAGGTGGTTCAAACTACAATATTGGACAAATCAAAGATGGTGAGTTTCAATTTGGTGTTGCTCAGTCTGACTGGCAGTACCATGCTTACAATGGTTCAAGCAAATGGGAAGGAAAACAATTCAGCAACTTAAGAGCTGTATTTTCTGTTCACAATGAACCTTTCCAAATTTGGGCAAGTAAAAAATCTGGAATTAAAAATTTCAAAGGCCTAAAAGGAAAAACAGTAAACATAGGTAACCCAGGTTCTGGTCAAAGAGGAACTATGGAAGAGCTAATGAAAGCTATGGGAGCAGATATGAGTATGTTCAAAGCAACTACTGAACTTACTTCTTCTGAGCAAGTTAAAGCTCTTTGTGATGGTAAAATAGATGCATTTGGATATTCGGTTGGATTTCCTAATGGTGCTATGGAGCAAGCAGCTACTTGTAAAGCAAAAGCTAGTCCAATTAATTTAACTGGTGCACCAGTACAAGGACTGATTGATGGTGCTGACTACTATGCAAAGGCTGTAATTCCAAAAGGAACTTACTCTAATCAGAAAAAAGACGCTACAACTTTTGGTGTAAAAGCTACAGTTGTTACAAGCGCAGATGTTTCTGATGAGCTTGTATACTTAGTAACAAAAGCGGTAATGGAGAACTTTGATGACTTCAGAGCTCAACATCCTGCTTTTGGACCTCTGGAAAAGAAAAATATGATAGCTGATGGTTTATCAGCTCCGTTACATCCAGGTGCAATTAAGTACTACAAAGAAGCTGGATTAATGTAATTCAACTTTTTAGTTTAATTAAAAAAGGCCCAATATTTCTTGGGCCTTTTTTTTTAGAATAATGTATCTTAAGTGAAATGAATCAAACTATTCAAAATAAAATTAAAGACAAAATTCAAGAAGATATTTCTCCTACTCGAAATTTATCAGGAATTCATTTAAAAATAGTTTTTGGAATTGCTATTCTTTGGACATTTTTTCAACTCTGGTATGCCTCTCCTTTTCCTTTTTGGTTTAATTTTGGAATGTTCAAAGGATTACCCGCAAGAGCTATTCACTTAGGTTTTGCTTTAACACTAGCTTTTTTGATTTTTCCAGCAGTGAGGGGAAAAAAGATTTCTATTTTTGATATTCTAATAAGTATAACCGGTGCATTAAGTTGCTTATATATTTATTTTTTTTATGACGATTTAGTAAACAGAGGCGGCATTCTTTTAGTAAAAGAAATATTTGGTTTTAAAGTTCCTGTTGAACTCATTATAGGAGCAACAGGCATATTAATTTTATTAGAAGCGACTAGACGAGCTATTGGCTTGCCTCTAGTCATAATTGCAGTTTGTTTCCTTTTATTTTCTTATTTTGGAAAATATGCGCCTGACATTATTTCTCATGGAGGGCTTTCCGTAAAAAGATTAGTAGGATTCCAATGGTTTGACCAAGAAGCAATATTTGGAATTCCAATAGGAGTTTCAGTTGATTTCATATTTTTATTTGTACTCTTTGGAGCTTTGTTAGAAACCGCCGGTGGAGGAAAGTATTTTTTAGATTTAGCTTTTGCAATGGTTGGAAAAATGCGAGGTGGTCCAGCCAAGGCTGCAATATTGGGATCTGGAATGACTGGTATGATTTCAGGTTCTTCAATTGCAAATACTGTAACAACTGGAACATTTACGATTCCCATAATGAAAAAAACAGGTTTTTCTCAAGAGAAAGCAGGAGCCATTGAAGTTTCTTCATCTGTTAATGGACAAATAATGCCTCCAGTTATGGGAGCTGCAGCTTTTGTAATGGCAAGTTTTATAGGTGTTACTTATTTTGAAGTTGTAAAACATGCTTTTTTACCAGCAATAATTTCCTATATCGCTTTATTTTACATCTCTCATTTAGAGGCTCTTAAATTAGGATTAAAAGGAATGGATGATGCTGATGTTCCTCATTTAAAGAAAACTTTTTTATCTGGTTTACATTTTTTAATACCCATTTTTGTTTTGATTTTTTTACTTGTTTATATGAGATATACAGCAGGTTTTTCAATCTTTTACGCAACGTTATCTTTAATATTAGTAAACTTAGTAAGTCGTATAATAAAAAATCCAGATTTAAAAACTGGTTTAATTGATTGGTATAATCAAACAATAGTTGGTCTTCAAAAAGGTGCTATTAATATGGTGGGAGTAGGGATTGCAATTGCTACAGCAGGAATAATTGTGGGAGCAGTAGGGTCAACAGGGTTGAGTACTAATTTAATTATAGTCATTGAAACGATAGCAAGAGACAATGTAATAATTTTAATATTATTAACAATTATTCTTTGTTTGCTACTTGGTATGGGTCTCCCAACAACTGCAAACTATGTTGTTGTGGCATCATTAATGGCAACTGTATTAGTTGATGTTGGTAATGCATCTGGATTTATCTTTCCATTAATCGCAGTTCATTTATTTGTATTTTATTTTGGCTTAATGGCGGATGTAACACCCCCAGTTGGTTTAGCCTCTTATGCAGCAGCTGCAATTTCTGGCGGTGACCCTTTAAGAACTGGACTTCAAGCTATTTGGTACAGTTTGAGAACTGGAATTTTACCGATTGTCTTTTTGTTTAATCACGAGCTATTATTAATTGGAGTAGATAGTATTTGGCAAGCTTTATTAGTTATAGCTACTTCATTAATTGGAATTTTAGTGTTTACTGCAGCTACACAACAATGGTTTATAAATAAATTAAGGTGGTATGAGATTATAGCGTTCTTAGTTATATCTTTATCATTTTTAGCTCCAGATTATGTTTTAGGTAAATTCTATCCTAAATTTAATGAGCAAAAACTTTCGGCGGAAAGCATTCAAAATCTATCTTTTGACCCATCAAAAGAAGTTCATATAAAAGTCACACGAGTTACTGAGTATGGAGAAAGATATAAACTATTTGTAATCGATAAAGGGAAATTTGAAAATAATTATAATCTCAAAGAATATGGAGTAACTTTAACAAACCAGAACGATCAATTGATGGTTGATAAATTAAACTGGAAAGGGGAAGCAAAAAAATCTGGTATTCAAATGGGCGATATTATAAGCAACTTTAAAATTGAAAATCCAAAAAGACCCAATAAAGCAATTGTTTACCCTATAGCTTTATTACTTCTTATTATTTTTGGTTATTTTAATTATCGAAACAAGTCTCGTACAGCATCATAAAAGCGCAGTGCTTTTATCTTTAAATCTAATTAAATATTTAAATGCAAATTTTTTTAAAAGTTATAGTTTTTAGTCTATTCTTAAATGTATCAAGTTTTGCTGAAGTAAACTTTCAGC
Organism: uncultured Pelagibacteraceae bacterium; assembly: GCA_902535255.1. GTDB lineage: Bacteria > Pseudomonadota > Alphaproteobacteria > Pelagibacterales > Pelagibacteraceae > Pelagilacustribacter. Next base: position 19,461 of record CACASQ010000008.1, read on the forward strand.
AAAAAAAATTTTATTATGAAAACCTTGTAAAAAACTGGTCTAAAATATTTCCGGACAGCAATAGGAATGCTGCAGGTCCAAGATTTTTTAAATACTTAATAGACCAAAACCTAACTTATGAGGAATTTAAAGAATACAATAAACTTTACTGTCCTGTTTCTGGTTCACTAATAAACCCTGGGGAAAAACCCGATTATATTTTTGTCAAAGAATTAAGAACACAAAAAAATATTTGCGGTGAACTTTACAGATGCTGTTGGCCTTGTTCTTGCGATCTTATGAATTATACAAAAGTTAAAAAAATTAAACATAAATTTAAAGATGGTCCAAAAAAAATTGACGTTTTGTTAATTGATAATCCTTGCACAAAAAAGGATTTTCCTAAGGAAGTAAATAAAAATTATTTTTGTAAAAAGCAAAGACTAAACGAAGATGAAGTACTTGTCGTTGACGGTAAACTAGTAATAGGTCTTTTCTATGAAGCTAAAAAATGTCAAAAAGCAGATATTAAAAAAATAGAAGCTAACGAAATTACAGGTAGATTTTGTGCTTTTAAAAATGATATTCCATTAGAGGAAATGAATATTGGTATGGGTGATATTTTTATTAAGATGGCGAGATAGTCAATTTACTTTGTTTAAAAATATAAGTCTTACCTGTTTCTCCTATTTTATAATTATTTATCTTTCCATTTGTCCATTTAATTTGTACTTCAAAATCTTTCTCGCCATTTCTAATCCCATAGTGTGCAACAGGCTCCATTTGACACAGATATCCTGAACCAGAGTCTATTGTTTTAGAATGTTTTCTTAAATTAGATATTAGTGTTACGGTTGCTCCTCTTGCTGGTGCTCCATTTTTATTTAAAGCTTTTATTCTAAGATAATTCTTCTTTTTTTTTACGTTTGCTTTGTAAAGTGTAAGTATTTGATTTCCTGTCTCTCCATGTGCAATTAATAATTCTAAAATTCCATCTTTATCAATGTCTGCTACAGCAGCACCGGTTCCAAGACCATTAGTTTCAGAATTAGACGTGATATCAATCTCTTCTAGTTTTCCATTCTCTCTAATTTTAAATAATTTATTTGGTTCACCGATATTATTAAGAAATATTTCGTCATATCCATCATTATCAAAGTCAGCTGTAATAACTGTTCGAATTTTAGATGGTCTTTTAAAATTGCTATCAGCAATGTCTTTAAAAGAGTTTTCTTTTTTTATAAATATACGGTGTTCACCATCCCAATTTCCACTTACAATATCTAGCTGACCTCTGTACAAAACATCACTTAATGCTGTTCCTCTTCCATTTTCATAAGGGTCTAAAACATTGTACCCAGATGCTACATCGTAAAAAGTACCATCAACGTTTTTATACAAAAAGTTTACACCTCTTTCATTAGCTGCGAAAATATCAATATTGTTTGATAATATATGACCAGCAACGACTGCTCTTCCTCCGGTTATTTTATCTAAGCCAAATTCTGTTGCTCTATCCTTAATTTTTCCCTTAAACTTTTCATAAAATCTTGTTGGCCCGCCATAATTAGCAACATAAATTCCGTATTTTCCATTTCCTTTTCTATCTACACAAACAACGGAGCGACCTGCTGTAAAGTTTAAATCTACTTGATTTTTCTTTTGTTCAAAAATATCAAAAAATTTATTATTTTTTAGATCTATTAAACGATCAGAATATCTCTTTTCACCGCTATACGTATCAGTATTTAAAAAATAAATTTCTTCGTAACCATCAGAATCGATATCGCAAGCAGCTACACCAATGGTAAAACTCCTTCTATCTATAAACTTAGTATCATCTACAATATTTATCAGTTTATTATTTTTGTATGTTAAAGCTAAATTTTCACTTCCAAAACCAGCTACTATAAACTCGTAAGCTCCATCATTATTAACATCAGCTACTGAAATACCATATCTCAGACTTTCATAGTTGTTTTCTATCAAATCTGTAATGTTATTAAAAAAATTTGCTGACGCACTTTTTATTGAAATTAGAATAAATATTATTGAAAAGAAGACAGATTTTGATCTCATTAAATGCTACTTTAGTATTTTCCAAGTACCACTTGCAGAGGCAACTATGTCGCTTGAATTAGAAATTTCACAAAAAATAAAAACCAGTGTTTTAGTTTTTTTTAATATTTTTACTTTTCCAATAAGTTTATCACCAAGTTGGCCTACAGAGATAAATTTCATATCTAAATTAATTGTTACACATCTCTTGTCACCAGCAACTCTATGCGCAGCCGTTCCCATCCCTGTATCAGCTATAGTGGAGATGAATCCACCATGGGCGATTTTACCAGTGTTCAAATGTATTTCTTTCACCTCTACCATAAACTCAAATTGAGTGTCGCTAATTTTTTTTAGCTCTAAACCGCCAAGATGTTTCATAAAACCTTGATTAGACTCGTCCATACTTTTTTTTATCATATAAAGGAGCTAATTGTGAAAAAATAACAGCAAATAAAATAAGAATTATTCCTATAATTTTTATTTCGTTTAAAAACTGGCTTAAAATAATCCATCCAAAGATTGACGCAAATACACCCTCAAGTGAAAATATAATAGCCACTGGCGCTGGAGAAAGGTTTTGTTGTCCATAAATTTGTAGAAGAAAGGCCACGCCGCTAGAAAAAACTCCAGCATATATTATTTCTTTACCATCCAAAACCATATTTGAAAACTTAACACTTTCGAAAACAAAAGCAGGCATTAATGCAAATATTGAAGCAATTAAACATTGAAGGCATGCAATAGTAATTGGATAATTAAATATTCTTAAAAATCTTGAAATAAAAACAATATGAAATGCCCAAAACAATGAATTAAAAACTGCAATACTATCTCCTATTCTTACTTGAATATTGTCAAACTCAGTTAAAAGGATACCACCAAATAAACAAATAACGATAGATAGCCAAACAGACTTATGAATATTTTTTGAAAAAAAGTAATAAGCCACAAACGGAACTAAAATTACATAAAAAATTGTAAATACTGCTGTATTTGCTACATCTGTATACAGAAGAGCAAACTGCTGTAAAACATTGCCCATTGAAAGAAGAAATCCAATAAGCAAAAGATTTAAAATATTTTCTTTCTTAAAAATTATTGAATTAACTTTTTTATATTCGAAAATAAATAAAAAAGGGACTAATGTGAGAAATCCAAGAAATAGTCTACCAAAAGTAAAAGTAAATGGACCATTATAATCCATACCCATATCTTGAGCGACAAAAGCAGACCCCCAAATTAAAGAGCAGCATATAGCACAAAGTAGAGAGAAAACTTTTTTATTCATGCTTTGTACTATTTTATAATTGATTAGACGGCAAGTTTAAAAGCAAAATCTTTGCCAAGGCACTTTCCTAAATAAACGCAAAATCTTGCACCCTCAGCTCCGTCAATCAATCTATGATCGTAAGATAAAGATAAAGGAAGTATTTTTCTTGAAACTATTTTCCCTTTTATTTTAACTAGTCTATCAAAAGTTTTTCCTACTCCAAGAATAGCTACTTCCGGCGGATTAATTATTGGAGTAAAAAAGGTTCCACCTATTCCCCCTAAACTTGAAATTGTCATTGAACCACCAAAAAACTCTTTTTTATCAATCTTTAATTCTCTACAAAGCTTACTAGTTTTCTTTAAAGCTTCTCCAATTTCTTTGATACTCATTTGATCCACATCCCTGATTTTTGGCACCATTAATCCATGAGGAGTATCAACTGCAAAACCTATGTGAAAATATTTTTTATATACAATTTTATTTTCATTTGGATCAATAGAGGCGTTAAAATTAGGAAATTCTTTTAAAGCACTAACTAAAGCCTTGGCTATAAATGCTAACGGAGTTACCTTAATAACATCACCAGAGTAATAGTCATACAATGACGATCTAAATTGTTCCATTTCAGTTACATCTACTTCATCATGTTGAGTAACATGTGGGATCTCAGTCCAAGACCTAACTAAGTGTGGACCAGACAATCTTTTTACTCTAGGAATTTCCTTTATTTCAATATGACCAAATTCTTCGTGAGAAAACTCTTCTTTATATTCTTTTTTCTCAACCGTTCCTTTGTTAACCGTTACTTGTGATCGAACAAATTCTTTTACATCTTCTTCTGAGACTCTTCCGGATCTTTGAGAACCAGGAATTTCTAACACGTTCGCCCCTAATTCTCTTGCGAATTTTCTTACCTTAGGACTAGCTAATTTTGTACCTGTTTTAGTTGTCTCCACAGCTGCAGGCGGAGGAGTTTTAATTTTCTTAGGTTGATCTTTTTTTACATCTATTTTTTTTTCTGGTATCTTTGCAACAGGTTCTTTAACTTGCTCCACCTTTTCAGATGATTTCAAAGTCAAAATGAGGTCACCTTGATTTACTTTATCACCAATTTTTACATTTATTTTACTTATAGTACCTGATTGTGTTGATGGGACTTCAACACTGGATTTGTCACTTTCAAGAGTGATTAAAGAGTCATTTTTATTTATTGTTTGACCTTCTTTAACAAGAACCTCAATAATTTCTACATCCTTAAAATCACCCATATCAGGAACTGTAATTTTAAGATCAGACATAATTATAAGTTTGCAGGAAATTCTTTTTCTTTATCGATTTTATACTTCTTGATTGCTTTCTCTGCTTGTTCAGAACCTATCAGCTGTTCTTTAGCTAATGCACTCAAAGTGTAAGCAACAATATGTTCTTTATCAACTTCAAAAAACTTTCTTAAATTTTTTCTAGTATCACTTCTACCATAACCATCTGTTCCAAGAGAATAAAATGATTTTTCAGTGTACGGTCTTATTTGATCAGAAAACGCTCTTGTATAATCAGATGCAGCTATAATTGGACCATCTCTTTTTTCTAAACATTTTTCAACATAGGACTTTTTCTTTTTATTTGAATTTAATAAATTCCATCTTTCAGTTTCCATTCCATCTTTTCTCAATTCATTAAAACTTGTAACACTCCATACATCTGAGTCGATACCATATTCTTTTGATAATATTTCTGATGCTGAAATTATTTCCCTTAAGATTGTTCCTGAACCTAGAAGTTGTACCTTTGTTTTACCTTTGTTATTATTTTCTTTAAATAAATACATCCCTTTTAAGATTCCATCATCACTTCCTTTTGGTTTCTGAGGGTGGGCGTAGTTTTCGTTCATCGCAGTTATGTAATAAAAAATATTTTCTTTCTTCTCATGCATTCTTTTAAGACCATCTTGAAGTATGACTGCCATTTCATAAGCGAAAGTAGGGTCATAACTTACACAATTTGGTATATTAGATGCTAATAAGTGACTGTGACCATCCTGGTGTTGAAGACCTTCACCAGCTAAAGTTGTTCTTCCTGCTGTAGCTCCAATTAAAAAACCCCTAGCTTGGGAGTCACCTGCGGCCCATGCAAGGTCACCGACTCGTTGAAAACCAAACATAGAATAAAATATATAAATCGGTATCATTTCTAAATCATGATTTGTGTAAGAAGTTCCAGCAGCGATCCAAGAAGACATTGCGCCAGACTCGTTAATACCTTCTTCTAATACTTGACCGCTCTTGTCCTCCCGATAAGAACTTAACTGCTCAGAGTCCACAGGTTCATACTTTTGTCCCTCATGAGCGTAAATTCCTATTTTTTGAAAGAAACCCTCCATTCCAAAAGTTCTAGCTTCATCCGGTATTATTGGCACGAGTCTTGGTGATAAGTTTTTATCTCTTAGTAAAGCAGTTAACATCCTAACGAGTGCCATTGTAGTTGACATTTCTTTATCTCCAGTAGATTTCATAAAGTTATCAAAAATATCTTTTGGTGGAGCTTTGATTGCTTTTGCAAAAGACGATCTTTCTGGAATAAATCCACCAAGCTTAATTCTTTTTTCCTTTAAATATTTAATTTCTTCAGAATTTTCGCTTGGTTTATAATACTCAATATCTTTAACTTGTTTATCTGTGAGAGGAACTCCAAATCTATCTCTATAATAGAGTAAATCCTCCTCATCTAATTTTTTTTGTTGATGTGTTGTATTAATACTTTCTCCCGACTTACCCATACCATAACCTTTAATTGTTTTGGCAAGGATCACAGTAGGAGTTCCTGTATGCTGCATTGCGGCATGGTAAGCTGCATACACTTTGTGTGGGTCATGTCCTCCTCTATTAAGCCTCCAAATATCTTTATCAGTCATTGAAGAAACCAGTTCTTTAAGCTTTGGGTATTTTCCAAAGAAATTATTTCTTACATATTCACCACCTTTAGCCTTAAATGCTTGATATTCACCATCAACACACTCGTTCATTCTTTTAACAAGTAAACCCGTTTTATCTTTTGCTAATAATTGATCCCAATAAGATCCCCATATAACTTTAATTACATTCCAACCTGTTCCTCTAAAACTTCCTTCTAATTCTTGAATAATTTTACCGTTACCTCGGACTGGACCGTCTAACCTTTGAAGATTACAATTGATAACAAAAATTAAGTTATCTAATTTTTCTCTTGCAGCTAAACCTATTGCACCTAAAGACTCCGGTTCATCCATTTCACCATCTCCAAGGAAAACCCAAATTTTTCTTCCTTCATCTTTAACCAAACCTCTATTAATAAGATATTTTAAAAAACGTGCTTGATAGATTGCCATAATTGGCCCTAAGCCCATCGAGACAGTTGGGAACTGCCAAAAGTTTGGCATTAACCAAGGATGAGGATAAGAAGATAAACCACCTGAGGAAACCTCTTGTCTAAAACCGTCAAGTTGTTTAGCTGTCATTCTTCCCTCTAAAAATGCTCTGGCATACATTCCAGGTGCAGAGTGCCCTTGAAAATAAATGAGATCTCCACCAAATTTGTTATTTTTGGCTCTCCAGAAGTGATTCATTCCAACATCATATAAAGTTGCAGCAGATGCAAAAGTTCCAATATGTCCTCCTAGCTCAGAGCTTTTCTTATTAGCTTTAACTACCATAGCAGCAGCATTCCATCTAATGTAGGCTCTGATTTTTTTTTCTATATTTTGATCACCTGGAGATTTAACTTCTATTTCAGGAGGGATAGTATTTATATAAGGAGTAGTTCTAGTATCTGGTAAGACTAATCCAGACTTATACGCTTGATCTATAACTTTATTTAAAAGATAACTTGCTCTAGGAGCTCCATCATTTTCAATTACTGAATTTAAAGACTCTATCCATTCATTTGTTTCAACAGGGTCAATATCATCTTTAGAGGCAGGTTCAGCAAATACTTTTTTAATTTGTTTTACTGGATTTAAATTTCCATTAGATTTAGGTTTTTCTTTAATTTCTTCAACTTTGGTTTCTTTAATTTTTTTTGGAGCTTGAGCAGCTTGGCCATTTTCTATAGTAGCAAGTAAACTACCTTCTGAAACTTTATCACCAACTTTTACTTTTAAATCTTTTATTTGGCCTGAGGATGGTGATGGAATTTCGACACTAGATTTATCACTTTCGATAGTAACTATTGGATCATTTTTATTAATTTGGTCGCCTGGTTTTACCAAAATTTCAATTACTTCTACGTCTTTAAAATCACCTATATCTGGAACTGAAATATTTTGAGCCATAAGTCTTATTATAAACTGGATGGAACATATAAAAAAGTTATTGAATAATAAACTAGAAAGAATAGCGCTTATTGGTTGAATAGTTCAACTTTTGACACATTTTTTGCCACTTTTTGTCATGTCTAAATGCTGTAATTAAGTATGAAATGGTTAATTAATTTTTTGTTTAAAAAGAAGGAAATTAGAGGCAATCAAGGTCATATTGTTCAGAAATTTCTTCTAAAAAAATATATATTAAAATAATTTCATAAGAGCTAAATTAGCTCTTATGAATAAACCACTGTGGCAACCTTCTCAAAAGTTAAAACAGGACTCTGTCTTACAAGATTTTTGTCATTTTATAAATTTCAAATCCTCAAGTAATTTCAAAGAATTATGGGAATGGTCAGTAAAAAATCCTGAAGAGTTCTGGTCAAAGTTTTGGGATTACTCAAAAATTATAGGAGACAAAGGATCAGAAATAATTCAAAAAGATAAAATTTTCAATAAATCAAAATTTTTTCCAGACTCAAAATTAAATTATGCAGAAAACATTCTTAAGAAAAAATCAAATGATATAGCTATAAACTTTTTATCTGAAAAAGGTTTTGAAGAATATATAACTTGGAATAACTTATATAAAAAAGTTTGTAAATTTTCTAATTATCTTAAAAAGTTAAGTTTAAAAAAAGGTGATAGGGTTGCTGCGTATGTGCCAAATAAAATAGAAACCATAATCAGTTTTTTAGCCTGTGCTAAAAATGGAATTATATGGTCATCATGTTCTCCAGATTTTGGAGTTCAGGGAGTGGTTGATAGATTTAAACAAATTGAACCAAAAGTTTTAATTACAAGTGATTATTATTTTTATAATGGAAAAAAAATTAATATTTTAGATAAAGTTGATGAAGTGCTCAAACAGATCCCATCAATTGAAAAAGTAATAGTTTATAATTATTACAAAAAAGAAAAAGAAAACTTAAAAAATTTTATTGATTTTGAAGATACTTTAAATGTTGAATCAGATGAGTCTTTTGAAAGGTTTGAATTTAATCATCCAATTTATATTCTTTTTTCAAGTGGCACGACTGGAAAACCGAAATGCATTACGCATGGAAGTGGAAATGTGCTAATTGAACATAACAAAGAGTTCATGCTTCATTGTGATATAAGAAAAAATGAAAAGTTGTTTTATTACACAACAACTGGTTGGATGATGTGGAATTGGCTGGTAGGGGGGCTTGCTACAGGATCATCAATTTTTCTTTTTGATGGAGCTCCAGTTTATCCCAAGATAGATGTTCTGCTTGAATATTGTCAAAATAAAAAAATTAATTTATTTGGTGTTAGTGCAAAATATATAGATCATCTTAAAAACGAAAAGTATAATAGTAAAAATTTAGATTTAAATTCTATTAAGATTATTACTTCGACTGGCTCACCGTTAGCAGAGGAAAGTTTTAAATATGTATATGACAATATTAAGAAAGATGTTCACCTTGCTTCTATTGCTGGAGGGACAGATTTAGTCGGATGTTTAGTACTTGGAAATCTTTTTTCAAATGTTCATAAAGGAGAGATTCAAGGACAAAGTTTAGGTATTGATGTAGATGTCTTTAGCGATGATGGAAATAGTACTTCAGATGGAGAGAAAGGAGAACTTGTTGTTAAACAACCTTTTCCTTCTATGCCAGTAAAGTTTTGGGGAGATGAGGGTGGAAAAAAATATCATAAAGCTTATTTCACAAAATTTGAGAACATTTGGTACCATGGGGATTTTATTGAAAGAACTGATAAGAACGGATTCATTATGCGTGGTAGATCTGACGCTACATTAAATCCAAGTGGTGTCAGAATAGGAACATCTGAAATTTATCAGCAAGTAGAAGATATAGATTTTATTACAGAGGGACTAGTTGTAGGCCAAGACTTTGAGGATGATGTTAGAATTATTTTATTTGTCACTACTAAAAACGATCAAAATATTGATGATGAAAAAATTAAATTAATCAAATCTAGGATTAGAAAAAATTGTTCCCCAAAACATGTGCCTGCAATAATCATTAAAGTTCCAGAAATTCCAAGGACTAAAAGCGGAAAGATTGTAGAATTAGCAGTAAAACAGATAATTAATGGCGAAAAAATAAATAATAAAGAAGCGATCGCAAATCCTAAGTCCCTAAAATTTTTTGAAAATCTTCCTCAGCTTAAATTGTAGCGCGTCAGTTTTATACGTTACGATCAACTATTTTTAGAATTATAATTCACTTAAGTCTTGGCTTTAGTCCCTAAATTTAAGTCATCTAAAGCCAGGACCGACTAAAAATAAGCAGCACAATTTTTATGAAGCATTGAATGAAGCTGTATTAGTTTATCAAAACTTTTATTATAGCCACCACCAAGTACTCCACATAAAGGTGTCTTCTTTGAGCGGAAATTTTCAATTACCATTTGATCTCTTTTGTTAATACCCTCATCAGTAATTTTAAGCTTACCAAGTCTGTCTTCATGGTGAATATCAACTCCAGCAATATAAAAAACAAAGTCAAAAGTGTTTTGGTTTAATTTTTTAAGATTATCATTTAAAACGTTAATATATTCTTGATCTTCCATATTATCTTCAAGTTCAATGTCGACATCACTCTTAGATTTTTTTGCTGGATAGTTAGATGCACAATGCATGCTAAATGTAAGAACATTTTTATCATTTTGAAATATTTCTGAGTTCCCATTTCCTTGATGAACATCTAGATCTAAAATTAAGATCCTTTTTGCATATCCCTTATTTTTCAAATAGTTTGCAGCAACTGCAGTATCATTAAAAACACAGTATCCTGCTCCAAAATCAAAAGTTGCATGATGACTGCCTCCCGCAGTATTACAAGCAAGCTTTGAGTCTAAAGCTAATCTACTTGCCAAAACAGTTCCTCCAGTTGCCACAAAAGATCTTCTCACAACACTATCATTTATCGGAAATCCAATTTTTTTTTGCGCTTTAATATCTAGTGTCTTATTTTTGATGTCGTTTATATATTTTAAAGAGTGAGAGGTCTTCATAGTTTCAATAGAGCATTCTTTTGGTATTTGAAACTTTTTTACCACACCCTGATCTAAAAGGTGTTTTGCTAGTGCGCCAAATTTTTTAATAGGAAATTTATTATCATCGTTTATTTTGGCAACATAATCTGGATGATTTACTACAGGAAATTCCATAATATCTATCTATACTTTAATATTAAATTTTTTAAAGGGGACAAATGATAAAAAAATATAAATGGAAATGCAGAATATTAATGATTAAAACACCTGATTATAAAAATTTAGAGTATAAAAAAGCTAAAGAATTATATCAAAAAAATATTAAAAACTTTCATAAAAGGGTAATCAAACTACTCTCAAAGAGAGTAAACGCCAACTTCTCAATAGAATTATTCGGTTTTGACGGCTCAAAAAAAAAAGCATTTAAAACGTTTGATAGTCAGAAAATATTTAAAATTATTGATCAAATGCCAATGTCTAAAGTTTTAAAAAATGAAAAAATCAAACCTTTAAATCTATCATTATTTTCAGATTACAATCCTAAAACAACAACTCAAGGACTTGGGTTTAAAGATAAAGGCAAAGCATTACATACGATTAAAATTATAAAAAACAGAGATTTAAAATATCAAGTGAACGTTATTGCGACTATGTTAGGTAGGGCGAGAAAACACCCCCATAAGACTAAAAACATGAATGAAGCAATCAAGGTTTTTAGTTTATGGATGAAAAACTACAAAAAAAATAGGAAGCCTAAAATTTAAGCAGTTTGTTCAAGGCAAACATCTTTAATAGTAAGCTAGGTAAATAGAGATAATTACAACCCAAAAAAAAGCGTAGTAAAGAATGTATCCCTTTACTGTAAAAGGCATCTTTTTAAGTTTGCGTTTCCCTTTTCCTTTATAAGCTTTTGAAATTTCCATTATCTCTCCACACACATAGCTATACCCATTCCACCACCAATACACAATGTGGCCAAACCTCTCTTTACATCACGTCTTATCATTTCATGAATTAATGTGACAAGGATTCTTGTTCCAGAGGCACCTATGGGATGACCTAATGCTATTGCTCCGCCGTTAACATTTACTTTTTCTTCTGGAATAGAAAGTGTTTTTAAAACTGCAATGCTCTGAGCAGCAAAAGCTTCATTAATTTCAAACAAATCTACGTCTTTGACTGACCACCCCGCCAAATCTAAAGCTTTTTTTGAAGATGGTATAGGACCTGTTCCCATTAAAGCAGGATCAACTCCACAACTTGCCCATGATTTAATAGACACAAGCTTATCTATACCCTTTTTTTCTGCTTCATCTGACAACATCATTGCTACTGCTGCGGCCCCATCATTTATACCCGAAGCGTTTCCAGCAGTAACTGTTCCATTCTTTTTGAAAACGGGTTTCAATCTAGATAATGCTTCTAAATTTATTCCCTCTCTAGGATGTTCATCTTTTATGAAATCTATCTCAGCTTTTTTTGATTTAATTTTAAAACTAATAATTTCGTTTTTAAATTTATTTTCCATTTGGGATTTTAAAGCTTTTTCTTGTGACTTAAGAGCAAATTTGTCTTGTTCCTCTCTAGTGACCTGAAATTTTTCCGCAACATTTTCTGCGGTTATACCCATATGATAACCATGAAAAGCATCCCATAATCCATCCTTAATCATCGTATCTACTAATTCAGTATCTACAAGTTTTTTTCCATCTCTTAAGTGAATTGCGTGAGGCGCTAAAGACATACTCTCTTGACCTCCGGAAACTACAATTTTCGAGTCCCCACATTGGATACTTTGAAATCCTGAGGAAATTGATCTAATACCTGAACCGCAAACTTGATTTACCACATAAGCAGGTTTTTCTTTTGGAATTCCTGATTTCATTGCTGCCTGCCGCGCAGTATTTTGGCCACTTCCGCCAGTAAGCACTTGACCCATTATAACTTCATCAATTTCTTCACTTTTAAGCTTTGATTTTTTTATTGTTTGTGTAATTACAGCAGAACCTAGATCTTCTGCTTTTACATTTTTAAGAGATTTTCCTAAAGATCCCACAGCAGTTCTCAAAGCAGAAGTAATGTAAACTTTTTTCATAAAATTAATTTATATCTTTAAAGTTTATTTTCAATTGAATAATGGCGTCTTACAATGCCAATTAATATAGCAATTATCAAAATTAAATATGTGGTACTTCCTGTTGTAAAAAAACTTCCAGTGCTTTTTATAGGGAAAATTTCTGTAATAAATAAGAAAATAAAAGGGATAATAAAATTATTTTTATTAAGCTCTGAGTTTGAAAAATATTTTCTATACAAAGTCAGATATAATATTGAAGAAAATATAAATAAGATAATAAAAAATCCTACTAAACCGGTCTCAGTTAGAATTTCTAAATAGTAATTATGTGGGTGCATATTGCATTTAAACTCTGAGTCTTTATCTATGTTATCTCGGAAATGACAATAATATCTAAAATTTTTAATACCTCCTCCTATATACTTACTCATTCGCCAAGTATCGTAGAAAGTTGCAAACTCTTTCAAATATTGAGGATTATTTTTATTATTGAAATCTTTATTAATAATCGCCACAGATATCTTTGAAACTTGATTATAAAAAGATAGAAAATTGTGTCTTATTTGAACATTAGATTTGAGAATTATTGTAAATACTAATGAAAAAATTACTATAAATGGAATTAAATATTTTCTTATTTGTTTATTAAAAATTGTTATTAAAATAATTGTGAATAAAAATAATATTAGAGGCATTCTATTTCCTGATAAAATTATTCCGATTATGAAAATTAAAAATAAAATTGGTAATAAATATTTCGTTATCTTTTGTGATTTTTCAGGGTAGAAAAAAGGTAAAAGAAAAAAAGCGAAAATGGAAAATCTTTGTAAATATCCCCCAGCAATCAATTCGTCTCCGAAAGGCCCGCCAAGTTTATTATCATTAAATTTTTTAAAGCCAAAAATATCTTGTCCAAATTTAAACTGAAAGAATATATCAAAGCACACAAACAACGAAGCGATTGTACTTGATAGAAAAAATAATTTTAAACTAATAATTTTTTTTTCAATCAAAAATCTTAAAGATAAATAAAGAAGAAGATATTTTAAAAAAAATATTGATTTTAAGGTTGTGCCGAAAACACCCCGCAGAACAGAATAGTCGTTATAAAAATTATATAATATGTAATCATTATATAATCCAGTTAAAAGGATAAGTAAAAAAAACATAAAAATACCTTTATCTAAAAGGTAATATCTCAGCTGAAACAAATTTTTTCCATAAATTATCAAAGTAGATAAAACAATTAAAACAAGATTGATGTTAATTATTAAATTACCTGCAATGAAGCTTATTGGGATTAAAGCTAAAAGAACACTAAAATAATTTTTTTCAAATTTATCAGAAGCTGAAAATAATTTCATTTTTTTTTAAGGAAATTATGTTATTCATATCATGAATTTATTTATAATAAAATAAATCTAAAAGTTGAGGCGCCTGTAGCTCAACTGGATAGAGCGCTTGGCTACGGACCAGGAGGTTCTGGGTTCAAATCCTAGCAGGCGCACCAAGATAATGAATATTTTTAACAGTCAAATAATTAGAATATTAATTCTCTCATTTTTTTTAAAATCAATATTTGTTATTTTCTTTCATGAAAAATCTTTAAGTGACGAGTGGGCCATATTGTTTCAGAACTTTCAAATTTTTAAATCCTATAGTTTTTATATTTTTGATGGTCAAGACATTCCAAGTTCTTACATGCCCCCGTTATATTTTTTTTTTATTTATTTAAACAAAATTTTGAGTTTTGATAAGATAAATTTTTTATATTTAATTTATTTAAATCAAATTTTAATATCCACATTCACTGTTTATTTATTCTACACCTTATGTAAAAACTTTTTTGACGAAAGGTTTTCTCTTTTTGGAGCTTTAATATTTTCAGTATTTCCATTCATTATTTACAGCAACGGTTTAATATCATCAGCATGCTTACAGTTATTCTTCTACTTATTATTTATTAATTTAACTCTAAAAATATTAACTGATGAATTTAATAAAAAAGATTTATTTTTTTTAATTCTTACAAGTGCTCTTACATTAATTTTGAGAGGTGAGTTTTTAATCATTTTTTTATTTTCGTTAGCATTCATTATTGTTCTAGACAAAAAAAAGTTTGTCCATTCTTTATTAATACTATCGTTTACAGTATTGCTAATATCTCCTTACTTAATTAGAAATTATATCAATACCGGTAACATTCACCTAGTAAACGTGACTGGCTATGCTTTGTGGAAAGGTAATAACCATTTGGCAAAAGTCGAAGGTTTTCATAACCCACTACACCCAGATAGCAGAATATTTTGGCCAAAAAATCCAGAATTTGAAAATTTATATAATAAACTTGATAAAATAAAAAAAGATAAAAAATACGAAATTAATCGTGATAAAATTTTTAAAGATGAAGCATTGAGCAATATTATTAACGAAAAGAAAAAATATTTATTTTTATATTTAAAAAAAATATTAAGTTATTTTTTTTTAGATATAAACTCTAGCATAAAAAATTATTACAACCTTGCACATATACTCCCAGTCCTTGTATTTTCTATTTGTAGTATACCTGGCGCTTTCATAGGTCTTAAAAAAATTAAAAACTCAAAAATTATCTACTTAATTATTCTAACTTGTTTATTAATTGCCTTCATATCAATATTTTTTATCCTACCAAGATATAAAATTTCAATAATAAGCTTACAAATTTTATTCTCTCTTTTTTTCTTCGAATATTTGTATGTAAAATTTATAAAAAGAAAATCAATTTGATGAAAACTTTATTTTTATATTTTTATAACCTAATTGAAGATAACTTTCATCTTTGGAGAATCAAAAGATTTCTATCTAAACATATTTTTTTAAAAGATCCCATAATTTTTGATATAGGCTCCCATAGAGGTAAGTTGGTTAAGCTAATGAATGATCTTTATGAGAACTCCTCATTGTACTGTTTTGAGCCTAATAAATCTATGAATGCTAGTCTCCAAAAAATTGGGAAAAATGTGAAAGTTTTTAATTATGCTGTAGGTCAAAAAAATGGAGAGCAAAAAATACTTATAAGCAAAATCGATTTAACACATACTCTTTCAAAAATTAATAAAGACTCTTTGTATCTGAAAATAAAAAATTTTGTAATAACGAAATCTGAAGAAAAAGTCGTTTATAAAAAAATTAAAGTAATTTCACTTAAAAATTTTTGCAAAATACAAAAAATAAAGCGTATTGATTTCTTAAAGGTTGATGTTGAAGGTTATGAATATGAGGTGTTAAAAGGTGCAAAGGAAATTATTAAAAATGTGAAATTTATTATGTTAGAAGTTCAAAAAAATGATATGTACGCAAATTACTCAAAAAACAAAATTGAGAATTTTCTTAAAAAAAATAATTTTATACTGATCAAAAGTTTTGACTTTCCATTAATGTTTTTTAAAGACTGTATTTACAAAAAAATTGAAAATTAGTTCTTAAAATTTTCGATAAGTTCATCTATAATTTTTCTTGTATTGTATTTTTGTTTCCATTTTGGATAGTGAACTTTAAATTTTTTCATATTAGTAATATACCAAATATGGTCACCTATTCTATTTTCCTTTTTTATTTTTTTTTTAATTTTAACTTTTCTTTTTTCCTCAATATAATTTAAAGCTTCAATTATTGAGCAATTTGAAAATCTTGTTCCACCAATATTGTAAACTTCACCTTTTTTTGGTTTTTTGTAAAATTCCCAAAAACTTCTGACCAAATCTTCACTATGAATATTGTCTCTTACCTGTTTGCCCTTATAACCAATTAACGTATATTCTTTCTTTTGTAGAGATATTTTTACCAAATAAGATAGAAATCCATGAAGTTTTGCTCCTGAATGATTAGGACCGGTTATACAGCCAGCACGGAAACAAGCAGTTTTAAGTCCTATATTTTTTCCATATTCCTGAACTACCAGGTCGGCGTATGCTTTTGAAGCTCCGAAAAAACTGTGAGTACATCTATCGATCGACATGGACTCATCTATACCTTTATAATATTTGTGATTTGAATTTATTTCCCAACGACTTTTTTTTTCTTTCAAGGGCAATAAATTAGGATTATCACCGTAAACTTTGTTAGTTGACATGAAAATAAATGGTGTTTCTGGACAATATCTTTTATTTAATTCCAAAAGATTTAAAGTTCCTTTTGCATTTATATCAAAATCGATAAAAGGACGGGTTTTTGCCCAATCATGTGAAGGTTGTGCCGCTGAGTGAATAATTAAAGAAATTTTTTTACCATATTT
>CACASQ010000009.1 GCA_902535255.1 uncultured Pelagibacteraceae bacterium
TTTTGCCCAGCCAAGTCTCAAGCTCAAATTCTGACTCACCTTGTTTTGATACCTCAAAAGTGTACGTATTTCTAAAACCCCAATTTAGTAATTTAAGAGATTCGGAGCTTCTTAAATTTTTAGTAGGAAATCCCGAAGCTACTGCTATTAGTCTTCTCGCTTTTTTTTTCATAGAGCTTGCCAAAGAATATTTTTCTACTGCTAAATATCCGGTTTTCACTCCATCCACACCCACATTTTTATACAACAAAGGATTTCTATTTCCTTGTTTAATCGGGTCACCACCAGTTCTGTCCCAGGTAAACGTTTTTTCTTTGAATAACTCATAATATTCGGGATAATTCACTATTAAATATTTTGACATAAGAGCTATATCTCTTACCGTTGAAATGTTGTCAGGATCATTTATTCCTGAAGAATTTGTAAAATTAGAAGAAGTCATACCAATTTCATCTGCTTTCTCATTCATCATTTCTGCAAAATTTTCTTCCGATCCCGCAATTCCTTCCGCTAAAGCAACGCAAGCATCATTACCAGATGCTATAATTATTCCTTTTAAAAGATTTTCAACAGTTACTTGGTCATTTATCATTATAAACATTGAGGAGTATCCGCTTTGAGACAATCTCCAAGCATTTTCAGAAATAGTAAATTTATCGTCTAATGAAATTTTATTTTTTTTTAAAAGATCAAATGCAATTATTGATGTCATGATTTTTGTCATTGAAGCTGGATAAATCTGTGCGTCAGGATCAAACTCGTAAAGAACTTTTTCTGAATGAAAATCTAACAATATCCCAGTTCGAGCATTAATATTTGGGTTAGCTTTAACAACAGAGGTTAAATTTAATAACAATAACAATAAAATTAATATTCTAATCATTAGTAATTATGTTCAATTCTTCAAATCCAAATTTTTTTAGAAGAATGTAGTCATTTTTCATTAAATTAATAGTATTATATGGGCCTGAAATTAGGTTAATTTCCTTAATATTTTTTTTTGATATTTTCAGTCTAGTGGAATTAAATTCGGGTATTTCTTTGGTGATTCTTTGTTTAAGAAAATCTGCAACATCTTTTGAATAGAAAGAGGCGATTAAAATATAGAAATCATTTTTTTGAGTATTTTTATGTTCTTTTTTAGTTTTTGAAATATTCGATATTTGAACCATTTCAACAGGTGCGTTTGATGATATTTTTTTCTCTTCGTTATAGATTTTTGCTTTTTTTGCGATAAAAGATTTATTTTTTCTTATTTCAAGAATCTCCACTAATGGAATTTTTGTATCAAGATTAAGTTTATTTGCTACTTCATTGGTTATTAAAATTTTGTAAAATTCTGGATAATAAGTTTTTTTAAAATTTTTAATGATTAAAGACTGATTAGTTTTAGGATTTATTATCTTAATTAAAGTATTAGCGTGCAAATAATTATGGGCGATCTGTAATTTAGTATTATCTAATTTACTCTTTATTATTTTATTTTCGTAATCCTTTTCATTATAAATATAAGCAAAACCTTTTGAGTTAAATGGTTTCCTATTTTCCAATTTTGTTGAGTAAGTTGCACAGGACGTAAGTAGAAAAATTAAAACAAATATTTTATATTTCATTTTTTAAATTATCTTTCAATGTACAAACTGCTAAAGCAAATCTTAGCGATCTATTCCAACTAAGAATTTTTTCATAATTTTCGAATATTAAATAAGCTGGAGAATAGGTCTCCGAGCCTGGAATAATATCTTTATCAGGTATTATAATTGCAACTTTATAATTTTTATCTATATTTAGATGATCAAAATTATCTATATATTTTTTAAAAAAAATAACTTTCTTTTTATTTTTTATATTTCTTGCAGAAGAATTAAGATACTTTTTTGGTATTTGTTTTTTTAAATTAATTTTATAAAAACAAGGTTGATTTTTTTTCCATCCAATTTTTTTTAAATAATTTGCAGCCGAGGCAAATGAGTCTTCTGTCTTTTTTAGTTCTATAGTCTTATTATCATTAAAATCTATTGCATAATTTCGAATAGTCCTTGGCATAAATTGAAAATTTCCAAAAGCTCCCGCCCAAGAACCATAAAGAATTTCTTTTTTAATAATTTGCTTGTCAACTAAACTAAGCAAGATCAATAATTCTTGAGTAAAAAATTCACTTCTTCTTTTGTCAAAACTAAGAGTTGCTAATGATGAGATGATATCCATTTTACCTAAGTACTTTCCAAAATTTGTTTCAATACCCATTAATGCTAGTAGTAATTCTTTTTCAATCTCAAATTCATTTTCAACTTTATCAATTAAAACTTTTTCTTTCTTGTATAATTTAATTCCATCTTTAATTTTTTTTTTTGAAGATCTCTTTTTAATATAAGTAAATGTATCTTCGTAAAATTCTGGTTGATATCTATCGTATTCGATTACTTTTGGTAAGAATTTTGCATCAGAAAGAACATCCTCAACAACTTTTTGTGATACACCGTAAGTTATAGCTCTTGATTTAAAATCTTTTAACCAACTATCAAAGCTTATCTCATTTGAGAAAACATTAGAGATTAAAAAAAAATTTGCAGCACAGATTATTTTGAATATTTTTGACATTTTTTTAATTAACATATTTATTATTTATTAACTAGCATTAGAAATTAAAGTACTTAATTATTGTTATTTGGTTACTTTGATAGTAATAAATAGTGCTGTTTTAAATTGGAGAGGTGGCTGAGCGGTTGAAAGCACTGGTCTTGAAAACCAGCAACGGGGCAACTCGTTCGTGGGTTCGAATCCCACCCTCTCCGCCATTAAATTTTGAATTCCTTAAAAATTTTAGATATTCCATTTTTATCTATGTTTTTATTTATAATTCCATAATTATAAAAATTGAGAATTATCTCGTCCTCATAATGTAAAAATCTTTCTAATTCTTTTAATTGAGTATTAGTAAATTTATCAATGTACAATTTTACAAACGAGCTTAAAAGAATGTCCATTTCTTTTGTTCCTCTATAAGATGCTCTGTATAAAAGTTTTTTTTTAAATATTTCTAATTCTTCAGGCATAAAAGTATAATATATATAATTTAATGAGCTTAATAAAAAAAGATTATTTATTTCAAGATGTGACTATTTTAAAGGGAGTTGGTTCAAATTTATCGAAATATTTGAAAAAAAAGAAAATTGAGAAAATAAAGGATATCATTTTAAACTTACCTTATTCTGAAACGGATCGTTCAAAAGTTCAAAAATTAAAAGATCTTGAAATAGGCAAGACTCAGACAATAAAAGTTTTAATAAAAAAACTAAATTTCCCCAGAATTAAAAACCTTCCAAACAAAATTCAATGTGAAGATGATACTGGAAAAGTTGAAATAGTATATTTTAATAGTAGAGAGGGTTATTTGAGAAAGATTTTTCCCATAAATGAGTGGGTGATTGTAAGTGGAAAAGTGACTTATTTTAAAAAGAAACTACAAATTACTAATCCTGATTACGTTGCACCTTTAGAAAAACAAGATTATGTTCTAAAAAATATTCCTAAATATAGCCTGACAAAAGGTATAAATGAAAAAAAATATAGAACTATTAGTGAGCAAGTTACGCGAAATCTCCCCGAAATAGAAGATTGGCTAGGCAAAGAATTTATTTCAAAACATAAATTACTTAATTGGAATGAGTCAATTAATAAACTTCATAACTCTAAAGATAGTAAAGACAAAAAGTCAAAAAGTTTTAGAAGATTAGCCTTTGATGAAATCTTTGCAAATTTTTTAACGTTATCTCAAAATAGAGAGAGAATAAAAAAAGATAAAAAATTTAAAAGATTTTCAAATAAATTATCAAATAAAATTTTAAAAAATTTGACCTTTGAACTCACAACAAGTCAAAAAAAAGTTCTTAAAGAAATTAACAGGGATTTGGAAAGTAGTAAAAGAATGTTTAGAATTCTTCAAGGAGATGTGGGGTGTGGAAAAACA
Organism: uncultured Pelagibacteraceae bacterium; assembly: GCA_902535255.1. GTDB lineage: Bacteria > Pseudomonadota > Alphaproteobacteria > Pelagibacterales > Pelagibacteraceae > Pelagilacustribacter. Next base: position 3,971 of record CACASQ010000009.1, read on the forward strand.
ATAGTTTCTCTTTTGTCAATTGCAAATGTAATTGAAAGTAAACATCAATGCGCGTTTATGGGGCCTACAGAAGTTTTATCATCGCAACATTATAATTTAGCCAAAAAACTTTTTAAAAATTTAGATATCGTAGTTGAATTTTTGACTGGAAAAACTGATATCCAAAAAAGAAAATTAATACTTGAAAAATTAAAAAAAGGTGAGATAGATTTGATTATTGGAACACATGCATTATTTCAAAAAAAAATTGAATTTAAAAACTTAGGATTTGTAGTCATAGACGAACAACATAAATTTGGGGTCAAGCAAAGATCGGAGCTCGCACTGAAAGGAGGAGATGAATGCGATGTTTTACTTATGTCAGCAACTCCAATTCCACGTACAATGATGATGTCACTTTATGGAGATATGGATAAATCAATCATCTCTGAAAAACCATCAATTAGAAAAAAAATAATTACTTTAAGTAAGCCTGAAAAAAAAATTGATGAATTATGGCCATTTATAAGAAAACAAATAAATGAAAAAAATCAAATTTTCTGGGTTTGTCCTTTAATTGATGACTCGAGTTTTTTAGATTATTCATCAGTAAAAAAAAAATTTAAAAAAATTCTTGAAAAGTTTCCTAGTAATGTTGGATTCATACATGGCTCATTAACTTCAGATGAAAAGAATAAAGTTTTGCAAAAATTTCTTAAAAAAGAAATATATATATTGGTATCAACAACTGTGATTGAAGTAGGTATAGATTTCCCAAGTGCAAATCTGATTATTATTGAAAATGCAAATAAATTTGGTTTAGCTCAACTTCATCAGTTGCGTGGAAGAGTTGGAAGAGGAAATAAGCAAGGAACCTGTGTTTTGCTTTTTAAAGATAGCTTGAGTAAAAATGCTATAAAGAGAATTAAAATTTTAAAAGAGTCTGACGATGGTTTTTTTATTGCAGAAGAAGATTTAAAATTAAGAGGATTTGGTGATATTACAGGTTTTCAACAAAGTGGCATTAAGAATTTTAGATTTGCCGACCTTTTAATACATGATGATTTATTCAAATTAGCTGAAAATTATATTAAACAAATAGAAGAGACATCAAGCCTTCACAAATATAGTTTTTTGCTAAAATTGTTTGATAAAGCTGATATAATTAATGTTGACGATTTTTAGTTTAAATTTGTAGTCCCTGCAGAAACAATAAATTTTGAAGCTTGCTCAAAAGTCACGTTTAAATAAATCAAATCTTTTTTTGGAACCATTAAAAGAAAGCCGCTTGTAGGATTTGGAGTTGTTGGGACAAAAACGTTAATTAATTCCTCATTAACACTATTTTTAATTACACCTTGATTTTCTTTAGTTGCAAATCCTACAGCCCAAATTCCTTTTCGAGGGTATTCCAGCAATACAACGCTTTTTTGTTTATTATCACTTTTAGTAAAACTTTCTGTCATTTGACCAATGGCAGAATAAATAGTTCTTAAAATAGGAATTTTCTTTAAAATACTATTAAATAATTCAAAAAATTTTTTTCCTAAAAAAGATAATGAAATCCATCCAATAATAGTAATGAATATTAAGGCAATTAAAATTTCGAGACCGGGTATATTAAAAGGCAGATAATTATTTGGATTAATTTCTTTTGGAACTATGTTTCCAGAAATTCTTACAAAAAAAAGAGTTAAATATAGCGTTATACCTATTGGTATTAAAACAACTACTCCAGCTATAAAATTGTTTCTTATTTTTGAGAAGATGGATTTTTTTATATTATTTTTTGACATTATTTATGAATAACTTGAGTAAATAATAAATATTATTATTAATATAAAAATTGCAATTAGTAATTTATTATTTAATATCATGATTCAATGTATAACATAAACAGAAGAAAATTTCTCGGCTTATTTGGATGTTGTTGTTCGTCAGTATTACTGCAATCCTGTGCCTCTGTACCTATTACAGAAAGAAAGCAATTAAGCATTATTCCAGAGGCAAAAATTAATAAACAAGCTGCTCAAGCTTATGAAACTTTTAGACAAAAAACAAAACTAATAACTTCGGGTAAACAATTAAACGAGATAAGAAATATTGGAAAAAAAATAGAAGTTTCGGTAAGTAGTTTTTTTGAAAAGAAAGGCGAAATTGACCCAACAAGTAACTTTGGATGGGACTATGTTTTAGTAGATAATGACAAAATTGTTAATGCTTGGTGTATGCCCGGCGGTAAAATTGCTGTTTATACCGGGTTACTTAAGATTACAAAAAATGTTGATGCTCTGTCTATTGTAATGGGACATGAAATTGCACATGCTGTAGCGAAACATTCAATTGAAAGAGCGAGTCAAGCAATGACTATTAACTTAGGAACTGCTGTAGCAGATATCTTTTTAGGTGGCGCAATTAATAGGACTAGAAATACGATTGGACAAAACACTGGAATGGACATTTTTCAACTTGGTATAATGAATCCATTTGGTAGAAAACAAGAAACTGAAGCAGATTACTTAGGTTTAATTTTTTCTTCTTTAGCGGGGTACGATATCAGAGAGTCTGTTAGATTGTGGCAAAGAATGGCTGAAAAAAATAAAGGTAAGGAACCTCCAGTATTTTTGAGCACACATCCAAGCAGCAAGAAAAGAATTGAAAATTTACAAAATTGGATAACAAAAGTTATGCTTGAATACCCACCAATAAAAACTTGATTTTATTGGTGAGCCCTGATGGACTCGAACCATCGACACCCTCCTTAAAAGGGAGGTGCTCTACCAACTGAGCTAAGGGCCCCTAAAAACGGTTTTGTATAGAAAAATTGACAATAATTCAAATATTTAATCAAACTTATTTTTGTGATCTTTATAGAATTTATTAAAAGTGCCTTTTTTAATGTTATCTCTTATTTCTCGCATAAATTGCTGATAAAAATATATATTGTTAAGAGAAATTAACATTGAGGCCAACATTTCATCAGCCTTAATCAAATGATTTAAATAACTCTTTGAATATTTTTTAAGATCTTTTATGTCGCATTTATCGTTCAGAGGTGTCTCGTCACTCTGAAATTTTGAATTTTTTAAATTTAATTTTCCCTCCCATGTAAATGCCAATCCTGTTCTACCAGACCTAGTTGGCAAAACACAATCAAACATATCTATGCCCTCTTTTACCGCTCCCAATATGTCGGATGGTGTCCCTGCCCCCATTAAATATCTAGGTTTGTCTTTGGGAAGGTGGTTTACTGTTTCATTTAAAATTCTTAACATTTCGCTTTGTTTTTCACCGACTGCTAAACCGCCCATTGCATATCCATCGAACTCGATTTCTTTCAATTTGCATATGCTTTCAATCCTTAAATCTTTGAAAAGACCTCCTTGTGCAATTCCAAATAAAGCCTTAGTTTTATCGTTTCCAAACTCAATTTTAGATCTTTTTCCCCATTCTGTAGAAACCTTTATTGCGGCACTCAAGATTTTTTTATCTTTTGTTAATTTAGGACATTCATCTAAAACCATTAAGATATCTGAGTTTATTGCCTTTTGAACTTGTATACTTTTTTCAGGGCTTAAAATAATTTTTTTTCCATCTAAATGAGATTTAAATATAGCTCCAATCTTAATATCTATCTTATTAAGCTTCGATAAAGACATAATTTGATATCCTCCGGAGTCCGTTAAAATAGGTTTGTCCCAGTTCATAAACTCATGTAATCCTCCAAATTTTTTTAAAACCTCAATTCCTGGTCTTAAAAGTAAATGATAAGTATTACCTAAAATTATTTGAGTACCAGTTTTTATAATATCATCAGTAAAAACTCCTTTAACAGTTCCTTGAGTTCCAACAGGCATAAAAGCTGGAGTTTCTATTATACCTTTAGATGTAATTATTTTACCAAGTCGAGCTCTTTCATTCTGAGTTATTAACTCAAATGAAAAATTAGTTTTTGTCATTAAATTTACTTAGATCTTAAAGTTATAATCTTATCAGGGTCAGAAACAGAGCCAGAATTAGGATCTCCTTTTTTTATCTTATCAACAAACTCCATGCCTTTAATTACTTTTCCGAAAGCAGAATATTGTCTATCAAGATGAGGAGCAGAGTCAAAACAGATAAAAAATTGACTATTTGCACTGTCAGGATGTGAAGATCTGGCTGCAGATAGTACTCCTCTTGTATGAGCAATATCTGTGAATTCAGCTTTTACATTTGGCAAATCTGAACCACCTGTGCCAGCTAGGGATAAATTGAAATCAGGACTATTAGTGTTTCCAAATTTTACGTCGCCGGTTTGGGCCATAAAACCATCAATAACTCTGTGAAAAACTACACCATCATATTTACCGTTGTTGGCTAGATCTTTAAATCTTTTTACATGATTAGGAGCCTTTTCAGGATAAAGCTCTATTTCAACTTCACCGTATGTCAATTTAAGTACCATTAATTCATTTGCCATAAGTTTTATATTAAATAAACTAAAAAAAATAATAAATAAATAAAAATATTTTTTCATTAAAATTTAGTTTTTAACATTTTTGCTGTATATTTAGTTACAAATCTATCTATATCACCACCTAAATCTGCGATTTCTTTCACAAATTTTGAAGATATTATTTGATTTTCGACATTGGACATTAAAAACATAGTTTCAATTTTAGAATTTAATTTTTTATTCATACCAGCTAGTTGATACTCATACTCAAAATCTGAAACAGCTCTTAAACCTCTAATAATTGCTGTGGCTTTAAATTTTTTACATAATTCAATAGTTAAACTATTAAATGATATTACCTTAATTTTTTTTTTGTTGAATTTTAAATCATTAAACAAAGAATTATTGATTATATCTATTCTTTCATCAATAGAAAAAAAATAATTCTTATCGTTATTGTCTGTGGTTGCAACAATTAATTTATCAAAGATTTTTAATGCCTTTTTAATAACATCAATGTGACCGTAAGTGATCGGATCGAAAGTACCGGGATAAACAGCTATTTTCATTTATTGTATATTATCTTCAATCTTGATTACGGAAACAACTTTTTCATTACCAGATAGCTTTTTAATTCTCACGCCTTGGGTATTTCTACCAGCAATTCTTATTTCTTTTACAGCACATCTCATTATACTTCCTTTGTCGGTAGATAATAAAATTTCGTCTGTATCGGTTACAACTAATGACGAGGAAATATTGCCATTTCTCTCAGAATTAATAATTCCTATTATTCCTTTCCCTCCCCTATTGGTTACTCTGTAATCAGTATTTGACGATCTTTTTCCATATCCATTTTCTGTTACCGAAAGAATATATCTGTCCCCAGAACTTTTAATTTTTCTATCTTTATTAGAAGTTTTAAGTATCAATTGTGGATTATCTAAAATAGATAAAGAGATTACTTTATCTTTATCTGCTAACTTGATACCTTTTATACCTTTAGATGATCTGCCTTTAAATAATCTGAGTTTTTTTGACTTAAATCTTATACATTTACCAAACTGAGTACTAAGAAGTATATCTTGTTCATCTGTACAAATTTTTACTCCTATAATCCTATCATCTTGATCTAGTTTCATGGCTATTTTACCGCTATTATTAATATTAATAAAATCTTCTAATGAATTTTTTCTCACATTCCCTTTAGCCGTAGCAAAAATAACCATCAAATTTTTCCATTCTGTTTCATCTTCAGGAAGAGGCATTATAGAGCTTATAGAGTGATGACTTTTTAATGGAAGTATATTGTATATTGATTTACCTTTTGAGGCAGCTGTTCCCTCGGGGATCTTGTGAGCCTTAATTTTGTAAGCTAAACCTTGTGTAGAGAAAAATAAAACAGGAGTATGAGTATTTGCAGTGAAAATTTGGACAACAAAGTCATCCTCTCTAGTTGAAATGCCAGTTTTACCTTTTCCACCTCTTTTTTGTGCTTTCAAAGAGCTTAAAGCTCCTCTCTTTATATAGCCTTGATTTGTGATATTGATAACTACTGACTCCTTTTGAATTGTCTCCTCAATATTATAATTTAGAACTGCATCGATGATTTTAGTTTTACGAGGATTTGAAAACTTATCTTTAATTTTATTCAGCTCGTTAATAATCAATTCATATAAAGACTTTTTTGAATTAATAATTTTATTGAATTCTAATATTAATGTAGAAAGTTTTTGAATTTCAGACTCTATTTCACCGATTCCATAAGCTGTTAATTTTTGCAATCTCAAATCTAAAATTGCTTCAACTTGATTTTTGGATAATTGGTAACTTGAAATATTTTTTTTCTTTTCAATTAAATTAATCATTTTCGAACTTTTTTTAATTTTCCATTTCTTTGAAAGAAGATTTTTTTTAGCCGTATCAGTATCTTTAGAACTTTTAATTATCTTAATTACTTCATCAATATTTTCTACAGCCACAGCAAGACCGATAAGTAAGTGAGCTCTTTCTTCTGCTTTCTTCAAATCATGTTTTACTCTTTTGATTACTGTATCTTCTCTAAATTTTAAAAACTCTGAAATAAATTCTTTTAAATTTAAAATTTTTGGTTTTCCATCAACAATAGCTAATGTGTTAAAACCAAATGAACTTTCAATGTTAGTTAATTTGTAAAGTTGTCTTCTAACAGTTTCTGGTTCAACGCCTTTTCTTAATTCTATAACTACTCTAATGCCTTCTCGATTTGACTCATCTCTTAAATCTCTTATGCCCTCAATCTTTTTATCTCTTACTAGTTGTGCAATTTTTTCTATAAGCAATGATTTGTTCACTTGATAAGGAATAGATTTAATTACTAATATATCTCGACCCCCTTTTTTTTCCTCAAATTCTATTTCACCTCTAATTTTAAATGATCCCCTACCTTTATTGTAACCTTGTTTGATTATATCTTTACCAATAATTACTCCGCCTGTTGGAAAATCAGGTCCTGGGATATGTTTCATCAGTTGGCTTATTGTTATTTCCTTATTATTGATAAATGCTTTAGTTGCATCAATTACTTCACCTAAATTATGTGGAGGTATACTGGTAGCCATTCCAACTGCAATTCCTCCAGCTCCATTGACTAATATATTTGGATATTGGGAGGGCAATACCTCAGGCTCTTTCTCTGTTTCGTCATAATTACTTCTGAAATTAACGGTGTTTTTTTCAAGGTCTTCAGTTAAGAATTGAGCTATTCTTCCTAATTTAGTCTCGGTATATCTCATGGCAGCTGGTGGATCGCCATCAATAGACCCGAAGTTACCCTGCCCAGATATAAGTGGAACACTCATTGAAAAATCTTGAACCAGTCTTACTAATGCATCATAAACGGATTGATCGCCATGGGGATGATATTTACCGATTACATCTCCTACTATCCTAGCAGACTTTCTAAAAGGTTTTGACCAATCATAACCACCTTTATACATAGCAAAAATTATTCTTCTATGAACAGGTTTTAAACCATCTCTTACATCCGGAAGAGCTCTACTTACGATTACACTCATCGCATATGATAAGTATGAGGAACTCATTTCATCTTGAACAAAAATAGGCTTAAATAGTTTAGATGTTTCTACTGTATTTTTTTCCATTGAATTTAAAAAGGAATTTCATCATCCAGGTCAGAACTATCCTGGTTCAAATTGTCGTTGGGTAATGAACTTTTATTATTTTCAGATACTAAATTTGAATTATTTCCACTATTTCTACTGTCTAACATTGTCAAACTTGAATTGTATCCTTGTAAAACAATCTCCGTAGAGTATTTATCTTGCCCAGTAGACTCGTCTTTCCATTTTCTTGTACTTAATTGTCCTTCTATATAAACGTTAGCACCTTTTTTTACGTATTGTTGAACTACATTTATTAGCCCCTCATTAAAAATTACAACTTTGTGCCACTCAGTTTTTTCTTTTCGCTCTCCACTAGATTTATCTTTCCAAGATTGACTAGTGGCCACACTTAATCTAGCAACACTTTTTCCATTAACCATCTGTTTTATATCAGGATCTGCGCCTAAACGACCTATTAATTGCACTTTATTTAAACTTCCAGCCATAATATTTTGAATAAAATTTGATTTTATAATATTAAAAGTCTTAAATTTATATCATATTTGATAACTAAATATAAGATGATTATTATTTGGAAGAAAAAAAATGTTGAAAAAAATCGTTGTAAAAGGCGCGAAAGAACACAATCTAAAAAATATTTCTCTTGAGATTCCAAAAGAGAAATTAGTAGTAATAACTGGCCTATCTGGGTCAGGAAAATCCTCTTTAGCCTTCGACACAATTTATGCTGAGGGTCAAAGAAGATATGTGGAAAGTTTGTCATCGTATGCTAGACAGTTTCTAGATAAAATGAAAAAACCCAATGTGGATTTTATTGAGGGTTTAAGTCCAGCAATATCCATAGAACAAAAAAATACATCCAAAAATCCAAGATCAACTGTTGCAACAGTAACTGAAATTTATGATTATATGAGAGTTTTATTTGCGAGAGTTGGTATTCCATATTCTCCATTTACAGGAAAACCTATCAGATCCCAGCCTATCAGTGAAATGGTCGATAAGATAAAAAAACTGCCAAAAAATAATACTATTTATCTTTTGGCGCCAGTGGTGAGAGGTAGAAAGGGAGAATATAAAAAAGAAATACTTAATTATAAAAAAAGAGGCTTTTCTAAAATAAAAGTAGATGGAAAATATCTTAATATTGATGAATTTCCAAATTTAAATAAAAAAGTTAAGCACGATATTTCAATAATTGTCGACAGAATTATATTAAACTCTAATTTAGGGAATAGACTTGCAGATAGCGTGGAAACAGCTGTTAATTTATCAGATGGTTTACTTATAGTTGAGTATGAAAATGAAACTTTGCCAAAAAAATTTAGAAAAAGAGAGTCAATTACTTTTTCATCAAAATTTTCATGCCCTGAAAGCGGTTTTACAATTGAAGAGATTGAGCCAAGGTTATTTTCCTTTAACTCCCCATATGGAGCTTGCGAGGAATGTGAAGGTATTGGTCACAATCTTAATGTAGATCCCAATCTGGTTGTTTCGGATCCTAAGAAAAGTTTACAAGATGGAGTTATTGAACCATGGGCAAAATCTACATCTCTTTACTACGCTCAAACATTAGCTTCAATTTCAAAACATTATAAAATCTCTTTAAACGATCCTTGGAGAAAAATCCCAAAAAAAATACAAGATATAATTCTTTATGGTTCTGATGAAGAAGAAATCAAATTTAATTATGATGATGGATATGAGTCTTACACCACAAAGAAAGCTTTTGAAGGAGTAATAAATAATTTAGAAAGACGATACCTAGAAACTGATAGTGAATGGAAAAGAGAAGAAATTTCCCAATATCAAAGTGAGACTGATTGTGAAAAATGTAAAGGTTTTAGATTAAAAGATGAGGCCTTATGTGTAAAAATTAATAATTTGAATATAAGTGAAGTTACTGAAAAATCGATAGATGAGGCACAAAAATGGTTCTCAAGTTTAGAAAATATTTTATCGGATAAAGAAAATAAAATTGCTCAGCATATTCTTAAAGAAATTAATGAAAGATTAAATTTTCTTTTAAACGTTGGATTAAACTATTTAACTTTATCAAGAGAGTCAGGAACTTTATCTGGAGGTGAAGCTCAAAGAATAAGATTGGCATCACAAATTGGATCTGGATTAACAGGTGTACTTTATGTTTTAGATGAACCATCAATTGGTTTACATCAAAGGGATAATAAAAAATTAATTACTGCTTTAAAAAAGTTGAGAGATTTAGGAAACACTGTAATAGTAGTAGAGCATGATATAGAAACGATGGAAAGTTCAGATCATATTATTGATATTGGTCCAGAGGCAGGTTTAAAAGGTGGAAAAATTGTTGCTGAAGGTGAGGTTGAACAAATAATAAAAAACGAAAATAGTATTACAGGAAACTATCTTTCTGGAAAAAAATTTATACCTATACCTAAAAAAAGAAGGACTGCAAAAAATGGTAGGTTAATTGAAATTAGTGGTGCGACTGGAAATAATTTGAAGAAAGTTAATTTAAAAATTCCTGTAGGAACATTTACTTGTGTAACGGGGGTTTCAGGAAGTGGTAAATCAACTTTAATCCTTCATACATTATATAACGCCTTTAATTTAATGCTAAATAAAAATAAAAGTCGTAAAGTTCCAAAAGCATTTACTGGATTTAAAGGGACCGAGTTGATTGATAAAATTATCGACATAGATCAGTCACCCATTGGAAGAACTCCAAGATCTAATCCAGCAACATACACGGGTGCATTTGGTCCAATAAGAGAATGGTTTGCTGGATTACCAGAGTCTAAGGCTAGAGGTTATAAAGTTGGGAGATATTCCTTTAATGTAAAAGGAGGCCGTTGTGAGACCTGTGAAGGTGACGGAGTTTTAACATATGAAATGCATTTTTTACCCGATGTATTTATACCATGCGATACTTGTAAAGGAGCTAGATATAATAGGGAGACATTAGAGATTAGATTTAAGAATAAAAATATAGCTGATGTTTTAGATATGACAGTGGACGAAGGTTGTGAATTTTTTGAAAACATACAAAGTATAAAGTCAAAACTAATTACATTAAAACATGTCGGCCTTGGTTATATGAAAATCGGACAACAAGCGACAACTTTATCCGGTGGAGAAGCTCAAAGAATTAAATTAGCAAAAGAATTATCAAAAAGACCCACTGGAAGAACATTATACATTTTAGATGAACCAACAACAGGTCTGCATTCACACGATATTAAAAAATTGTTAGAAATTTTGCAGGCTTTTGCTAATACGGGCAATACTGTTGTGGTTATTGAGCATAATCTGGATGTAATAAAAACAGCTGATCACATAATTGATATGGGTCCTGAAGGCGGGGTAAATGGTGGAAGAATAATAGCTGAAGGAACACCAGAAAAAGTTTCAACTGTCAAAGAGAGTTATACTGGCAAATTTATAAGAGAAATTATTGGTAGTGGATCAATGAAAAAGACTGCTTAAAAATGTAATTTATGTTATAATGAATCATGGTAAATGTTTTACAATCTCTATCTAAAACTGTTCATTTCTCCTTAGCTATAGCGGTATTATTTTTATTAGGATTACATTTCTTTGGTGACGGTTTCGCCTTTGATAGATATTTTTTTAGCTGGCTTTTCAGATATTTGCATGTCTTAACTGGAATAATGTGGATTGGTTTACTTTGGTATTTTAACTTTGTTCAAATTCCATCAATGCCAGATATACCTGAAGAACAAAAACCTGCTATAGGTAAAGTTATTGCTCCAAAAGCATTGTTTTGGTTTAGATGGGCAGCTCTTGGAACTATTATTACTGGTTTAATTGTTGCATATCTTCAGGGATATGTTCATCAAGCTATGATCTTAGGTATAGGAAGTGGAGATCCTAAAACAACCGCAATAGGAATCGGTATGTGGTTAGGTATTATAATGGCATATAATGTATGGTTTGTTATTTGGCCTAATCAAAAAAAAGCTTTAGGTATGATAGATTGCGAACCTGAAGTTAAAGCAAAATCTGCAAGAACTGCGATGTTGTTTTCTAGAACAAACACTTTATTGTCTTTACCGATGTTATTGTCAATGGTAGCGGCTCAAAATCTTTATTAATTAAGGTACAATTTTCTCTTCTTCTTTTTCCAAAGTTTTATAACTTACCTTAAAGAACTTTAGTATTGGCGAAGCTACAAAAATAGAAGAGTAAGTTCCAATAATAACACCTAAAATCATTGCGAAAGAAAATCCTCTTAAAATTTCACCGCCTAAAATATATATTGATGAAAGAGCTAATAAAGTGGTTACGGAGGTTATTATTGTTCTAGCTAAAGTTTCATTTATAGATAAATTAGCAATATCACTAATACTTATTTTTGTATATTTAAATAAATTTTCCCTTATCCGATCATATATTACAACTGTATCGTTCATAGAGTAACCAACAATAGTAAGAACTGCAGCTATAATTGATAAATTTATCTCTAATGATAATACTGAAAAAATTCCTAGTGTAATAACTACATCGTGGAGAAGTGCAATTATTGAACCAACACTAAACTGCCACTCAAATCTTACCCATATATAAAACAACATAGCTGTTAGTGCTAACGATATTGCAATTATAGACGACTCTAGTAACTCTGCGCTCACTTTTGGCCCAACATTCTCTACTCTTCTAAAATCAATTTCAGCATTTAAATTTTCTTTAAGTCTATCTTTTATTTTGGGGATCAAATTATTATTATTAGTTTCTTTTTGTTCAACTTTAATTAAATAGTCACCATCTTTACCAAATCTCTTTACATTTACATCACCTAAATTCATTGAGGCTAAAGATTCTCTTATAGAGGATGCTTTAATAGTTTTATCTGTTCTTAGTTCAATTAAAGTTCCCCCCTTAAAATCGATTCCGTAGTTTAACCCCTTAAAAGCAATAAAAAATAAACTAAGTATAAAGATTATAATTGAAAAAATATTGGCTTTTTTAAACTTTGAAACAAAATTAATATTTTTAATCATTAAATTTTTATCTCCTTTTTATCATTTTTTAAAACAATGACCGATGTTAAATGTCTTGCTAAGAAATATGCTGTAAAAAGAGTGGTTAAAATTCCTATTCCTAAAGTAATTGCAAATCCTTTTACAGGTCCTGATCCAAATGCAAATAATATAATTGCTGCAATTAATGTTGTTATATTTGCATCCAGAACTGTTATTTTTGCTTTTGTGTAACCTGTATCAAAAGCATGTATGACAGATTTCTCGGTCTTTAATTCCTCTTTTATCCTCTCAAAAATTAAAACATTGGCATCTACAGCCATTCCGACAGTTAAAATTATACCAGCAATACCAGGAAGAGTTAGTGTTGCTTCTAAGATGGTTAAGATGCCAATCAACATTAACAAATTAGAAATTAAAGCAACGTTAGCAACTAAACCAAAAATTTTGTATTTATAAAACATGAATAAAATTACTAAAATAAATCCAACTACAAGTGACGTTATTCCTGATTTTATTGAGTCTTCTCCTAAATCAGGTCCAACGGTCCTCTCCTCAACTACATCTAAAGGAGTTGGCAATGCACCAGATCTGAGCAACAAGGCTAGATCAGTTGCTTCTTGAAAGGTGAAATTTCCTGAAATCATGCCATTTCCAGATGTGATTGGTTCATTAATATTAGGAGCACTTATTATTTTACCATCAAGAACAATGGCTAATCTTTTACCAACATTATCCGTAGTAGCTCTGCCAAATTTTTGTGCTCCTAGTCTGTCTAACTTAAATGATACAGTTGGCTCATTTTGTTGATTTTGAATACTAGGTTGTGCATCTATAAGATTTTCTCCACTCATTACAATTCTTTTGCTAATTTTTAAAGTTTCACCATTTTCAGATGTTAGTTCATCGACTCCAAATTCAGTATTATCACTTACTAACCTAAAGTTTAATTGAGCTGTTTTTCCTAAAAGATTTTTAATTCGCTCTGGATCTTTCAAACCTGGTAATTCTACTAAAATTCTTTTTTCCCCTCTTTGAAGAATTGTAGGTTCTTTAGTTCCAACATCATCAATTCGACGTCTTACTATTTCAATGGATTGTTTTAATGCAGCATTATTAATTGTTAATAATCCAAATTTTGAAAAAGAAATTTCAACAAAGTTATTATCTTTTTTTTTATGGTCTAATTCGAATGCTCTGTATTTATCTATATAAGGATTTACCTGGTTGTCTTTCTTTGAATAAAAAAGCAAATCGAACTTATCAATATCAAGTATTTTGAAAATTAAAACCTTGTCGTTAATTTTAAATTCAGAATAATCTAAACCATTATCTTTAAGTAATTTTTTGATTGGTATTACTTTAGACTGAATTTTTTCTTGTACTAATGAGTCAGAATTTATTTCTAGCAATAGATATGATCCACCTTGCAAATCTAGACCTAGATTAACTTTTTTATCTATTATTAAATTATCATTATTTTGAAGATTGAGAGAAGAAAAAAAAGATATAAGTAAAACAATTATATAAATAAAAAAAACATTTATTTTTGAAAAATTTAACACAAAAAAGAATTATTTTTTTACTTCTTCTTTTTTAAGTAGACTAGTAATTGTAGATTTAATAATTTGAACCTTTGTTCCTTCTCCTATAGTGACTTCAATACGATCATCCTCCATTACTCGGTCAACTACACCAATAATTCCTCCTGATGTGATTATTTCATCTCCTCTTTTTAGTGACTCGACCATAGCTTTATGATCTTTTACTCTTTTTTGTTGAGGTCTAATTAAAAAAAAGTAAAAAATAACGAAAATTAATATTAAAGGTATAAACTGTGCAATTCCTTGTCCACTCATGATCTGACAATTATAATAAATATATTAGATAAACAAGTTAAATTTTATCAAATTTTATCTAAATTATTCATATATTTTTTTAGAACATTCGGAATAGTGACCGAACCATCTTCATTCTGATTATTTTCAAGCAAAGCTATAATTAACCTACCTACTGCTAAACCTGATCCATTTAATGTTCCAACAAAATCGTTACCTTTTGGTGATTTATATTTAGCACCCATCCTTCTTGCTTGAAAAGATCCACAAGATGAACAGCTTGAAATTTCTCTGTATTTTTTTTCTGATGGTATCCATGCTTCAATATCAAATGTCTTTTCTGCACTAAATCCCATGTCTCCAGAAGATAATAAAATTATTTGGTAAGGAATTTCTAATCTTTCTAATATCTCTCTCGCACATTTTAACATCCTATGAAGTTCTGGCTCACAATCTTTGGGTTCAACTATACTTACAAGTTCGACTTTATAAAACTGGTGTTGCCTAATAATTCCTTTGGTATCTTTACCGTAACTACCTGCCTCTTTACGAAAACAAGGTGTTGAAGCTACATATCTCTGTGGTAATTGATCCATGGTTAGTAAAGATTTTCTCACCAAATTAGTAAGGACAACTTCTGCAGTGGGGATCAAAAATTTTCTTTGGTCTGAATTTTCAAATTTTATTTCAAATTGGTCATCTTCAAATTTTGGTAATTGACCAGTGCCGAACATTACGTCCTCATTAACTATTAAAGGTGGAGAAATTTCTTTATAGTTAAACTCTCTAGTATGAATATCCAACATAAAATTTATCAAAGCTCTCTCTAGAAGTGCAAATTTATCTCTGAGTACTACGAATCTAGATCCAGATAATTTTACGGAGGTATCAAAGTCAATCTGGTTTTCTTTCAAACCAATTTCAATATGAGATTTAGGGCTAAAAGAGAATTCTTTTTTTGTTCCAGACTGCTCAATTATTTTATTAGATTTTGAATCTTTGCCGATTGGAACATCATCTGATGCTAAATTTGGTATAATATATAACAAACCGTTTAATTTATTTTCAGCAATAATTTGTTGGTCAGAAATTTTTGATATTTCTTCTGAGATTTTTTTTGATTTTTGAAAATTTGATTTATCTTTTGATTTTGATAGTATTTTTTTTTCTTGTTCTAGTTTTTCCTTTTCACTTATTAGTTTCCTATTATCTTTATCTAATTGTTCAAATAAGTCCAATTTCAAATCAAAGTTTCTATCAGATAGTTTTTTTTTATAAATCTTAAAATTTTTTCTTAAGTCTTTTAAATTATGCATCTTCTAATTTTTCTTTTTTTCTTTCAGTGAATCTCACTGTGAATATGGATAATTCATAAAGTAATAATAAAGGTATTGCTAGTCCAACCTGGGTAATAGGGTCTGGAGGAGTTAAAATTGCAGCTAAAGCGAAAATTATTACAATTACATATCTCCTTCTAGTCTTAAGATACTCTGAGTTTACCACTCCTATTCTTGCTAATAGGTTAAGTAATATTGGTAATTGAAAACTTATACCAAATGCAAAAATTAATCTCATTATAAGTGACAAGTACTCATTTACTTTTGCCTCAAGTTGTATAGGAAGACTAGTATTAGAACCTAATGTTTCAAAAGATAAAAAAAACTTTATCGCTAGAGGCATAACTAAATAGTATACTAAAAGTCCTCCGAATAAAAAAAGTATTGGTGTTGATACGAGATATGGAAGAATGGCCTTTTTTTCATTTTTATAAAGACCTGGTGCAATAAATTTATAAATTTGAATTAGCAAAACAGGGCTCCCTAAAAAAACTGCAGTAAAAAAAGCAACTTTTATGTAAGCTATAAATGTTTCATGTAAAGCAGTAAAAATAAGACGCCTAGAAATTTGATCGTTCTTGACTGCATTAGCATAAGGTTCAACTAAAAATTCATAAATATGGTCTGCAAAAATATAAGAGATTACAAAAGCTATAAAAATAAAAATTAGTGAGTTTAAAAGTCTTGTCCTTAACTCAACAAAATGGCTTGTAAATGAGTTGCTATCAGCCATTTTTATCTATTTTTTTTTCGTTATTGTTATCTTTTAATGTAGCTTCTTTGTCTATATCTATGTCTTTTGTTGCAGTAGAGACTTCTCTCTGAATACTACTTAAAGTATTCTTAAATTTACCAATATATGATCCAATTTTTTTTAATGCTATTGGAAATTCTTTTGGTCCTAAAACTAATATTGCGATAATTACTACTGATAAAATCTCTAACCAACCAATTTGAGGCATTTTGATTATTTATTTTCAGTGTCAGAATTTTCTGACTTTGAACTATCATCTTGATTATTAGCAGATGAGTCATCGGACATACCTTTTTTGAAACTTTTTATCCCTTTTGCCACGTCACCCATTAAACTTGAAATTTTTCCTCTTCCAAAGAGCAAAACAACAAGCACTACTACTATAGCTATTTGCCAGAAACTAATTCCCATATATTCAAATATATACAATAAAAATGCTTAAATAAATATATTTATTTTTCCTCTTCTGGGGCCTTTTTAATAGCATCATCTATGTCTTCATAAATATTCTGTTTTTCAGATATAGACTGTTCTTTAAAGAATTTTCCTGTGCCAAAAATAGATTTATCAATGCTTGATGTATCAATAAGGCCTGCAGACCCCAACTCATCAATTGTTGGTAGATCAGACAATTTTTGAATATTAAAGTGATTTAGAAAATTTTCTGTAGTGGCATACTGAATAGGTTTTCCTGGCACATCTTTCCTACCTGCTGGTCTTACCCAATCTAATTCTAACAATATCTCTAAGGTATTTGTTGCAAACGAAACACCTCTAATTTCCTCAATTTCTGATCTTGTAACTGGTTGATGATAAACAATAATCGCTAAAGTCTCTACGGTTGCTTTTGATAATTTTTTTTGTGTAGATTTTTGTAAAGCCATTAATTTAGATAAGTCATCTGCTGTTCTAAAAGACCATTTTTGTTTAATGCAGACCAAATTTATTCCTCTTTTTTTGTAAGTTTGTTGAAGATTTTCTAATGTTTTTTTTAGATTTATAGTTGTCCTAACTCTTTTTTCAATAGTTTCTAAATCTAATGGTTCAGATGCAGCAAAAAGAATAGCTTCAATTTGTCTTTCAAGCTTTGACGGTGAAGTAGGAAAGTTAATTATATTATCTTTTTTTTTATTTTTCATATTACGATTTTTTTATCAACAATTTATCAAACATTTTTTTTTGAGAAACGGATACTATGCCCTCTTTTGAAAGTTCTAAACAAGCTGCAAAAATGCCAGCGATACCTGTTTTTTTCATTTTGTTGTCAGAGTAAAATTTAGGAATAAGATCCATAAGATCTCTCCAATCATTAATACGATCAAGATTATTTTTAATTTGTTTTATTCCTTCTTCAGTAGTAAATACTGGTAATTTTGGAATATTTATATTTTGAAAAGTCTTATGCATTTGAATATTAGAATATGTTTTAAGCAATTCGTAGAGAGAAACGTCATAAATAGGTGTATTAATTGATTTAATGCCACCTTTCATACCTCGTGTAAAAATATGAACTCCTAATCTTTTTTTTTGTAGCATTTGATCAGATAAAATTCTTATTAGCTCCAATTTCTTTAATTGCAACTTAAGTTTTTCCGCAACTTCAATTGCCTTAAAATCATCTTCGTCATCTTCAGGTAACAATAACTTTGATTTTAAATAAGCTAACCATGTTGCCATTAAGAGAAATTCAGTAGCGGTTTCTAAATTTAAATTTTCTTGATTTTTGATAAACTCAAGAAATTGATCAGCAAGTTTTGTGATAGATATTTCTGCTAAATCGACTTTTTGAGTTTTAGCTAGGTCTAAAAGAACTTCTAATGGACCATTATAATTAGGTATATTTATTGAAATTTTATTATCTATTTTTGATTCCATTATTAATTTTACCTCAAAAATTTAAAAAATTCCGATGTTTTTTGTGAGGTAAAACGGTCTATATAAGGTAATGACCTAATCAATTTAAAGTTGTCATTTGTATTTCCTGCACAATAAAGAACTAAGTTACAACCTGCCTCTAAAGATTTTTTTGCATTTACTACTAAATTATATTTTAAAGCTCTCATTGAAATATCATCTGATATTAAAATCCCATTAAATTTAATTTTTTTTCTAATTTTATCCTTAATAATTTTACTTGATAAAGTAGCAACATTTTTATTATCTAATTTTGAGTAAAGAATATGTGCTGTCATAGCAAATTTTGCTTTTGAAGATTTGAATGGGTAAAAATCAACTCCATTAAGTTCTTTTTTACTTAATTTTACTTTTGGTGTTTTCAAATGACTATCTGAAGAAGCTGCTCCATGCCCAGGTATATGTTTTATTACTCCAGCAATTTTGTTTTGATGTAAATATTTGATAGTTAATAGACCTAGTTCTTTCACTATATTTTTGTTTTTAGAAAAACTCCTTTTCCCAATAATTTTACTTGTTTTTAGTCTTAATATATCAAGAACAGGAATTGTATTTATGTTAATACCAAGCCTTTTAAGAACTTTACACAATGAGTGGATGTAATGTTTATAGATATTCGAGCAAAAAATTTTATCTTTTTCGTATAAACTGCCAAAAAAACTAGCATTTAAGTTATGATTAATTAGACTTTTTAATCTACTAACAGTTTCACCCTCTTCATCAATAAGAATAGGAAAATGATTATTTTTAGCAATTTTTTTTATCTGCGATGTGAGTTTTTTTATTTGCTTTAGCGACTTTAAATTTCTACTAAACAAAATTATTCCCCAGGGTTTTTCTCTCGACAGAAGAAATCTTTCTCGAGTAGACAGTTTTGTGCCCTTTATACTGATTATTAAAGCTTTACACTTCATTTATTCAACAATTTCCAAAAGCTTCTTTTTTTTTCGTTTTTAAAATCTGTTTCAATAGCATCATTAAACTCTATAACATTGTTGGTGTCATTAGCCAAAATTGGTAAATCAGAAATTTTTTCTTTTAATATTTGATTTATATTTGATCGATTATAATTTTTAGCACTGATATTTTTTTTAGAAGAATAATGCTTAAAGATACTTACAATAAAAAAAATTACTAAAATTAACATTAATGTATTCAGAACTTTGTGCATTACATTTTTTTTGGTAGAGATACCCCAAGTATATTCATTCCATTTTCTATCACAATTGAAATTAAATTGATAAAGATCAAAGTTTCTTGTCTTTTTAATTTATTATTCTCAATAAATCTAAATTTATCATCCTCATTTCCCTTACTCCAGTATGAGTGAAATAAATTCGAGAGATCATACAAATAAAAGGGAATTTTGTGAGGTTCTAATTTATAAGAAGCTGACTCTATTATTTTAGGCCACTCAAAAACTTTCCTTAAAATTTTTTCTTCATATTCGTTTGGCGAAAATGATTTTTGATCAACAAGAATATCATCTTTTAAATTTCTATTTAATTTTCTAATTATTGAATTAATTCTTGCATAAGCGTATTGAACATAGAATACTGGATTATCCTTTGTTTTTTCTTTAACTTTATCAAAATCAAAATCTATTTCGGCATCGTGACTTCTATTTAACATCATAAATCTAATTGAATCTTTATTAACCTCATTTAAAAGATCTTGGACAGATATGAATTCTCCTAATCTTTTTGACATTTTAAATGGTTTGCCATCTTTATAAAGTTTAACTAACTGACAAACTTTGCAATTTAGCTTAGCCTCTTTATCTGATAAAGCAGAAACTGCTGCGGTTATTCTTTTTACATAACCTGTGTGGTCGGCACCGAGTATATTAATTAAATTTTTAAATTTTCTATTAATTTTGTCTGAATGATATGCAACATCATTTGCAAAATATGTCCAAGAACCATCGTTTTTTTGTAAGGCTCTATCGTTATCATCACCAAATTCTGTTGATTTGAAAATTAATCTTTTAATTTTTTTCCAATCCTTGGATTTTTCTCCTTTGGGTGGCTCTAGATAACCTTCAAAAATAAGATCCTTTTTTTTAAGTTTTGCAACTGCTTTTTCAACTAAATTCTTATTAACCAATTCTGTTTCAGAAAAAAAATTATCATGCATTATACCTAGCTGTTTAAGATCCATCTTTATTAAATTCATAGATTTTTCTAATGATAGTTTTTTTAATATTTCAAAACAGCTCTCAAAATTATCGAATTTTTTATTTTTATTTTTTGCTAAAATATTTTGCGCAATTTCTTTAATATAATCACCTGGATAAAGATCTTCGGATGGAATAAATTTTTCTTTGAATTTAATTTCTTTAATTCTTAAAAATACAGATTTTACGAAATTTGTTATCTGATTACCGTAGTCGTTAATGTAATATTCTTTAATAACTTTGTTTCCATTAAATAATAATAAATTAGACAGTACATCTCCTAAAATTGCTCCTCTACAATGACCAACGTGCATTGGGCCGGTTGGGTTTGCAGAAACAAATTCTATAATATAAGTCTCTTTTGATTTCTTTGAACCATAACTTTCTCTATTTTGAAAAATATTATTGATATTTTGAACTATGCCTTGTTTTGAAAATTTAATATTTAGAAAACCAGGTCCGGCAATTTCAATTTTATGGAATTCTTCTATTTTTGAAAGAAGTAAATCTTTTATTTTGTGCGCTAGATCTTTTGGGTTTAGATGATTTTTCTTTGCTAAAACCAATGAAATATTTGTGGACAAATCAAAGTTAAAATGCTCTGGAGGAACTTCTAAATTTATATTGTTTAAATTTCTTAAATTTTCTAAGCCTAGTAAATTCTTATTAGACTCTACTATATTAATTATTTTTGATAAATAATTTTCAAATATATTCATTTAATCTTTTTATAAAGATTTATTGCATATCTATCAGTCATTCCAGCTATAAAATCACATATAGATCTTAAAATATTTGATTTATCGTACTTACTAACATTTATATATCTCTTAGGATTTTTTCTAACATACTTAAATAATTTACTAATAATTTTTTTTCCTTGATTTGTATTTATTTTAACATTCTTATGATAATACATTTTTTTTCTTAGAAAACTTTTTATCCTTTTATCAAACAGCTTCATATTTCTAGAAAAACACACTATTGGATACTTTGAATTATAAACATCACTTAAAGTTTTGATTTTTTTATTTTTTATATTTTTTTGAGTTGTTAATATTATATCCCTAACCATTTCGTTAATAATATCTCTTATTATTTGTCTTATTATTAAATCTATTGAATAATTTTTGATTTTTTTTTTATGTTTAAAAATAATATTTTTTAAAATTGGAATATTCTCGAGATCTTTAAGTTTAAATAAATTAGACTTTAAACCATCTTCAAGATCGTGACTATTATAAGCTATATCATCTGATATTGCAGCTATTTGAGCTTCTAAAGAAGGCCTTGATGAAAAATTGATTCTATTCTTAAAATAATTTTTTCCTAATATTTTATTATATTTCTTGTTATTCTTAATTGGTCCATTGTGTTTTAAAAGTCCATCTAATGTCTCAAAAGTTAAATTTAGACCTTTAAATTCATAGTATCTATTCTCT
The DNA here is from genome assembly GCA_902535255.1 of uncultured Pelagibacteraceae bacterium. Taxonomy (GTDB): domain Bacteria; phylum Pseudomonadota; class Alphaproteobacteria; order Pelagibacterales; family Pelagibacteraceae; genus Pelagilacustribacter. Next base: position 25,953 of record CACASQ010000009.1, read on the forward strand.
AAAAATAAAATTATTCTTAATGTTTGTATATTGTGGTCAAATCCACCAAATTTTTTCATACAATTATTAAGAGCTTCTTCTCCTGCGTGGCCAAATGGAGTGTGACCTAAATCATGTGCTAAGCTAAGAGTTTCACATAAATCCTCATTTAAATTAAAAAATTTAGATAATGTCCTAGCTATTTGGGCTACCTCTAAAGAATGAGTAATTCTAGTTCTAAAATGATCTCCAGATGTATTTACAAAAACTTGTGTTTTATGTTTGAGTCTACGGAAAGCTGTGGAGTGTATAATTCTATCTCTATCTCTTTGAAAATCAGTTCTTAACAAAGTTTTTTTTTCTTTGTAAAATCTTCCTTTAGAAATCAATGGTACTGCTAATTTAGATAGTAATTGGATTGATTTTTTTTGCATGATAACTATATAGATTATATACTAGATAATTATGGAAAAAAAATTAGAATTTACTGATAGTGCAAAAAGCCAAATAGAAAAAATCACTAAAAGTGATGGAAAAAAATATTTCAGAATTGCTGTTCAAGGCGGTGGTTGCTCTGGATTTAAATATAAATTTACCTTTGATGATAAAATAGAAAAAGATGACATTTTGTTTAATAAAACTGTAATTGATAGGCAGTCACTTGATATCATTGCTGGGTCAGTAGTAGATTTTAAAAAAGAGATGATTGGCGAAACCTTTTCAATAAAAAACCCAAAAGCTTCGGCTTCATGTGGTTGCGGTCTGTCTTTCTCAGTTTAATGAAAATAATATCATGGAACGTGAACTCAGTTAGAGCAAGAATTACCAATATTGTTGATTATATCAAACAATCAAATCCTGATATCTTATTACTCCAAGAAATTAAAACTCAAGATGTAAGTTTTCCTTATGAAGATTTTAAAAATATTGGATATAATTCTTATGTTTTTGGTCAAAAAAGTTACAATGGTGTTGCTATTATTTCTAAACAAGAATTAGAGAAAATTAACAATAGTTTTATTAAAGATGATTTAAAACAATCTAGAATTATAACTGCTGAGTTAAAATTAAAAAAGAAAAAGATAGAACTCATAAATATTTATGTTCCAAATGGAAATCCTGTAGATACAGAAAAATATGAATATAAAAAAGAGTGGTTAAAAAAATTTATATCAAACGTTAAAAAGAAAATTCAGAAAAACTCAAATATTCTTATCGCTGGAGATTTTAATATTATTCCTGAAGAAATAGATGTTCATGATTTTAAAAGATATGAAAACGATGCTTTAGGTAGATTGGAAATAAGAAAAAAATATAGAGAATTGACTAATTTAGGTTTTAAAGATGTTTATAGATTTATAAATAAAACAAAACAAGAGTATACATTTTGGGACTACTTTGCAGGTTCTTGGCAAAAAAATTATGGCATGAGAATAGATCATTTTTTAATTTCAAACAGTTTAATCGAAAATATCAAATCAATTAATATAAATAAAAAACCAAGATCCAAAGAAAAACCATCTGATCACACACCAATCGAACTTGAAATTATTTAACTCTACCGTAAATATCTTGATATCTAACTATATCAGTTTCTTTTAAAATTGATCCTAATTGAGCCTCTATTATTTTTACCGGTTTTTTATATGGATTTTCTATTCTGTGAATAGATTTGACTGGTATAAAAATAGTTTCATTAGTTTTTAAAAAAAATTTTTTTCTATTCAGAGTAATTTTTGGAGTTCCTTGAGTTACAACCCAATGTTCAGAACGATGAAAATGCTTTTGAAGACTTAAAACTCCTTTAGGTTTTACATGCAGCTCTTTGATTAAAAAATTTTTACCATTGTATAAATTTGTATACCTGCCCCAAGGCTTATAAAAAATATTTTTCTTTTTTTGATATTTAGTCTTAAATTTATTAAAGATTTTACAAATTTCTTTCCAACTACCTAGATCATACCAAGGTATATTTAAATTAATAGCATTTATATCTTTTGATTTTTCCAATATTGCATAATCAAAAGAAATTGTTTTACATTTTAAAAAGTAATTTTTATTTAGATAATAAACATTATTTTTAAATTTTGATTTATTTACAGAATTTAAACAACAATTAAAGTTTTTGTTTTGATACTTCTTGAAGTTATTAATTATTGATTTTTTTGTAAGAAAAAACATTCCTGAATTCAAATGAGCATTTTTTTTAATGATTTTTTTTGCTTTATCTAAATTTGGTTTTTCAATAAATTTTGAAACCTTGTATTTGTTCTTAACCCAATTTGATAAAAAATAACCAAAATCAGATGAAGGGTAAGAAGGCTTAATGCCAAATATAAAGATATTTTTATCAGTCAAATATTGTTGATGTTTTTTAATAGATTTATTAAGCAAGTTAGTTTTCTCAATTAAATGATCTGATGTTATAAAAATTAATGGTTGTTTCTCAGGTATTTCTTTTATTAATGCTGAACTGAGTATAGCAGGAGCAGTATTTCTTTTCGCTGGTTCAAGAATAATTTTATATTCCTTAAAACCTTTTAATCTCAAATGTTTTTTAATTTCTCTTATGTATTTTTTATTAGTACTTATTATTGGATAATCAAAAATAGAATTTTTTATTCTCTCTAGAGTTTTTCCGAATAATGTCCAATTTCCAAAATCAATAAACTGCTTTGGTTGATGAAGTTTTTTATCAGTCCAAAGTCTTGTGCCAGAACCGCCACATAAAATTACTGGACGTATTTTCATTAAATTTTCGAATATTCTTTAACTTCTTTTTTCTTACCTGGATGTGTTGGAGCACCGAGATAAGCAGGTCCTACAGTTTGAGCATATTTCCAAATAGTTCCTGATCCAAAACTCGATTTTTTTTCTTTCCATTTTTTTCTTCTAGCTTTTAATTGGGCGCTAGTAAGCCTTACATTAATTGATCCTTTTTTTGCGTCTATATCTATTACATCTCCATTTTTAAGAAGCGCAATTGGGCCGCCCATTGCAGCCTCTGGACCAACGTGACCAACACAGAACCCTCTAGTAGCTCCTGAGAACCTTCCATCAGTTATAAGTGCAACTTTTTCACCTTTGCCTTGTCCATAAATAGCTCCAGTTGTTGAAAGCATCTCCCTCATTCCTGGTCCGCCTTTTGGACCTTCGTATCTAATTATTATTACATCACCATCATTATATTTTTTTGTCTGTACTGCTTTCATTGCGTCTTCCTCATTATCAAAACACCTAGCTTTACCTGTAAATTGTAATTTTTTTAATCCTGCAATTTTTACAATTGCTCCGTCTGGAGCTAAATTACCTTTTAATCCGACGACTCCCCCATCTGGAGAAAGTGGGTTATTATATTCTCTTAACACTTTTTGATTAGTATTAAACTTAATGTTAGCTAAATTTTCTTTCATAGTTTTGCCTGTAACTGTCATACACTCGCCATGAATATAACCTCCGTCAAATAAAGTTTTTAATAACATAGGAACACCACCAGCTTCCCACATATCTTTTGCAACGTATTTTCCTCCAGGTTTTAAATCAGCAAGATAAGGTGTTTTTTTAAATATTTTTGCAACGTCCATTAAATCAAATTTTACTCCTATCTCATTAGCTAGTGCAGGTAAATGAAGGGCTGCATTAGTGGAACCTCCGGTAGCAGCCACAATTGTTGCTGCGTTTTCTAAGGATTTTTTAGTAACTATTTCTCTTGGTTTAATTTTTTTTTCTAATAAATTCATAACTGCTTTGCCACTTTCATAAGCATATTTATCTCTTTCTTCATAGGGGGCTGGTGTTCCAGCAGAATAAGGCAAGGCTAGTCCTATAGCCTCAGAAACACAAGCCATTGTATTTGCGGTGAACTGTCCTCCGCAAGCGCCAGCGCTTGGACAAGCTACTAATTCAAGCTCTCTAAGCTCTGCAGAAGACATTTTACCTGAAGAATGTTTTCCAACTGCTTCAAATACGTCTACGACTGTAACATCTTTACCTTTAAATTTTCCTGGCAATATTGAGCCACCGTAAATAAATACGCTCGGAACATTTAATCTCAACATCGACATCATTAAGCCTGGTAAAGATTTATCACAACCTGCAATTCCTACTAAAGCATCATAACAATGCCCTCGGACTGTTAATTCTGCTGAGTCTGCTATAACTTCTCTAGAAATTAAAGAAGATTTCATTCCCTCATGTCCCATAGCAATACCATCCGTAACAGTTATTGTACAAAATTCTCTTGGTGTTCCACCAGATTGTTTTACTCCTTTTTTAACTGACTGTGCCTGTCGCATTAAAGCTGTATTGCACGGTGCAGCTTCATTCCAAGTGGACACTACTCCTACAAACGGCTTTGCAACATCCTGTTCAGTTTCTCCCATAGCATAATAAAAAGATCTATGTGGAGCTCTATCAGGTCCTAAAGAAGTGTGACGACTGGGTAGTTTCTTTTTATCAATTTTAGACATTTATTTAATACTAGATACAATACTTCTTAATTTTTCATCTTCAATAGTTAATTCTTTAACTAAATTTTTATCATTTTGAACTATTTCTTTAGGTGCATTTGTCACATATGCCTTATTTTTGAGCTTATTATTTAAACTAGATATTTGTTTATTGATTGACTCTATTTTTTGCAAAATTCTCTTTTTTTGTGATACTAAATTAACATCCTCATTAAAACTTAATGAAAGTTTTTCTTTAAGAACCAAAATGTCAAGGGAATTTTTATCTCTAATTTTTGATTTAAGGATATTATTTATTCTACCAACATGTTTTACCAAATTTATATTTGCATTAACCAATTTTTTTAATCTACCTGACTTTTCATCAAAAAATACATCGCAATATAATTTTGGAGTAATTTTTAACTCTGCTTTAGTAGATCTTATATTAGAAATCATTTCGATTAAATTATTTATATTATTTTGATTTTTACTAAATTTATTAATTGTCTTAAAACCTGGCCAATCAGAGGAGATTAAATAATTATTAAAAATCTTTTTATATCCATTTAAAGACCACAAGTTCTCTGTGAAAAAAGGTATAAATGGGTGCAGAATTCTTAAAATATTTGCCATCATAAACGATGAGAAAACCTTGGCTTCTTTAATTTCATTTTTATTTTTGGAATTGAAAATGGGTTTTAAAAACTCTAAATACCAATCACAATATGAGTGCCAAACAAATTGATATGCATATTTAGCAGCTTCATCAAACCTAAATATTTCAATATTTTTAGTAACTAAATTTTGTGTTTTTATAAATTCAGAATAAATCCATTGATTAATTGGAAGTTTAATTGTGCCTAAACTAATTTTTTTATCTAGCTTGCAATTATTGAGTTTTAGAAAATTATTTGCGCTCCAAATTTTTGTTATGAAATTTCTATTTCCTGTAACTCTATCTTTTGATAACTTTACATCTCTTCCTGGTGAAGCCATCGAAATTAATGTAAATCTTAAACTATCTGCTCCAAATTCACTTATTAGGTCTAATGGATCAATTACATTACCTTTAGACTTTGACATTTTCTGACCTTTTTCATCTCTTACTAAAGCATGAACATATACTTTATGAAATGGAGTATTTTTTTTAAAATAATTTCCCATCATTAACATTCTTGCTACCCAAAAGAAAATTATATCAAAACCTGTTACAAGAACTGAAGTTGGATAAAATTTCTCAAGTTCTCTAGTTTTGTTTGGCCATCCTAGTGTTGCGAAGGGCCATAATGCCGATGAAAACCATGTATCTAAAACATCAGTTTCCTGTCTTAGTTTAAATTTTTTATTTTTATTTTTTTTCTTTGCTAGCGCTAATGCTCCCTTTTCATTTTCTGCTACATAAATATTACTCTCATCATCATACCAAGCAGGTATTCTATGTCCCCACCAAATTTGTCTTGAAATACACCAAGGCTCTATTTCATTCATCCATTGAAAAAATGTTTTAGACCAGTTGTTTGGGAAAAAAGAAGTTTTACCTTCTTTAACTATCTTTATAGGTTTTTTCGATAATCTTTTTGCATCTACAAACCATTGTTCTGTCAAAAGAGGTTCTATTATAGTGTTTGATCTATCTCCATATGGAACTTTATTTTTAATATTTTCAATTTTTGCTAAGGAACCTGTTTCTCTCAATTTTTTAATTAAAAGCTTTCTAGCTTCAAATCTATCTAAACCATGAAATTCTTTGACCCCATTTTTATTTATTCTGCCATTTTTTTCAAAAATATTTAATATTTCTAAATTATTTCTCTTACCAACTTCGTAGTCATTAAAATCATGAGCTGGTGTAATTTTTACAGCTCCTGAGCCTTGTTCTGGGTCAGCATAATGATCAGAAATAATTTTTACAGTTCTATTAACAATTGGAATTAAAACATTTTTTCCTATTAAATTAATATATCTTTCGTCCTTTGGATTTACAGCTACCGCAGTATCTCCCATCATAGTTTCTGGCCTGGTGGTCGCGATTGTGATTTTTTGATCAGAGTTTTCGATTGAATAATCAATATAATATAATTGGGATTGAACATCTTTCTGAATAACTTCTAAATCAGAAATTGCAGTTTGAAGTTTAGTATCCCAATTAACTAATTTTTTATCTTTGTAAATTAGCTTATTTTTATAAAGATCAACAAAAACTTTAATTACAGCTTTAGACAAATCTTTATCCATTGTAAATCTAGTTCTTGACCAATCGCAAGAACATCCTAATTTCTTAAGTTGATCTAAAATTATTCCACCAGATTCTTCTTTCCATTTCCAAATTTTTTGGATAAATTTTTCTCTTCCTAAATCATTTTTTTTAATTCCATCTTTTAAAAGGTTGTTTTCTACAACTGCTTGGGTTGCAATCCCAGCGTGATCAGTTCCTGGCTGCCAAAGTGTTTCGAGGCCTTTCATCCTATTAAATCTAACTAAAACGTCTTGAAGGCTATTATTTAAAGCATGTCCCATATGTAGTCTTCCCGTTACATTAGGTGGAGGAATTACTATGGAAAATCTTTTATTTAATTTACTTTTTTTTGGTTTAAATAAACCTTTTTTAATCCAAAAATCTGAGATCTTTTTCTCTTCTTTATTGTGATTGTATTTTTTAAATTCCATTTTTTCGGTATTTAGAGATATATATTAGATTTCAAGATCTATTAAGTTTAAAATCTAGATATAAGGCAGCTGTCCAAGAAAAATTTTTAGCACCCATTCCTAAACCTGATTTACAACTATAATATTCACGAAATTTTTTTTTTTCGATTAAATTAATGGTCCTTTTTCTTATAATTTCTGCGAACTTTTTATCTTTGTTTTTCAATCCTTGATAAATAATCCAATTGCAATTTACCCATACCGGTCCCCTCCAGTACCTCTTTTCCTCAAAGGATTTATGCTTGGAACTTATTGAAGGAAAAAAATATTTCTCATTTTTATAATATTTTTTTAAACTTTTAATTAATTCTCTATTAATTAAATCATCGTTTAAATCAGCAAATAGCATAAAAAAATTAGTTATTGATGGTATTTCTACTGAAGTATTATTTTTAAGATCTTTATTTTTAAATTTCATTTTTTTTGAATTGAATAATTTAACAAGTTTGCTTTCATTTAAAAGAATATATTTTTTTAATGAAGAACTACTTTTACCTAAAAATTTAAGTAAAAAATCTAAATCTTTTAAGGCTTTTAAAAAAAGTGAATTAAATCCTACATCAACAACATTAAATTTTGATTTATAGTAAAGTTTCTCAGGATCATAATTTAATTGTCTTAAATGATTTTTTATCGTTACATATCTATCGTAATCTTTTTTTAACGGCCTTTGACCTTTTTTCACAATTTTATCATCCTTTCTTTTGTAACTAAGTTTAGAGTCTATTTTGATCTTGCTCATTGGTTTGTCCCATAAAGGAGAATTGTCGTACCCACTTTCCCATGGATGAAGTATAGAAACTAAACCGGTTCTTTTGGGATCCCTATACCTAATAAACCATTCTAAAGATTTTTTAAGCTTTAATATTAAAGTTTGATAATTTTTTATTTCTTTTTTTGAAAATTTTTGTCTCTCAATAATTATCCTTAAAATACTTATTAATATAGGTGGTTGAGTTATTCCAGATGAGGAAATTTTTCTACCACAATTCCATGCTTTATAATTAGGCGTATAATTTAAATCTTTTATATGAAAAAGAATGTGTGGAATCATTCCATCATTCCACTGTCCTGAAATCAAAGTTTCAATTTCTTTAAATGAATAATTTAAATTGAAATGTGAATAACCTAACGCAATAAAAGCTGAATCCCAATTCCATTGAGCTGGATAAAGTTTAGTATTTGTAGGTAAAGTGTAATTCGTTCTTCTATTATTTATTAATGTTTTTTTTGCAGATTTTATTGTACTATTCATTATCCTTTTACACTTCCTGCTGTTAATCCACTTACCAAATATTTTTCAAAATATACAAAAATTAAAAGTATTGGCAAAGTAACTATTACTGATCCAGCCATTAAATATTGTCGTGGTGTTTCTGCATCGCCAGTTAAATGATTTATTGCTCTAGATAATGTAAATGTTTTAGGATTGTCTAAAAACATTAATGAAAATAAAAATTCATTCCAAGCTATCATAAATACATATAGAGATACTGATGCTATAGCAGGTAAACTAAGTGGAATAATTATTTTAATAATTATACCAAACCAGTTTTGCCCATCGATAAGTCCAGCCTCTTCAATTTCTTTGGGTATACTTTTAAAATAACCTTGGAGCATATAAATCGCTACAGGTAAAGTAGTTGCTGTATAGACTATGAGCAATCCACCTATAGAATTCCTTAAGCCTAGTTGACTAAAAACGGTGTATAAAGGAATGACTAATACTATGGCTGGAAACATGTAAATTATCAATATTGAAGTTGAAAGAAAAGTTTTTCCAAAAAAGTTCAATCTTGCAACTGCATAAGCAGCTGGAATAGCAAATAATAAAGTTATTAGCACTGTTCCAATTGAAACATAAGAACTATTTAGAATATATCTGCCAAAATCATAAGTCTTGAAAATGATAAAGTATGATTTAAATATTTCAAAAAGATTTTTTGAAAAATCAATGCTTAAATCAAGAGGATTAATCAATAGAGCAGTTTGTGTTTTAAAGCTAGTAACAAACATAATGTAAAAAGGAAATAATATAACTAATGCAAAAAATATTATTGCAAACAAAGACAAAAACTCAAATACAATTTTTTCAGAAATAAAATCTTGATTTAGATATTTGAGATCGTATTTTCTTAATTTGTTAGTAAAAAATAAAATTATTAGAAATATGCCTCCCAAAAACCAAATAGGAGAGCTCTTACTTAGAGATATGTATAAAATTGTAAATGATAAAGATAATGTAATAATTTTTAAAAAATGATTAAACTTATTTCCAATTACTATAGAAATAATAGTGAGTCCAAGTGACAATAATAGATTTAAATTAAAGTTCAGAGCGGTGAAATTCAAACCTTGTAACGTTGCCATTATTGTCCATAAACAAATAATTATTGCTAAAAAAATTGACGATGCAAACAAAGTTATTATTAAAGACTTATATTTCATCTGCCTTCTTTCCTAATAATTTAAAGTAAATTATCATAAAAGTTATTAATAATAATACGATTACTA
>CACASQ010000010.1 GCA_902535255.1 uncultured Pelagibacteraceae bacterium
TGGAGCTAATCCTGCATATCAAACTTCTAATCTACCATCTCAACAAACTATTAATTCAGTTGAGACAGCCCAAACAGTAATTACAGAACAACCTGAGAAAGAGTCTTTATTACCGAACAAACCTGCTGAGGAACAGTATGAGTTTGCTGTTAGTTTTATGAAGATCGGAGATTATGAAACAGCTGAATTTGCATTAAAGGAATTTATAAATAAAAATAAAGATCATGATTTGGCAGGTAGTGCGCAGTACTGGTATGGAGAGACTTTTAGAATTAGACAACTATATTCTGATGCAGCAACTGCATATTTAGATGGTTATCAAAATTATCCAAAAAGTAAGAAAGCTCCTGATAACCTCTTGAAATTAGGAATTACTATGGTCCAATTAGGTGAGAAAGATCAAGGATGTAAAATGATTTCAGGATTAAAAAAAGAATACCCAAAAGCAAGCAAGTCTGTGCTACAAAAAGCTCAATATGAGCAAAAAAAATTCAAATGCAATTCTTAAAAGTGCTTTCAAAGAGTCTTTAAATCTCTACGAGGTTTATTTAGATTTTAAGAGAAAAATTAATAAAATTAAAAATAATATTTTTGTTGTTGCTGTATCTGGTGGTCCAGATAGTTTAGCATTAGCAGCACTAACGAAACTCTACTGTTCTGAAAATAAATCTAAGTTTTTCTATGTATTGATTAATCATAATATTAGAAAAAATTCTCTAAGAGAAGCTAAACAGGTTAAGAGTTTACTTAAGAAAAGTGGAATTAATTTAATTATTTTATCAATTAAAGAAAAAATTGAAAAAAATATTCAAAAAAAAGCAAGAGATATTAGATATGAATTGCTTTCAAAATTTTGTAAAAAAAAAAAAATTTCTACTATTTTAACCGCACATAATCTAGAGGATCAAGTAGAGACCTTTTTTCTTAGGCTGTCGAGAGGGAGCGGTTTGACTGGTTTATCAGCAATGAAAACTGTTGGCAAATTAAGCAATAGAATAAGTCTTTGTAGACCATTATTAAACGTAAAGAAAAAAAATTTAGTTGAAATTTCAAAAATATCTTTTGGAAAATTTTTTAAGGATCCGTCTAATAAAAACAAGAAATATTTAAGAACAAAAATAAGAAATTTAAAAAAACCTCTAGAGCAAAGCGGTATAAGTTATGATCAAGTGATAAAGTCTATAAATAATCTTGCCTCTAGTAAAGCAACACTAGATCAATATGTTTCAAAAATATTTAAAGAATTAATAAAAAAATCTGGTGGAAAGTTGAGAATAGATTTATCAAAGTTTAAAAAGTTGAATGATGATATTCAAATTAGCGTTATTAATAGGGCAATCAAGCTTCTTAAGAAAAATTATTATAATCCTAGAGCTAAAAAAGCCAATTATTTAGCAAAAATTATAGAATCTAAAAAATTTACCAAATCTTCTTTAGGTGGATGTATTTTTTTTAAAGAAAGAGATCAAATATGGGTAAAAATAGAGTAATCCTATTAAATTCTTATCAAGAGGAACAATTTTGTCTTATTTACAACTTATTTAACTTTAAAATATACTTGAATATATAATATTAATGATTATTTAAAGATTATGAATTTAAAAAATTTAGTAATGTGGGTCATTATAGTCCTATTATCCGTAGGGCTATTTAACATGTTTCAAGATCCAAAAAAGATTAATTCAACTAATAGCTCACTACCATTTTCAAATTTTTTAAATGAAGTAGATGCAGGCAGAGTTGTAGAGGTTCAAATACAAGGCAATAACATTTCAGGAACCTTAGCTGATGGAAATAAATTTACTACTTATTCTCCTAATTACCCTGAGTTAGTAGATAAACTTTCAGAAAATGGCGTGAGTATAGTCGCTTCACCTCAAGAAGATAAAATGCCATCTCTTTTAGGCATCTTGCTATCATGGTTTCCAATGCTTCTTTTAATTGGTGTTTGGATATTTTTCATGCGTCAAATGCAAGGAGGAAAAGGTGGTGCAATGGGTTTTGGAAGATCCAAGGCAAAATTATTAAATGAAGCTCAAGGAAAAGTAACTTTTAACGATGTTGCAGGCGTAGAAGAAGCTAAAGAAGAAGTTGAAGAGATAGTTGAATTTCTAAAAGATCCAAAAAAATTTAGTAGATTAGGTGGTAAAATTCCTAAAGGAGCACTATTGATTGGTCCTCCAGGAACCGGTAAAACCTTATTAGCAAAAGCAATAGCTGGAGAAGCAAACGTACCATTCTTCTCAATCTCAGGCTCAGACTTTGTTGAAATGTTTGTCGGAGTAGGAGCTTCAAGAGTTAGAGATATGTTTGAACAAGGTAAAAAACATTCTCCATGCATTATCTTTATTGATGAAATTGATGCAGTTGGAAGAAGTAGAGGAGCAGGGCTCGGTGGTGGAAATGACGAAAGAGAACAAACTTTGAATCAGTTGTTGGTTGAGATGGACGGATTTGACACTAATGAAGGCATCATTCTTATAGCGGCAACTAACAGACCAGACGTTTTAGATCCTGCTTTATTGAGACCAGGAAGATTTGACAGACAAGTTGTAGTAGGAAATCCTGATATTATAGGAAGAGAGCAAATATTAAAAGTCCATATTAAAAAAATTAATACTGGTCCAGACGTAAAGTTGAGAACAATTGCAAGAGGTACACCTGGATTCTCTGGAGCAGATTTAGCCAATTTAATAAATGAGTCTGCCTTGCTTGCAGCCAGAAAAAATAAAAGAGTTGTTACCATGTCTGATATTGAAGAAGCAAAAGATAAAGTAATGATGGGAGCCGAAAGAAGATCAATGGTTATGTCTGAGGATGAAAAAAAACTTACTGCCTATCATGAAGGTGGACACGCGATTGTTGCCCTGAATGAAAAAGCATCTGACCCAATTCACAAAGCCACGATTATTCCTAGAGGAAGAGCACTAGGAATGGTTATGAGGCTTCCTGAAAGAGATCAACTATCAGTCACGAGAGAAAAAATGCATGCTGATATTGCTGTTGCAATGGGAGGAAGAATTGCCGAGGAAATAATTTTTGGCCATGATAAAGTTACTTCAGGAGCGTCATCGGATATTGAAATGGTAACAAAAATGGCAAAGAACATGGTAACAAAATATGGAATGACCACTGAGTTAGGAACTATTGCATATGGAGAGAACGAAGAAGAGGTTTTTTTAGGAAGATCAGTCACGAAACAACAAAACATGTCCGAAGAAACGGCCAAGAAAATTGATGCTGAAGTAAAAAAAATTGTTGATAAAGGATACGAAAGAGCGAGAAAAGTATTAACAGAAAAAATAGACGATCTTCATAAGATAGCCAAAGCTTTGCTTATTTATGAAACTTTGTCTGGTGATGAAATAAGAGATCTAATTTTAAGGAATATTAAACCTACGAGATCTTTTAAAGAAGAAGAAGATGAAGACGGTAAAACATCTTCGGCATTAGGATCATTAGGGTTAAAACCAAAGCCTGCAATTTAGTATTTAATGATTAAATATTACACAAGAGCGTGTAATTTTTATCATGGTAATCAAGCTAAAGATTTAATAAAAAAAAAGCTTGCTCTTCCTTTATGTGGAATTAATAGAATAGCTTTTGATAGTATCGAACTTTTTACTAGAAAAAAAAATAAAATTAACAGCAAATTTTTACATATTAAAGATATTAAATATTGTAACGCTACAGCACAAAAGAAAATAAATCTAGATTTAAAAAAGATCACTTCAAGACGAAAAAACTTTCTCAAAAATGTAAATTTTAATTCCCCTTCAATTATGGGTATACTTAACTTAACACCAGATAGTTTTTCAGATGGTGGAAGATTTAATTCAAAAAAAAAATCATTTGAGCACATTTTAAAAATGATTAATACTGGTGCTGATATAATTGATATAGGCGGTGAGTCAACCAGACCGGGTTCAACTACAATCGAACCTGTCAAAGAGTGGGAAAGAGTAGAAAAAGTTATCAAAAATTTTAAAAAAAAATTCAAAAAAAAATGTTTGTCTTTTGACACTAGAAAGTCAGAATTAATGGTTAAAGGAATTAAACTTGGTGTAGATTTAATTAATGATGTATCAGGTTTTGAATATGATAAAAATGCTCTTAGAAAATTAGAAAATTATGATATTTCAAAAGTGCTTCATCATATGAAAGGCACTCCAAATACAATGCAAAATAATCCGAGCTATAAAAATGTTTTATTAGATATTTATGATTTTTTTGAACTAAAAATTCAAAAAGAAATTAAATGTTTTAAGATTATATTAGATCCTGGAATTGGTTTTGGTAAAAATTTGAAACATAATTTGACTTTAATTTCTAAAATTTCTTTGTTTCATAGTCTAGGTTTTCCAATTTTGGTAGGGACTTCTAGAAAAAGATTTATAAGTCAAATTTCTGGAATTTATGATAGTAATGATAGGACAGGAGGAACTTTAGCATCAGTATTGTATTTACTGTCACAAGGTGTTCAAATTTTTAGAGTTCATAATGTTAATGAGGTCAAACAAGGTATTTTAGTATTTAAAAAAATATTATCTGAATAATGAAAAATAAATACTTCGGAACAGATGGCATTAGAGGAACCGTTAATCAGGGGAACATAACTGGAGAAAAATTCTTTAAATTTGGTTTAGCCTCTGGGACCTATTTTAAAAACCTCAAAAAGGATAAACAATTGGCAATTATAGCTAAAGACACAAGGTTGTCTGGCTACACATTAGAGCCAGCTTTAGTCTCAGGTTTGGTTTCTGGTGGAATGCATGTTTTTACTTTAGGCCCTTTGCCGACAAATGGTTTAGCAATGCTTACTAAATCTATGAGAGCTAACATGGGAATAATGATTACTGCCTCACATAATCCTTATTACGATAACGGATTAAAATTATTTGGTCCAGATGGTATGAAGCTATCTGATAAAATTGAAAAAAAAATAGAAAAACTTATCGATGCTAAAATAACTCGCCAACTTTCAAATCCAAAATTTTTAGGAAGAGTAAAGAGATTAGAGAACGGAAATGATAAATATATAAAAATTTTAAAAAATAATTTTCCTAAAAATTTCAACTTACGAGGTTTAAAAATAGTTTTAGATTGTGCTAATGGAGCCGGTTATAAAGCTGCCCCTAAATTACTAAGAGAACTGGGAGCAAAAGTAGTAGCTATCGGAACTAATCCAAACGGATTTAATATCAACAAAAAATGTGGATCAACTTATCCATCCAAAATTAGAATAGCAGTAAGAAAATTTAAAGCCCACGTTGGTATATCTTTTGATGGTGATGCAGATAGAATAATTATGTGTGATGAAAAAGGCAAAATAATTAATGGTGATCAAATTATTGCAATGCTTGCTCGAAGATGGAAGGCTAAGAAAATTTTAAAAGGAGGAGTAATTGGTACATTGATGTCAAATTACGGGTTAGAAAAATTTTTAAAAGAGGAAAAAATAAAATTTTTTAGATCTAAAGTAGGAGATAGATATGTCAAAGAAAAAATGAAAAAATTAAATTTTAATTTAGGGGGAGAGCAATCAGGACATATTATTCTTGGAAAATTTGCTACTACGGGCGATGGTTTGCTAGTAGCTTTAGAAGTATTATATTCATTAAGAAAACACAAAAAAGCTAGTAAGTTACTAAATTTATTTAAGCCATTACCTCAAATTTTAGAGAATATAAAAGTTAAGGACAAAGAAATTATTAATAAATCAAAATGTAAACTTGCAGTCAAGAGAGCTAATAAAATTATGGGTTCTTATGGAAGAATTTTAGTAAGGAAGTCTGGAACCGAACCAATAATAAGAGTTATGGCTGAGTCTAACAATAAAGCTTTGATTTTTAAGTGCATTAAGTTAATAAAGAAATCAATTAAATAAATTGAAACCAAAATCAAAAATTTTAGTAATAGCTGGTTCGGACTCCTCTGGTGGCGCAGGAATTCAGGCTGATATTAAAACAATTACATCTTTAGGAAGTTATGCTATGACTGCCATAACCGCAATAACTGCTCAGAACACAACTGGAGTAATTTCAGTTTTTCCAATACCTCCTCATGAATTGAAAAAACAAATTTTATTTACTTGTAAAGACATAAAGCCTGATGCAATAAAGATTGGTATGCTTCACTCTAAAAGTTCAATAATGGCAGTTATTGAAAGTTTAAAAAAAATAAGCAACAAAAAAATAATTTTAGATCCAGTCATGATAGCAAAAGGCGGAGCAAAATTAATAAATAATGCTGCAATAGATTTTATAAAACATGATCTGATTAAAAAAACTTACCTCATTACTCCTAATATACCTGAGGCGGAAGTTTTATCCGAATTAAAGATTAAAAATACAAAAGATATGATAGAAGCTGGTAAAATCTTACTCAATTTTGGAGTTAAAAATGTTCTGATAAAAGGTGGTCATCTTGAATCAAAAATTCTCACAGACATTTATTTAACAAATTCAGAGTTAACTATTTTTAAAAATAAAAAGATTAATACAAAAAATACTCATGGAACCGGTTGCACATTATCTAGCGCAATAACAACATTTTTATCATGTGGAAAACCCTTAAAGAAATCTTGTGAGTTAGGAATTAAATATGTTAACCAATCAATTAAGTCTAATCTAAATTATGGAAAAGGACATGGTCCGTTAAATCATTTAACATCTTTTAAAGTGAATAAGAAATTTTTATAATGAAAAACGTAGTTGTTGTAGGGTCTCAGTGGGGTGATGAAGGAAAAGGAAAAATTGTTGATTGGCTTTCTTCAGAGGCTGATATAGTTGTTCGTTTTCAGGGAGGCCATAATGCAGGCCATACATTAGTAATAGATAAAAAAACATTTAAACTTAGACTACTTCCATCTGGCATAGTTAGAGAGGGAAAAATTTCTATTCTTGGGAATGGAGTAGTTATTGACCCCTGGGCATTACTTTCTGAGATTAAAGAAATAAAGAAACAGGGTATAAAAGTAACTCCAGAAAATTTTATGATTTCAGAATCCGCTTCACTAATTTTACCTTTCCATCAAGAAATGGATGAAATACGTGAAAATGCAGCAGGAAAAGGTAAAATTGGCACAACAAAAAGAGGAATAGGACCTTGTTACGAAGATAAAGTTGGAAGAAGATCCATTAGAGTAATGGATTTAAGGTCAGAAAGCAATTTGGATACGAGACTAAATAATGTATTACTGCATCATAACGCAATTAGGAAAGGACTTAAAAAAAGAATTTTTAAAAAAGATGAATTAAAAAAAAAGCTATTAAAAATTGCTCCAGAAATATTAAAATTTGCAAAACCTGTTTGGCTCAAATTAGATGAATATAAGAATAGTAGAAAAAAGATTCTTTTTGAGGGTGCTCAAGGTATTCTTTTAGATGTAGATCATGGAACATACCCTTTTGTAACTTCATCAAACACTGTCCCAGCTATGGCAGCGACAGGCTCTGGTTCAGGTCCAGATAAAATTGGGTATATCTTAGGAATCACAAAAGCATATACAACAAGAGTTGGAAGTGGCCCTTTTCCTACAGAGTTAAAAAACAAGATTGGGGAGGAATTAGGAAGACGAGGTAAAGAATTTGGAACTGTCACAGCAAGAAAAAGAAGGTGCGGTTGGTTCGACGGAGTTTTAGTTCGGCAAACAATTAAAATCTCTGGAATAAATGGAATAGCATTGACAAAACTCGATGTGCTTGACGAATTGAACGAAATTAAGATGTGCATAGGCTACGATTTATACGGAAAAAAATTAAATTATTTACCTGCAGCATCCGAAGATCAATTTAAAATTAAACCAATATATGAGTCGTTTCCAGGTTGGAAAACCAAAACTCAAGGTATAAGAAATATTTCTGATTTACCAGAAAATGCTAAAAAGTACATTTATGCTTTAGAGGATTTTATTGGAGCTAAAGTTTCAAGTATATCTACAAGTCCTGAAAGAGAGGATACAATATTGATTGAGGATCCTTTTAAATCTTAATTTGAGGGAAGTAAATTCTTCGACTTGCTTGCGTTGATCATAGATTTTTGTAATTTTTCAAAAGCTTTAGTTTCAATTTGTCTTATCCTCTCTCTACTAATTTTATATTTTTTGCTCAATTCGTCTAAAGTTTTTGGATTTTCAGAAAGTCTTCTTGCTTCAATAATTTCTCTTTCTCTCTCATTCAAAATTTTCATAGAACTATTAAGTAGTTCTTTTTTATCGTCATACTCTTGTTTTTGGGAAATTAATAGTTCTTGATCTAAACTTTCATCTACTAACCAATCTTGCCATTCATCTTTTTCTCCGATTTTAATAGGATCGTTAAGAGATTTTTCCTGACCCATCATTCGTCTATTCATATTTATTACCTCTTGAGAGTCGACCTCGAGTCTTTTTGAAATCTCTGAAACGTGTTCATCTTTTAAGTCTCCTTCTTGACCTGGAGCAATTTGGTTTTTAATTTTCTTTAGATTAAAAAAAAGTTTTTTTTGAGCAGTTGTTGTCCCCATTTTTACTAAACTCCAAGATCTCAAAACATATTCCTGAATTGAAGCTTTAATCCACCACATCGCATAAGTGGCTAGTCTAAATCCTTTATCTGGATCAAATTTTTTTACAGCTTGCATCAAACCTATGTTTCCTTCAGATATTAATTCATTCACAGGTAATCCGTATCCACGGTATCCCATAGCAATTTTTGCCACAAGTCTTAAGTGACTAGTTACTAATTTATGAGCTGACTGTAAGTTACCATTTTCTCTCCAGTTTTTAGCAAGCATATACTCCTCCTCTGCATCTAGCATTGGAAATTTTTTAATCTGTGCTAAATATATTGACAAACCTCCAACTGCTGGCGTGGGTAAATTACTTATTTGATTTTTATCTTTCATATCAAAGATCTATATATTATAAAAAATAATTCAACCATTCAGTTTTTTCAATAAATTTAACATTTTTTTAAAGTCACTAGGTAAATCTGATTCGAAATTCATCCATTTATTTTTAGTTGGATGATTAAATCCGAGTGTTTGAGCATGTAAAGCCTGACCTTTTAATTCATCTAATATCTCAGAAAAAATTTTGTTTACTCTCTTGAATTTAATTTTTTTTTTACCATATTGATTGTCTCCAAGAATAGAGGTCCCTTTATATTTTAAATGAACTCTTATCTGGTGAGTTCTACCAGTTTCTAATACACATTCTAAAAGACTTATTTTTGGTATTTCTTTGCCGTAAAAAACCTTAATTGTTTTGTAATTTGTTATTGCTTTTTTTCCACTTATGTCACTAGCAGTCATAAGCTGCCTATTTTTTTTATTCCTTGTTATTAAAGTTTCTATACGACCACTTAGCGGTCTTATTACACCCCAAACTAAACATTTATATCTTCTTTCAATTGAATGCTCGCTAAACTGTTTTCCTAAAACCGAGTGAGAAAAATTATTTTTGGCTACAACAAGGAGCCCACTTGTTTCTTTATCAATCCTGTGGACGATACCTGGCCTCAAAAGACCACCAATGTCAGATAAATTATTTTTGTATTTATATTTTAAAGCGTTAGCTATGGTACTTTCATAGTTTCCAGCTCCCGGGTGAACAACCATTCCTTTAGGTTTATTAATAACAAGAATATCTTCGTCTTCATGAACAATATTCAACTTAATTTTACTTGGAATTAAATTATCTTTTGTATCTTCAGAAAATATAAAGGAAATTTGATCATTTAATTTTACTTTAGTAGAAGGGGTATCAATAATCTTTTTATTAATTCTTAAATTTTTTTTTTCTATTAATTTCTTTAAATAAGATCGCGTTAAATAATGAATTTTTTTAGATAAAAAAACGTCAATTCTATTACCGGAATTATCTTTGTCGATAAAGAATTTTATTGTTTTATTCATAAATTGATTTAAATTGTCAAATATTGCGCCGGTAGCTTCAACTGGATAGAGCGCCGGATTTCGGCTCCGGAGGTTATGGGTTCGACTCCTATCCGGCGCACCAATTTCATATGATCCAATCTTTAAATTTTTGTTTATTATTATTTATATATTCCGGAAAACTTTCGTCTATATTTACTCTTTGATACTTTATGTTTCTTTCAAACAAGTCAACTCCTTTTAAAATTTTTTCTTTAATATTATCAATGTTTGTAAAATTCTCGGAATTAAATTCTTGATGAGAATAAGAGATAATTTTTTTTTTAATATCCTCTGGTTTTTTTAAAAAACTAAAATGCCATCCTCCATTTTCGATAATTTGTGGCTGCTTATTTCCAAATAGTTTCCAAAACGAACGTTTTTTTGTTTTTAAATTTCTTAGCCATTGAGGTGATTTAAGATATTTTTTTTGACAGATTTTAGTCCCTGGCCAATTTTGATCAGAAACATTAAGTAAATTTATTTTTGATTGATAATTTTTTTGAAGAAAACAAGCGTATTTTTTTTTTATATCAAATTCACTTATTTTTTTTGGATTAGGAATCTCATCTATATCTGATATCATAATCAAATCATTAGAGTCGTATTTCTTTAAACCTCGATTTAAAGCGTTTCTTTGAAACTGATCTCTCGCATGATTTTCATGCCAATTTTTTTTTGGTGGTTTGACATTTATAGGCATATCATCGACAACTATGTACTCTATTTTATTTTTGAAAGCAGAGAAATTATTGTGATTAAATTTTAGATTTTTTTTGTTACCAGCATGGTCTCTCGTTGCTTCACATATTATGAATTTGTCAACTACTTTTCCTAAAGTATTTAATCTTATATCTAGAATAAGATCTTCGTCAAAATACATAAAACAATCTATTAATTTCATTCTCTTATTCACCCATATTTATTAAAGTTCCTCTTTTTTTAGCCCCAAAATATGAAATATAAAAAACTAAAATCCCAAAAATAAAATATATGAAAGATATTACAATTGATTTCATTATATTAAAATAATTTACAGTTTCAGTCATAAGGATGTTCCTCATTTCCTCAAATATATGTACCAATGGAAGAGCCTTAGCAACTATTTGCAAATAGTTCGGTAGAATTTCAATTGGATAATAAATACATCCTAATGGGGCAAGAAAAAACAAACTAGCCCAAGCGATATTTTCAAAAGAGGGACCATATCTTAATAAACCAGATGTAACCAACAAACCTAACGTTACACCAAATAAATATAAAGATAATAATAAAAAAATTAGAGGCATACCGAGTACCAAAACTGAGACTCCAAATAAAGGGATCGTAATTAAAACCGCAGGGACTAGGCCGATCAAAGTTCTCAAAATAGCTGTTAAAGTTAAAGCTGCTATTATCTCGCTAATTTTGATAGGTGCAATGAATAAATTAGTAAAATTTCTACTCCATATTTCCTCAAGAAACATCATATTAAAACTGATACTAGCTCTAAATAAAAAATCATATAATATGGCTGCGGTTAAGATAATTCCTACAGTATTACTGTAATACTCTGAGTTAAGAGTAAAAAACTTTGATATAAATCCCCACAAAAAAATTTGCACTGTTGGCCAATATATTAAATCAAGAATTCTTGGAAACGAGTTCATTATTAAATAAATATGTCTTAAACCTAAAGCATATATCTTGTTAAAATTCATCTTTGCTCCTTGCTAATTTAAGAAAAGTTTCTTCTAAATTATTTCGTCCATGTTTTTTTATGAGCTCATGACAGGAACCACGATCTATAATTTTACCCTTTCTCATCATTATTATACTGTCACAAAGTCTTTCTACTTCATTCATATTGTGTGAGGCTAATAAAATCGTTACTTTATTCTTTGATTTATAATTTTGTATATAACTTCTAATAAAGTCACCTATATCAGGATCTAAACTTGCAGTTGGTTCATCTAAAAGTAACACCTCTGGTTTATTAATTAAAGATTTTGCTAATGAGACTCTATTTTTTTGTCCAGAGGATAGTTCACCAGTTTTTCTCTCAAAAAAATTCTTAATATCTAAATCATGAGAAATTTCATCTATTCTCTTTTTTAAATTCCGAATCCCATACAGCCTTCCGTAAATTTCAAGATTTTGTTTTACAGTAAGTTTTTTTGGAAGTTCTACATAGGGTGACGCAAAATTAAACCGTCTTAATATCTCATCCCTTTTGAATAAATCAATGTTTTTACCTTCTAGTTTAATCTCACCACTAGTGGGCGTAACAAGACCTAACATCATTCCTATCGTAGTAGTTTTGCCACACCCATTTGGGCCGAGCAAACCAACAGTTTTATTTTTTTCAATTACGAAATTGATTTTATTTACAGCTAAATATTTGTTATAATTTTTTGTCAAACTTTTTATTTCGATAAACATTATTTTGAAGCTCTTTCTAGACGATCGTTAATTGCAATTCCAGGACCTAAATTAGGAATCTTGCATACAAAGATTTTTTTATAGCCCTTATTTTTAATTTTTCTCATAATTTTATATAAGTTTGCAGCCGCTTCTCTCAAATCACCTTTTTTACTTAAATTAAAATAATTAGGTTTACTTTTATATTTTTTTCCAAAAATAATATATGCGTGATTTAAACTTTTTGGCTTACCATGTAAGCGCACTGGAATTCCTGGGGAATAGTGTTTTTTTAACATTCCTGGAGATTTAACTTTTGAACCTGCTTTAGAAAAATTGATTTTAAGATACTTTTTAATTTCTTTAGAACTAATGATTCCCGGTCTTAATATTTTTGGTTTACTTGTTAAATCTACTACTGTTGACTCAATTCCAATTTTAGATTTACCGCCTTCCACGATTATCTCTAGCTTATTTTTAAATTCCTCATAAACATCAGCTGCATTAACTGGACTTAAATTTGATGAAATATTTGCACTTGGCATAGCAAGAGGAAACTTTATTAATTTTAAAATAGAGCGAATAATTTTATGACTGGGAAATCTCACAGCGATAGTATCTAAGTTCGCGGTTGCAAGAGGGCAAATTTTTGAGCGTTCATTTTTTTTTAATATAAACGTAATTGGGCCAGGACAAAATTTTTTATAAAGTTTGAAAAAATTATTATTAAGGATTGCATCTTTTTTTAAATTTTTTAAGTTGAAAAAATGAATTATTAAAGGATTTTTTTTTGGTCTTTTTTTTAATTTAAATATTTTTTTTATAGCTTTTTCAGAGTAGGCGTTTCCGGCTAAGCCATAAACTGTTTCAGTAGGCAAACTTAAAATATTACCCAGATTAAGAGATTTTATAGTTTTTTTAAGCACCTTTTCGTTGAAAGAATAAATATTTGAATAGATGTTTTTCATAATGTAATTATTATTTAATTTATGAAAATTGAAAATATTCCAGCTGACATCAAAAGTAAATCATTAAAAGAGGCAAGAGATGAAATTGATGAAATACTTATAAAACTTGAAAATGAAAAAGAAAACTCTGAGGTGTTAGAGAATGAATATAAAAGACTTATAATTTTAAATAAACACGTCGAAAATATTTTTAAAAAAAAATCAAAAGAGATTTCTGATTTAAAAGAACTTAAAATCAATGATTGAAAATAAGCTTAAAAAAAATGCTAAAAAGGTTGATAAATTTTTAATAAATTTTTTAAAAAAACAAAAAAAATCCTTATTATTAAATCCTATGAAATATGGAATTATTTCTGGTGGTAAAAAAATTAGATCAACGATAATTTTAGATACTGGTAAAATTTTTAAACTTAGAGAGAAAAATCTTATACATATTTGTGCTGCAGTTGAATGTATTCATTCTTACTCCTTAATTCATGATGATCTTCCGTGTATGGACAATGACTCAATGAGAAGAGGAAAGCCATCCACTCATAAAAAATATGGTGAGTCAACAGCTGTCTTGGCTGGGAACTCTTTATTAACTTTAGCTTTTGAAATAATATCTGATAAAAAAAATCTATTATCTTCAAAGCAAAAGAATGAAATTATAAATTTACTTGCGAATTTTTCAGGCCATACTGGCATTGCCGGAGGGCAAGAACTAGATTTAAAATTTGAGAATGAAAGAAAAAGATTTAGTCAAATTGTGGATATGCAAAGAAAAAAAACCGGAAAACTTTTCAATTTTTGTTTACAATCTGTAGTAATAATTGCAAAAAAAAATGAAAAAGATAAAAAAGATTTTGCAAATCTTGGGGAAGAAGTAGGATTATTATTTCAACTAGCAGATGATTTTTTAGATTTAAAAGGATCTACCAAAAGGGCTGGTAAACCAATTAAAAAAGATAGAAAAAAAGGGAAGTCAACTTTAATAAATCTTCTAGGATATAAAAAATCGTTCAACTACGCAGATAAATTACAGAAAAAAATATTGCTAAAATTAGAAAAACATGGAAAAAATGCTAAGGATCTAACAGATACAATACAATTTATATTAAGTAGAAAATTTTAATGAGTAGATTAATTAAACAAATCAATTTTCCTTCAGATTTAAGGAAATTTAAAAAAGAGAACTTGAAACAAATTTCTGACGAGTTGAGAGATGAATTAATTGATGTAGTCTCTGAAACAGGTGGTCATTTGGGAGCTGGATTAGGCGTAGTTGAATTAACTATTGCCTTACATTATGTTTTTGACACACCAAAAGATAAGCTTGTCTGGGACGTTAGTCACCAGTGTTATCCCCATAAACTAATAACTGGAAGAAGAGATAGAATAAAAACTTTAAGAAAAGGTGGAGGATTATCCGGATTTACAAAAAGAGCAGAAAGTGAATATGATCCTTTTGGAGCTGCCCATAGTTCAACTTCTATATCTTCAACTTTGGGGATGGCAGTAGCAAAAAAATTATCAAATAATAAAAATAATGTTATTGCTGTAATTGGTGACGGTGCAATGAGTGCAGGCATGGCTTATGAAGCTATGAATAATGCAGGTGCTTTAAAATCCAATTTGATAGTTATCTTAAATGATAACGACATGTCTATTGCTAGACCTGTTGGAGCGATGAGTAAATATTTAGCTAATCTTTTATCAGGAAAATTGTATTTTAGTTTTAGAGAGACAATTAAGATGATTATTTCAGCTTTTTCGAAAAGATTTAGTCAAAAAGCTGGAAAAGCAGAGGATCTATTAAGAAATATTGTCACTGGAGGAACTTTATTTAGTGAACTAGGTTTCTATTATGTTGGTCCAATTGATGGTCATGATGTTGAAAACTTAGTTCAGATTTTTGAAAATGTTAAAAATTCGAGTCATCAAGGTCCAGTGCTAATACATCTAAGGACTCAAAAAGGAAAAGGGTACAAACCTGCAGAGGAGTCTGGAGATAAATATCATGGAGTTTCAAAATTCAACATATCAACTGGGGAGCAATCAAAATCAAAATCAGATACCCCATCTTACACAAAAGTATTCGCTGAAACCCTTATAAAACATGCAGAACAGGATACAAAAATCATTGGAATTACAGGTGCTATGCCGTCTGGAACTGGTTTAAATTTATTTGAAAAAAAGTTTCCTGAAAGAACATTTGATGTAGGAATAGCTGAACAACATGCAGTAACATTTGCAGCTGGATTAGCTACAGAGGGGTTCAAGCCATATGCAGCAATTTATTCTACATTTTTACAAAGAGCCTACGATCAAGTTGTTCATGATGTTGCTTTACAATCCTTACCCGTAAGATTTGCTATTGATAGAGCCGGCCTAGTGGGGGCTGATGGACCAACACATGCTGGTTCATTTGATGTAACCTATTTATCTACTTTACCGAATTTCGTAGTGATGGCTGCAAGCGATGAAGCTGAATTAGTAAAAATGATAAATACCTCTGTTGAAATAAATGATCGACCTTCAGCGTTTAGATATCCCAGAGGTAATGGAGTTGGGGCAAAATTACCAGCTATCAATGAGGTATTAAAAATCGGAAAAGCAAGAATTATTAAAGAGGGAAAAAAAGTAGCATTACTTAATTTTGGAGCAAGATTGGAAGAATGTAAAAAAGCCTCTGATAGGCTTCTAATCAAAGGAATTGAATGTACAATTGTTGATGCTAGATTTGCAAAGCCCTTAGATGAAAAAATAATTATGGAACTAGCAAATAATCATGAGGTATTAATAACTATCGAAGAAGGATCAATAGGTGGATTTGGATCACATGTAATGCAATTATTATCAGACCGTGGGGTATTTGACACTGGTTTAAAATTTAGATCTATGATCTTACCAGATGTTTTCATTGATCAAGATACACCTGAAAAAATGTACGAAATAGCTGGACTGGATAATATTTCTATTGCCAACAAAGTAGAAGAGACGTTAAATTCAAAAATAATTTTTGCAAAAAATAAAAATAAAATTACTAACTAACTACATTGTGCTATGTGCATGAGCAGATGATCAAGGATAACACAACTCATCATTGCTTCACCAATAGGCACCGCTCTAATACCGACACAAGGATCATGCCTACCCTTAACAGAAATTTTTGTATTTTTACCTTTCTTATCTATCGTATCTCTACTAGTTAAAATTGATGATGTTGGTTTAACCGCGAAAGATGCAATTATATCTTGGCCAGAAGATATTCCTCCTAAAATACCTCCTGCTTGATTAGATCTAAATTTTACTTTCCCGGATCCTTTACTCATTTCATCTGAGTTTTCCTCACCACTTAAAAATGCAGCATTCATTCCAGCTCCTATATTAACTCCTTTCACAGCATTTATACTCATTAATGCTGAAGATATATCTGTATCTAATTTAGAATATATTGGTGCACCTAAACCTACCGGGACTCCAGTAGCTCTTAATTCAATTATTGCACCACATGATGACCCTGCTTTTCTTACTGCTAAAAGATATTTCTCCCAAAGTTTTACTGATTTTTTATCTGGGCAGAAAAACGGATTTTTTCTGATTTCATTATTATTCCAATTCGTTTTATCACAAGACATTAATCCTAATTGAGTGACTGCACCAATTATATTAAATTTTTTTCCAAGTTTATTTTTTAAAACTATTTTCGCTACAGCACCCGCCGCTACTCTTGAAGCTGTTTCTCTAGCTGACTGTCTTCCACCGCCTCTGAAATCTCTAATACCGTATTTTTTGAAATAGGTATAATCAGCGTGACCGGGCCTAAATTTATTTTTTATAGTTTCATAATCTCTTGACCTTTTGTCTTCATTATGAATCATTATTGAAATTGGTGTTCCAGTAGTTTTTCCCTCAAATACTCCTGACAATATCGTAACTTTGTCAGATTCTTTCCTTTGAGTTGTAAATTTTGACTGACCAGGCCTTCTTCTATCCATATCTTTTTGAATATCATTCTCAGATATCTTGATATTGGGCGGGCAGCCATCTATAACACAACCAATAGCTGGTCCATGCGACTCACCCCATGTGGTAAATCTAAATATTTTTCCAAAAGTATTAAAAGACATAGATATTTAATGTATAAATTATTTTATAGAATTTATGAATCAAAAAAATGGCAAAAATTCACTTGGAATAGACAATTGTTTCGAAGATATCAGCAATCCCATAGAATTGTTCAAAAAATGGTTTTCAAAAGCTGAAGAAAGTGAAATTAATGACCCGAATGCTGTAGCAGTAGCTACTTCTAATAAAGAAAACCAACCTAATGTAAGAATGGTTTTGCTTAAAGGTCTTAGTGATAAAGGTTTCGTATTTTATACAAATTTTAACAGTAAAAAAGGAAATGAGCTTAAAGAAAATCAAAAAGCATCAATGTGTTTCCATTGGAAAAGCTTAAGACGACAAGTAAGAGCTATTGGAAAAGTAGAAGAAGTTTCAGCCAAAGAGGCAGATGATTACTTTAATTCACGACCTTATAAAAATAGAATCGGAGCATGGGCATCTTCTCAATCAAAAATTTTAGATAAAAGAGAAACATTTTTAAATAAAATTAAAGAATTTGAGAAAAAATATCCTGACGAGAATAATGTTCCAAGACCTCCTCATTGGTCGGGCTGGAGATTATTACCTGAAGAAATAGAATTTTGGCTGGACGGCGATGGCAGAATACATGAAAGATTAAATTATAAAAAAAATAATGGTAAGTGGGAAAAAGAACTTCTTTATCCTTAAAAAGATCGATTTAGACTAAAACTTGTTAAATTTTGTAAAATTCTTTTATCTTTAGTATCTGGAAAAATTGCTAATGCATCAAAAGAAACATTTACAAAATATTCTGCTTTTTTAAAAGTAGCCTCTACAGCTTTGTATTTATAAATTAGGGCTAGAGTTTCACTGAAATCTTCCTCTGTTCTTTTATTTTTTTTCATTATTTCTTTTAAAAACTCTCTTTCTTCGACATTACCTTTTTGGAAAATTGTTATTAGAGGAAGAGTGACCTTTCCCTCAAAAAAATCTTTACCTATTTGTTTTCCAAATAGTTTTTCTTTTGCATAGTAATCAAGAGCATCATCTGCTATTTGAAAAGCTAAACCCAAATTTCTCCCATATGACTCTAGAGCTTTTTTTTCTTTATTGTTGCTTCTCGATAAACACGCACCTGTTTTAGTTGCTGCAGAGAAAAGCGAGGCAGTTTTTAAATTAATTATATCTATATATGTTTCTTCTAATAAGTCAGCCTCTCCTTGGTGCTGAAGTTGTAACACTTCACCTTGAGCAATCTTTGCAGAAGTAGAAGATAATAATTTTAAAACCTCTAGATCACCATCTTCAACCATCATTTCAAAACATCTGCTTAATAAATAATCGCCGACTAAGATTGATGATTGGTTTCCCCATATCGAATTAGTTGTTTTAACTCCTCTTCTCAATTCACTTTCATCAATTACGTCATCATGTAATAATGTTGCAGAATGTATTAACTCAACACAGGCTGCTAAATTAATATCCCTATTGTTTTCTTTGTACCCTGTAAGCTTTGCAGATCCTAAAGTTAGCAAAGCTCTCAACCTTTTTCCCCCTGAACTCAAGTGATGATTACTCATTTTTTCAATAAGGTTTACATCACTTTTCAACTTAAGTTGTATCAAATTTTCAACTCTCTGTAGTTTTTCGCTAAGAAGGTTTTTGAGTTCCAGGTAAGCTGAATTAGCTGATTTTTTTAGTGGTACCACTGATCCCATAAGCAATATTTATATTTGTTTTTGTATAATAATAAATTTCTAAATGGTAGCGTGGTGACGCACCCACAATTCAACTATAAGTAGCGAAATTATTAATTAAAATTTAATTTATTACTGTTATAAGAATATAAAATAATCTTCGTAAAAATATGTTTTCATTTTTTAAGAAAAAAAAGGTAGTTCCACATGTTAGACTTACAGGGATAATTGGATCAGCTGGAAAGTTTAAACAGGGCATAGAGTTAGCTAATCAGAGGAATATTTTAAAAAAAGCTTTTTCGGTTAAAAAAATTTCCCATGTTGCTATCTCTATAAACTCACCAGGCGGGTCACCAGTCCAGTCACATTTAATTTATAGTTATATAAGGCAGTTAGCTGATAAAAATAAAGTAAAAGTAATTATATTTGCCGAGGATGTGGCGGCATCTGGTGGATATTTTATCGCTTGTGCGGGAGACGAAATATATGCCAACTCTAGTTCAATTATTGGCTCAATCGGTGTTATCTCAGCTTCATTCGGATTTAAAGATCTAATTCAAAAAATTGGAGTAGAAAGAAGAGTTTATACTGCTGGAAAAAATAAAAGCACTTTAGATCCATTTAAAGAGGAAAAAGAGGAGGACATCAAAAGATTAAAAAATATTCAATTAGAACTTCATGAAGATTTTATTAATGTTGTAAAAAAAAGTAGAGGGGCAAAAATTAAAGATCCAGAAAAAAATAATATTTTTACAGGAGAATTTTGGACAGGTAAAACATCACTAAAGCTTGGATTGATTGATGGCATAGGAAATGCCGATCAAGTTATAAAAGAAAAATTCGGGGACAAAGTAATTATAAAAACATTTGAGAAACCAAAAGGATTTATTGCTAGAAAATTATCCTCTCATATACAAGATCCAGTTGAAAAACTTGTAAACATAATTGACGAAAAATCGATGTGGCAAAGATTCGGTTTGTAGATGCCAGTAAAAAAAAAAATTAAAAAAAAACTTAATTCTCTGTCTTTTCAAGATATCATTATGAAACTTCAAACTTTTTGGGGAAAAAATGGATGCGTAATTTTACAACCTTATGATTTAGAGGTTGGCGCTGGAACTTTTCATCCTGCTACAACACTAAGATCTTTAGGGACTAAACCATGGAAAGCAGCTTATGTTCAACCCTCAAGAAGACCTACAGATGGAAGATATGGTGAAAACCCAAATCGCTTACAGCACTATTATCAGTATCAAGTAATAATTAAACCATCACCTAATAATATAAAACAAACATATCTAAAAAGCTTAGCTTCAATCGGTATAGATGTTAAAAATCACGATATTCGATTTGTCGAAGATGATTGGGAAAGCCCAACGCTTGGTGCTTCAGGCTTAGGATGGGAAGTCTGGTGTGATGGAATGGAAATAACACAGTTCACTTATTTCCAACAAATGACAGGGATTGAATGTAAACCTGTTCCAGTAGAAATAACTTATGGATTAGAGAGATTATGCATGTTTGTTCAAGGTAAGAAAAATGTTTTTGAATTAGATTGGAATAATGAAGGGGTGAAATATAAGGAGGTTTTCTTTCAAGCTGAAAAAGAATTTTCTGCTTATAATTTTGAATTTGCCAATACTGATAGTCTATTAAAAAATTTTGAGGCAACCGAAAAAGAATGTAAATTTTTACTAGATAAAAATTTGTCCCTTCCTGCTTATGATCAATGTTTAAAAGCAAGCCATATCTTTAATTTATTGGATGCCAGAGGTGTGATTGGTGTAGCCGAGAGAACAGGATATATCGCTAGAATCAGAGAATTAGCAAAAGGATGCGGATCGCTTTGGTTGAGCTCACAAAAATAATATATGGCTGAACTGTTATTAGAGCTTTATAGCGAAGAAATACCGCCAAGTCTTCAAATTGGCGCAAGAGATCAATTAAAATTTTTAATAGAAAATTCTCTAAAGGAAAAAAGAATTAAATTTAAAAACCTGCAAGTTTATTCATCGCCTACGAGATTAACCTTATTTGTTCAAGATATTCCCTTAAAAACAAAAATTGCTGCTCAAGAAATTAGAGGACCCAAAGTTGGCTCACCTGAAGAAATTTTGGAGGGTTTTGCTAAGTCGAAGAATCAAGCCAAAAAGGATTTATTTGAAAAAATTACTGAAAAAGGAAAATTTTATTTTATTAAATTAAAAGCTAAAAATCTTTTAGTTGAAGAATCATTAAAAACTACTTTACCAAAATCATTAGCATCGATAAGCTGGAAGAAATCTATGAAATGGTCAGATTATAATCTGATGTGGGGCAGACCACTAAGGTCAATTTTTGCAATATTTAATGGCAAAAAAATCAATTTTGAATTTGATCATTTACAAACTACAGATAGTATTATTATTGAACAAGATCTTACAATAAAATCTAGTAAGATTAAGAATTTTAAGGATTATATCGTTTTTCTCAAGAGAAATAAAATTGTCTTAGACCATAATGAAAGAGAGAAAATTATTTTAAGTAAAATTGACAAAGTATCTCAATCGAAAGATTATAAAAAAGTCATCAATCCTCACTTGCTAGAGGAAGTAATCAATATTGTTGAGGATCCAAACATTTTACTGGTAAATTTTGATAAAGAGTATTTGAAGATTCCGCAAGAAATTATCATTTCAACACTAGAGAAGCATCAGAGATACTTTCCAATATTTGATATTAGAAATAGACTCACAAACTATTTTTTTGTTGTAGCTAATAAAAAAGATGAAAAGAGATTAATAACCGAGGGCAATAAAAGAGTAGTAGACGCTAGATTGTCTGATGCCAAATTTTTCTGGGATAAAGATAGATCAAAGAATTTGATCAAACAAATAGCTAATCTTAAAGATTTAATATTTTATGAAAAACTTGGGACAGTTTACGATAAGACACAAAGAATAAGGCAACTAGCTGCCTTTCTCTCTGATGATTTAAATATTAATAAAGAAAAAATTCAAATTGCTGCCTCTATATCTAAAGCAGATTTATGTTCAGATTTAGTAGGGGAATATCCTGAACTGCAAGGTGTCATGGGTAAATATTTTGCATTATCTCAAGGTTTTGAGGAGGAAGTTGCGAATTCAGTAAGTGAACACTATTTGCCTACAGGATTAACCTCACCACTTCCAAAAAAACCCTTTAGTTATTCAATATCAATTGTAGATAAGATCGATACCTTAGTCGGATTTTTTATTATCGAGGAAAAACCTACAAGTTCAAAAGATCCATACGCCTTAAGAAGATCAGCAATCAGTCTTTTAAGAATAATTATAGAAAATAAGCTTTTTTTCAAATTACGCGACTTAATTAGTTATTCGGTCAGGCTCTATGAACAACAAGGGGTAAAAATTATAAACGTTAAAACTGAACAACAAGTTCTTGATTTTATTAAAGAGAGAATGCGCAATATCTTAAAACAAAAAAATATAAAATCTGATATTATCGAAGCTTCAATAAGTTCACATGTCGGAGATGATTTTCTGGATCTTTTTAAAAAAACAATTTTAATAAATAAAAATATAAATAAGGAAACAGGAATAAATGCTGTAAAATCATATAAAAGGGCATCTAATATTTTAGATCAGGCTGACAAATCTATTTCAGGTAGGCCTGATCCAGTACTCTTTAGAGAAGATGAGGAAAAAATTCTTTATGAAAAAATAAATGAGATAAGAAAGGCCTTTACAGTTAAAGACATTAATAAAGACTATGAAAACCTGTTAATAAAATTGTCATATACAAAGAAGTCTACGGATAATTTTTTTGATAATGTAGTTGTAAATGATGAAAATCAAGATATTAAGAACAATAGGCTAGAGTTACTAAAAATGTTTTGTAATACATTTGATAACTTTATAGATTTTTCAAAATTAGAAGGTATTTAATGACAAAAGTTATATTTAGTTTTGATGATAAGTCAGCAACAAAATTAAAAGACAAAAAAAATATTTTAGGAGGAAAAGGCGCTAATCTTGCTGAAATGGGAAGACTCGGTCTTCCTGTCCCACCTGGATTTACTATTACAACAGAAGTTTGCCATCTTTTTTATAAAAATAAAAAAAAACTACCTCCGAAAGTTGTAAAAAATATAGCGTCAGAACTAAAAATGATTGAAAAAAAAACTAAGAAAAAGTTTGGCGATTTGAAAAATCCTTTATTAGTATCTGTGCGATCTGGAGCTCGAATTTCTATGCCAGGTATGATGGATACTATTCTTAACTTGGGTCTTAATGATAAGACAGTCGATGCATTGAAGAAAAAAACATCTAACGGAAGATTTGCAAAAGATAGCTATAGAAGATTTATTCAGATGTACAGCAGCGTAGTTTTGGGGGTAGAGGGTCATTTATTTGAAGAGCTTATTGATAATTACAAGCTAACCAAAGGAGTTTTGTTAGACACAGATCTAGATGAGAGCGATTGGGATGGTTTAA
The DNA here is from genome assembly GCA_902535255.1 of uncultured Pelagibacteraceae bacterium. Taxonomy (GTDB): domain Bacteria; phylum Pseudomonadota; class Alphaproteobacteria; order Pelagibacterales; family Pelagibacteraceae; genus Pelagilacustribacter. Next base: position 23,527 of record CACASQ010000010.1, read on the forward strand.
TTATTAATTTTAAAGAGTTAGTAAAAAAAGAAAAAAAAATTAATTTTCCTCAAGATGTAAAAGAACAATTGCTAGGAGCAATTAACGCTGTATTTTTGTCTTGGGATAGTCAAAGAGCAAAAACTTATAGAAAATTAAATCAAATCCCAGACCATTGGGGAACAGCTGTAAATGTGCAAGCTATGGTTTTTGGAAATATGGGTGATGATTGCTCAACAGGTGTTGCTTTTACTAGAAATCCTTCAACAGGAGAGAATTCTTTTTTTGGAGAATTTTTAATAAACGCGCAGGGTGAAGATGTTGTAGCGGGTACAAGAACTCCTCAATACATTACAAAAAAAGCAAAACAAGACTCGGGTTCTAAAGACCCTTCAATGGAAGAGGCTATGCCTAAAGTTTATAAAGAACTTGCAAAAGTATTTCTTAAGTTAGAAAGGCATTACAAAGATATGCAAGATATCGAGTTTACAGTTGAAAATGATAAACTTTGGATGCTTCAAACAAGATCAGGAAAAAGAACTGCAAAAGCTGCAATTAAAATTGCTGTGGACATGGTTAAAGAAAAATTAATTTCGAAAAAAGAAGCAATCAAAAGAATTGATCCAAATACTTTAGACACATTATTACACCCTACTTTAGACGATAAAGTTAAGAAAGAAGTAATTGCTTCAGGTTTACCTGCATCACCAGGAGCCGCAAGTGGAAAAGTTGTTTTTACTGCTGACGAAGCAGAGAAATTAAACGCGATGATGCAAGATACGATATTAGTGAGGTTAGAAACTTCACCAGAGGATATACATGGAATGCATGCAGCTAAAGGAATTCTTACTGCAAGAGGAGGAATGACAAGTCATGCTGCAGTAGTAGCAAGAGGAATGGGGAGACCATGTGTTTCAGGTTCAAGTGAAATATCAATAGATTATGAATTAAAACAATTCAAAGCTGGGGACATTATTATTAAAGAAGGAGATATTATTACTATAGATGGTGGAAGTGGAAAAGTTATGAAAGGGTTAGTTCCTACTGTCCAACCGGAAATCTCTGGATACTTCTCTACAATAATGAAATGGGCTGATGAATTTAGAAAATTAAAAGTAAGAACAAACGCCGAGACGGAAGCAGATAGTAAAACTGCTAGAGAGTTTGGTGCTGAGGGAATCGGTTTATGTAGGACTGAGCATATGTTCTTTGATGAAGAGAGAATTTTATCCGTTAGACAAATGATTTTGTCTAAATCGAAAGATGACAGAAATAGTGCGCTAGATAAACTTTTACCTTATCAAAAAGAAGACTTTAAAAAAATATTTAAAGTTATGTCAGGTTTACCGGTTACAGTAAGATTATTAGATCCACCACTTCATGAGTTCTTACCAAAAGCTGACAAAGATATAGAGGAAGTAGCAAGATCTTTAAATTTATCAGCGAAGGAGGTTAAAGATAGAATTGCTGAACTTCATGAGGAAAATCCTATGCTTGGGCATAGAGGATGTAGACTGGCCATTTCTTTTCCAGAGATTTATGAGATGCAATGTAGAGCAATATTTGAAGCTATAGTCGAATTAAAAAAACAAAAAGTAAAAGCAGCTTTTGTAGAAATTATGATACCGTTGGTTTCAACTGAGTCTGAATTGAAAATTTTAAGAGCTTTGGTTAATAAAATTGCTAAAGAAATAGAAAAAGAAAACAAATTTAAACTTGAATATATGGTAGGCACTATGATTGAATTACCGCGTGCTGCCTTACAAGCAAAGTCTATTTCAAAGCATGCTGACTTTTTTAGCTTTGGAACTAATGATTTAACTCAAACTACTTATGGAATAAGCCGGGACGACTCAGGAAAATTTTTAAACGATTATATTGAGAATAAAATTTTTGATGTAGATCCATTTGTAAGTATAGATCAAAATGGAGTAGGTGAATTAGTGGAAATAGCTACCTCAAGAGGCAGAAAAACAAATAAGAATATTAAGCTTGGGATTTGCGGTGAGCATGGTGGCGATCCAAAGAGTATTGAGTTTTGTTCAAGAACAGGACTAAACTATGTTTCATGCTCTCCATTTAGAGTTCCAGTAGCAAGATTAGCTGCTGCACAAGCGGAATTAAGAAAATAGATTAAAAAAATAACAGTCAATTTTTAATTAACGCTTTCGGTACACAAAATACAAGCAATGATATGAACTCCTCTTTAATATCATTCACTTACAATAAAAAGTTTTAAATTATTAATAAGCTACTATCAAAAGATTTAGCGCTGTGGGTAATAGCGCCTACCGAAATTCTATTTATCCCTGTTTTCGATATTTGTTTAATATTCTTTAAAGTAGCATTACCAGAATACTCTGTTTGATATTTATTTTTACAAAGTTTTAAACATTTTTTTAATTGTGAAGAGCTCATATTATCAAAAAGTATTCTTTTAAATTTTAGACCTATAATCTGTCTGAGTTGATTGATATTTTCAATTTCGACTGTAACAATTTTTTTTGTTTTTATAGCTTTTTTAACTAATTCCTTAAGACTTGTGGATGTACTAATATGATTATCTTTAATAAGAATTTCATCACTTAAATTGTATCTATGATTTTGGCCACCACCTTTCTTGACAGCATATTTTTCAAGTGTTCTTAAATTAGGTGTAGTTTTTCTTGTACAACAGATCTTGGTTTTTTTACCTATTTTTTTTACAAATTGATTGGTAATTGTTGCGATACCTGAGGCATGATTTAGAAAATTTAAAGCACTTCTTTCAGCTGTCAAGATTGTTTTTGTTTTAGCTTTTATAAAAGCGATTACCTTATTTTTTTTAATTTTTTTTCCGTCAGAGATTTTTTTAGTAAACACTGCTTCTTTTCCAATTAGTTGAAAAGCAGTTTTGCAAAATTCTAAACCAGCTATGACACCATCTTGTTTAGCTATGATCTGAGCTTTTATTATTTTATCTTTGGCGATAATTATATTAGTGGTGATGTCCCCTCTAGGCATAAGGTCTTCTTCTAGAGCTTTTCTTACGATTGAATTAATATAAGACTGATTTAATTTTTGCACTTATCTAACGACCAATTTCGGTCATTCTTATTACAGATTTTCTCGCAGCTTCTATAGTTTTATTATCCAAAATAATTTCATTAGAATCATTTACTAAACAATCTAAGATTTTTTCTAAATCGATTTTTTTCATATAAGGGCAAAGATTACACGGTTTAATGAAAGACACGTTTGGATTATCAGCTTCGACATTATCACTCATAGAACATTCAGTTACTAACATGACTTTTTTAGGTTGATTATCTTTAACATATTTAATCATACCAGAAGTTGAACCTGCAAAGTCAGATGCTTCAATTACATCCGGTGGACATTCTGGATGAGCTATGACTTTGATACCTGGGTTTTGATTTTTAATATCTATAATCTCTTTACTAGTAAATTGTTCATGAACAATACAAGTTCCTTTCCAAGAAATAATTTTTACTTTTGTATTTTTTGCAACATAGTCTGCTAAATATTGGTCTGGAAGAAAAATTACTTTATCCACGTTTAAAGACTCAACTACTTTAACAGCATTTGCGGAAGTACAGCAAACATCTGTTTCTGCTTTTACGTCAGCAGAGGTATTAACATATGATACGACTGGAACGCCTGGATATTTTTGTTTTAGAAGCCTTACATCTTTACCAGTAATTGAACTTGCCAGCGAACAACCTGCTTGCATATCTGGTAAAAAAACTTTTTTTGAAGGATTCATAAGTTTTGCAGTCTCAGCCATAAAGTGAACTCCACACATAATAATTTTTTCAGCAGAAGTCTTTGCAGCTTCAACAGCTAGCGCTAGAGAATCAGCAGCGATATCTGCTACACCATGATATATTTCTGGAGTTTGATAATTATGAGCAAGTATAATTGCTTTCTTTTCCTTTTTTATTTTATTTATTCTTTCTATCAAAGGAGCATGAATTTTCCATTCTGCCTCTGGGACAAATTTTGAGATTTTGCTATAAATCTTTTCAGATGACTTAATATTTTGTTGTTGTATAGACATACTTATTCTAATTTATCAACTTGAGGTTAAATTGTCATTCATTTATTGTCGCATTATAAGCGCGGTCGTGCTGAAATTGGTAGACAGGCACGCTTGAGGGGCGTGTGGGTTTCCCGTGAGAGTTCGAGTCTCTCCGACCGCACCAATGATTAAATTATTAGTATTCAATAACTATGCTTAATTTTATATCAAATTATAGAAATCATATTGTTTTTATTTTTATTATTATCTTAGGACTATCGATAAGATTTCTAAGTATTGGACATCAAGATCTTTGGTATGACGAAATTTTAACTTTCTCAATCGCATCAGATCAAATAAGTTTCTATGAGAGTCATTTTCTATCAACCCAATTAGACGGCACTCCATATTTTTTTAATTTGATTTTAAAAATTTTTTTTCATATCTTTAATTATGATATAATTATTGGTAAGATTTTTTTATCAATTATCAGCATTGCGTGTATTCTTTCTACTAGTTATTTAACTTACATTTTAAGTAAAGATAACTCATATATTTTTGCAGCATTTTTAACATCTTTAAATGTTTTTTTACTAGACTACAGTAGTGAGCTTAGAGTTTATACTTTTATGTATTTTTTTTCTTCTTTAAGTA
>CACASQ010000011.1 GCA_902535255.1 uncultured Pelagibacteraceae bacterium
GATCTGTTAATTTTGACTCAGTAATCATAATAGATTTTGGAAATAATCTTAAAAGTGTTTTGACCTCTTTAGTTTACACTGATGTAAGCCAGAAAAATGTATTGTTCACTACTGTTAATCAGTGGTTTGATGAGAGTATATTCTATGAAAACACGATTAAAAAACTTTATTACCCCTCAATAAATTATAAAGAGTTTAAAAAATATAATAATAAGTATTTTAAAAAATTTAGCTCATATCCCAGTGAAATTACTATTCTTGCTTATGATGCACTTGGATTGATTTACTACATATGGAAGAAAAATAAAAAAATTGATTCAATCAACGACTTTCTTATTAATAACAAAATAAAAGGAAAGATAGGTACATTTAGTTTTAAAGATAAGAGAGTAAAACAAGAATTAGATATTTATAAAGTTGATAACAACAAGTTTACAAAATTTTAACCTTTTTTTTTAGCTTTCTGAAAGCTAAGTATCTGTGATCAATTTTAATTTTTTTTGACTTTAACATTTGACCATATGTTTTTTTGTAAAATTTAGGAATGAATATTGGATCGTATCCGAAACCGTTTCTACCTAAGATACTTTTTGAAATTTCCCCGCTTACTTTACCAACTACATTTACTAACTTTTTATTCGGAAATTTAAGTGACAAGCTACAAATAAAAGTTGCAGATCTATTTTTTTTATGTTTCATTTTTTTTAACAAATATTTCATTGCTTTATAAAAACTTCCTTTTTTTTTTGCTAACCTTGCCGATAAAACGCCAGGTCTATTATTTAAAGATTTGATGCATAGCCCCGAATCATCAGAAATAACTCCATAATCAACAAATTTTGAAAAAAAATTAGCTTTTAATTTTGAGTTTGAAACAAATGATTTACCTGTTTCTTTAGGACTTGGTATCTTGAGAGTAATAGGGGAGATCTTTTGATACTTTTTCGATAATAAATAAGCAATTTCTTTAAATTTTCCTTTATTGTGGGTGCCTATCAAAATTTTTTTCATCCAGATCTAGTATTTTAAAAATTATTTATTATATAGCAACATAATGACTGATAATAACCAAAAAAACCAAGAAAAACCTCAAGAGCATAAAGAAGAAAAAGCTAATGAAGAAAAAAATAACGATAAAAAACATGAAGAAAAAGAAATCTCCGTTGAGCAAAAACTTAAGGACACTGAGGACAAGCTTCTTAGATCGCTAGCAGAAATCGAAAATCAAAGAAGGAGATTTGAGAAGGAAATTAAGGATGCCTTTGAGTTTGGTTCGTATAATTTTGCAAAAGAAAGTTTAGCGATATTAGATAATTTGGAGAGAGCTAAAATTGCAATAAGAAATGATAGTGTTTTAAAAGAAAATAAAGATCTGGATAAATTTTTAAGCAATTTGGATATTATTGAAAGAGATTTGTCATCCATTTTTGAGAAAAATAAAATAAAAAAAATTGATACTAAAAATAAAAAATTCGATCCAAATATTCATCAAGCAATGTCAGAAATTGAAGATAATAAAGTTGAAAGTGGAACCGTTTTACAAGAAATTCAAGCTGGATATATGTTTGGAGATAGACTTTTAAGACCTGCCTTAGTAGCTGTAGCAAAAAAAACCATTCAAAAAGACGAGAAAAATAAGGAAAAAAAAGACTAAAAAGAGCCTTGTAGAAAGAAAAAAAACACCCATATAAAAACTACAACGTAGGAAAATATTATAATGAGTAAAGTAATTGGAATTGATTTAGGAACTACAAACTCTTGTGTAGCTATTATGGATGGAACACAAGCTAAAGTTTTAGAAAACGTAGAAGGTGCAAGAACGACACCTTCAGTTGTAGCTTTCTTGGAAAAAGAGGAAAAATTAGTTGGTCAGCCAGCAAAAAGACAGGCTGTTACGAACGCTGGAGATACAATATTTGCAGTAAAAAGACTAATAGGAAGAAAATTTGACGGTCCCTCAGTTCAAAAAGATATATCAAAAGTCCCTTACAAAATTACTAAATCGGATAACGGTGACGCTTGGGTAGAAGGAAAAGGAAAAAAATACTCTCCAGCACAAATTTCAGCTTTCATTTTGCAAAAGATGAAAGAAACTGCAGAAAAATATTTAGGTCAAGCAGTAACGAAAGCCGTAATTACTGTTCCTGCATATTTTAACGACTCTCAGAGGCAGGCGACAAAGGACGCAGGAAAAATCGCGGGCTTAGAAGTTTTAAGAATTATTAATGAACCAACAGCAGCCTCTCTTGCCTACGGTTTAGATAAGAAAGGTGGAAAAAAAATTGCAGTTTATGATTTAGGAGGTGGAACATTTGATATTTCTATTTTAGAAATCGGAGATGGTGTATTTGAAGTTAAATCTACAAATGGTGACACGTTTTTAGGAGGTGAAGATTTTGATGATGCGATAGTTGAATACCTCGCTACTGAATTCAAAAAAGATAATGGTATAGATTTAAAAACAGATAAGCTTGCACTCCAAAGATTAAAAGAGGCAGCTGAAAAAGCAAAAATAGAACTTTCATCTGCTGCTCAAACAGAAATTAATTTACCTTTTATCACTGCTGATAAATCAGGACCAAAACATTTAAATCTAAAGTTCACAAGAGCTAAATTAGAAGCTTTAGTCCAGGATTTAGTTGATAGAACTTTAGAACCTTGTAAAACTGCCTTGAAAGACTCAGGTTTTTCTGCAGCTGAAATAAATGAAGTAGTTCTTGTTGGTGGAATGACAAGAATGCCAAAAATAATTGAAACTGTTAAAAATTTCTTTGGTAAAGAACCAAATAAAAGTGTGAATCCAGATGAAGTTGTGGCCATGGGTGCAGCTATTCAAGGTGGAGTGTTGCAGGGCGATGTGAAGGATGTTCTCCTTCTAGATGTGACACCGCTTTCATTAGGAATTGAAACATTAGGTGGAGTTTCCACAAAATTAATTGAAAAAAATACTACGATACCGACAAAAAAAAGTCAGGTATTTTCAACCGCCGAAGATAATCAACCAGCCGTGTCAATAAGAGTATTGCAAGGTGAAAGGGAAATGGCAGCAGACAATAAAATTTTAGGTAATTTCGAACTCGTAGGTATACCTCCAGCACCAAGAGGCACTCCTCAAATTGAAGTAACTTTTGATATTGATGCAAATGGAATAGTAAGTGTATCTGCTAAAGATAAGGGGACTGGCAAGGAGCAAAAAATTCAAATCCAAGCATCAGGCGGCTTGTCTGAGGAAGAGATACAAAAAATGGTTAAGGATGCTGAAGCTAACAAAGAAGCTGATAAAAAGAAAAGAGAGACTGTCGATGTTAGAAACCAAGCTGACAGTTTGGTTTTCTCAACTGAAAAAAGCTTAAAGGAACACGGCGATAAAGTTTCAGCTGAAGAAAAAAAGGCAATTGAAAATGGTATAGCTGATCTTAAAAAATCTTTAGAGGGAACCGATGTTGAAGATATTAAGAAAAAAACTCAAAGTTTAATTCAAGCGTCAATGAAATTAGGTGAAGCAGTCTATAAGAGCCAACAAAAACCAAACGATAAAGATAAAGGCCCTGGAGGACCAAAGGAAACTAAACCTAATGAAAAAGACAACGTAGTTGATGCAGATTTTGAAGACGTAAAAGAAGACAAAGAAAAAAGCGCCTAAGATAAAAATTAAGGAGACGTCCTGTGGCTAAAAGAGATTGTTATGATGTCTTAGGTATCCCAAAGGGTGCTTCGAAAGACGATATCAAAAAAGCTTACAGAAAATTAGCCTTAAAATACCACCCAGATAAAAATAAAGGCGATAAAGCTTCTGAGGAAAAGTTTAAGGAAGCTAGTGAAGCCTACCACATACTTTCTGATGAAAAGAGAAAAGCAAATTATGATCAGTTTGGACATGCTGCATTTGAAGGTGGTGGTGGTGGCGGATTTCAAGGTTTTGGTGGATTTGATAGTTCATCATTCTCAGATATTTTTGAGGATTTTTTCAGTGATTTTAGTGGCGGGTCTTCGAGAAGATCTAGCAATAGAGGAAATGATCTAAGATATGATGTAGGTATAAGTTTAGAAGAAGCTTACCAAGGCACTGAGAAAAATGTAAGGTATACAACTTATAAATCTTGTAAATCTTGTTCAGGGAGTGGAGCTGCTAAAGGTTCAAAACCTATCAAATGTGACTACTGCGCAGGTCGCGGAAAGGTGAGAACTAACCAAGGATTTTTCACAGTACAACAAACATGTCCACAGTGTAGCGGTTATGGGGAAATGATCGGGACGCCTTGTAATTCATGTAGCGGTAACGGTAAGATGCAAGCTAATGAAAATGTTACCGTAAAAATTCCAAAAGGAGTAGATGACGGTACGAGAATAAGACTATCTGGAAAAGGTGAGGCAGGATCAAAAGGTGGCTCAAGCGGAGATTTATATCTTTTCATATCTATAGATAATCACCCCATTTTTAAAAGATCAGATGAGAATTTATATTATGAGTTACCAATTTCTTTTTCCGATGCCGCTTTAGGAACTTCTGTTGAAGTTCCATCAATTGATGGAGGAAAATCAAAAATAAAAATACCTTCTGGGACGCAACATGGTAAACAATTTAGGCTTAGAGGCAAAGGTATGCCAATTTTAAGAAGAAGTATTTTCGGAGATCTTTATATAAGAGTAGTCACTCAAGTACCCAGCTCACTTTCTAAAAGACAAAAGGAGATATTAGAAGAATTTAATGAGATTGAGTCGAGTAAACCAGACCCAGTAATTAAAAGTTTTTTTGAAAAAGCTAAAAAATTTTGGAAAAAATGATAATCTGAATGCAAACTGATCAAATAATGTCCGCGATTTTTTTAATTGCGGTGCTCGCATTAATTCTACCTGCTTTTTTATCCACTAATAACAAACTAAAACAGATTTTAAACAACTTATCAATCTGGACTATAATTGTTCTTACAATTATTGTACTTATTTACTTTATTAAATAATAATGAATAAAATAAATTTAGCTATTACCGGTTGTATGGGAAGGATGGGCCAACAGATTATTAAATCATCAAAAAAAAATAAAAATTTTAAAATTGTAAGCTTAACTGAAAACAGGAAAATAAATAAAAGAATTTGTGGAATTAAACCTCAGCTTAATTCTTTAGAAGCTTTTAAAAAAGCAAATCTCATTATAGATTTCACTATCCCAAAATGCACAATAGAAATTTTAAAAATAGCGTCTAAACTCAAGAAGAAAGTTGTAATTGGCACTACAGGATTCACAAAAAGAGAGGAAAATTTAATTAAAAAATTTTCAAAAAGAATTCCAATTTTAAAAGCTGGAAACATGAGTTTAGGTGTTAATCTTTTAATGTATCTTACTGAAATAGCTTCAAAGTCTCTTGGAAAAAAATTTTTAACTAAAGTTTATGAGGTCCATCACAAACATAAAAAAGATTTTCCTTCAGGAACTGCATTAATGCTGGCTAGAGGAGTAGCGGTAGGAAAAAATAAAGAATTTTATAAAATTATAGGAAAAAAATTTTTAAATAAAAAATCATTTCCTTATGGGAATAAAATTAACTTCAATTCAATTAGAAAAGGTGAGGTTATTGGTGAACATGAGGTGTCTTTCTCAAGTGGTAAAGAAATAGTAACTTTAAATCATGAGTCTTTTGATAGAGCTCTTTACTCAGAAGGTGCACTTACCGCTGCACAATGGTTGTCTAGAAAAAAACCTGGTTTATACTCTATGAGAAATCTTTTGAACTTTTAGTGAATAATAAAGCAAAATCTAAAGTCATTTTAAGAATGTTGAATAAAACTTACCCAAGAGTCCCAATTCCTTTAAATTATAAAAATACATTCACTCTTTTAATTTCAGTATTACTTTCGGCACAATGTACTGATGTAAATGTAAATAATGTAACTAAAAATATTTACCCAAAATATAACAAGCCTGAACATTTCGTAAAGCTTGGAAGGAAAAAAATAGAAACTCTGATAAAAAAAATTGGGATATTTAGAATTAAAGCGAAAAGTATTTTTTATTTATCAAAAACTTTAATTGAAAAACATAATGGTAAGGTTCCTAAGACTTTCGAGGATCTGGAACAATTACCTGGGGTTGGACATAAAACTGCGAGTGTGGTCATGTCTCAAGGTTTTGGATATCCAGCTTTTCCAGTCGATACTCATATACACAGACTTGCCCAGCGATGGGGACTTACTAATGGAAAAAACGTTACTCAAACCGAAAAAGATTTAAAAAAAATATTTCCAAAAAAATATTGGAACAGGCTACATCTTCAAATAATTTGGTATGGCAGAGAATATTGTAAAGCTCGAGATTGCTATGGAATTACTTGTAAAATTTGTAAAAGCTGTTATCCAAATAGAAAAAAACCGGTAAAAACCATTAAAGCATAAGAAGAGAAATGAAAGTTTTAGGAATTGGAAACGCAATCGTAGATGTAATTTGCAAAGTAGAAGAAAAATTTATCAAAGATAATTCATTAACTAAAAGCACTATGAAACTAGTTGATGAAATTGAATTCAAAAAATTACTTTCTAATCTTAAAATTGAAGAGACTATTGCAGGTGGATCAGTTGCAAATTCAATTGTAGGCCTCTCCCAACTAGGGAATGATGTAGGATTTATAGGTAAAATAAGTGATGACAATCTTGGAGCTAAATATGAGGATGGATTAGAAAAAGAAAAAGTTAAATTTTTTTATTCAAAGAAAAAAGAAAAAATCTCAACTGGAACTTGTTTAATTTTAATAACCCCAGATTTCGAGAGAACAATGGTCACTTTTTTAGGCACTGCAGGTAAAATTAATGAAAATGATATTAATATTAATGCAGTTAAAAAAAGTGAAATATTATTTCTCGAAGGTTACTTATGGGATGAAGGTGAGCCAAAAAAAGCTTTTGAAAAAGCAATTAATAATTCAAATTTAGTAGCGATGTCTTTATCAGACTTATTTTGTGTAGAAAGGCATAAATCAAATTTCTTTGACCTAGTAAAAAATAAAGTTGATATAACTTTTGCTAATGAACAAGAGATCATGAGTTTGTTGAATACTGAAAATATTACAGATTTAATTCAACTAGCGAAAGATATGAAGAAGCTTATTGTTATCACACGTGGCGAGAAAGGATCTTTAGCAATTAATGATGATAAAGTAGTTGAATGCGCTGCCCACAAAAATCTTCAAGTAGTGGATTTAACAGGTGCAGGAGATTTATTTGCTGGAGGATTTCTTCATGGATATATAAATGGGATGACTATAGAAGAGAGCTTAAAAAAAGGTACAGAAATGTCTTCAAAAGTTATTCAAATAATTGGGGCAAGAATAAATTAAATTATTTTTTTTTTCTTTTAAAACTTCCTTTACCTTTTTTTGGCTTGATTACTCTCTTTCTATATTTTTTTGTGAATAGATCGATAGCAAATTTGTTTCTTTTTTTCAAAAACAATATCCTTCTTTACTATTAGTGATAAACTTTTCATCTGAAAATGTTTCATTTATTTTTTTTCTAAGCCTGTAAATGTGTGTCTCAACGGTATGTGTATCTGCATCAGTAGCATATTTCCAAACCTCAGATAAAATATCGCTTTTTGAAACAGGTTTTTTTTTATTTAAAAGTAATTCTAAAAGTTGAACTTCTTTTTCTGTAAGAATAATAAACCTTTCATTTTTTACTAACTTTTTTTCATTTTTATTTAAAAAATATTCTTTGATTTTAATAGATGAATTTTTAGAAAAATTTTTTTTTGCTGCACAACTCTCAACAACATTATTTAATTCATTAGGAGTTGTTGGAAGACTCAATACTTGATCAAAAAATTTGGAATTTGCACTTTTTTGCAAAGATGCCAAAATCTTGAAACAATCACTTTTTTCAATTAATTGTAAGAATTCTTTATTTTCAGAATTTAGTTCATGACAAATTATTCCATCATAATCTTTTAAAAAAGAAGCGGATGGGTTTTGATTTGGTGAAAATTTAAATTTGAAATATTCACTAAGTTCATTTAAAGCTTTAATAAAGCTGTTAGGGGCTGAAATTAAGATTTTAAGTTTATGCATATATTAATAAAAAATAAATATCTTACTTATGAGAATTATAAAGTAAAATGTGCTGTTGGTAAAAGAGGAATTAAGAGAAAAAAAAAGGAGGGTGATTTATCAACTCCAAAAGGAACTTTTCAAGTAAAAAAAGTTTATTATAGACATGATAAAGTAAAAAATCTTAAAACTATTTTTAAAAAAATAGTCATAACAAAGAATATGGGTTGGTGCGATGATCCTAGGTCAAACAGATACAACAAACTTATAAAATATCCTTTCAAATATAAATCAGAAAAACTTTTTAGAGCTGATAATATCTATGACATAATTTTAGTATTAAATTTCAATATGAATCCCGTAAAAAAAGATAAAGGAAGTGCAATTTTTATACATGTCGCGAAAAGAAAATTTAATCCAACTAAAGGGTGTGTTGCTCTTGAAAAAAAAGAACTAAGAAAACTTTTAAAAACTTTGAAGAAAAATTCAAAAATAAAAATTTGCTAACTTCTAGATCCAAAAATTGAACTTCCAATACGCACAAATGTTGCGTTAAGATTTATAGCATCTTCATAATCAGCAGACATTCCCATACTTAATTCTTTAAAACCTAAAGATGCATTTAAATCGCTAAGAGTTTTAAAATATTTTTTTGGATTTTGATCATTAGGTGGTATTGCCATTAGTCCTAAAATATTAAGATTTTTTTCTTTAGTGCAATAGGTATAGAATCCATCAATCTCGTTTATTGGAACACCAGATTTTTGAATTTCGTTTCCTATATTAACCTGAATAAAATATTTCAACTTTTTATCATTTTCTCTCTCAAATTTAGAAAAAATATCAGCAAGCTTCTGATTATCAAGAGAGTGTATATAATCAAATAATTCTGCAGCACTTTTAGCTTTATTGCTTTGAAGTTTACCTACCATATGTAATTTTAAATCTTTTCTTTCATTTTTCAGAAGCTTCCACTTCGCAGAAGCCTCTTGCACTTTATTTTCGCCAAAATGTTGATGGCCGAAATTGATTAATGGCATGATGTGCTCTAATGAGAAAGTTTTGCTGACTGCAACAATATTAACTGCCCTATTGGGACTTAGTTTTTTAATATTAGAATTTATTTTGTTAAAACTTTCAATTATGTTAGCCATATGGTTATCCTTAAAAACAAATATTTTCTTATTATAGAAAATATCAAAGATATAAGTTTAGAAAACATTAAAAAACGATTCAAGTTTAATATAATCTACAGGAATAATAAAAAACTTGGAGATTTACATAGATTAAGAATCTTCAGAAAAGAATGTAAGTCTAAAGATATAAAATTTTTTGTTGCTAATGATTATAATCTATCTTCAAAGTTGAAGGCTGATGGAATTTATCTATCAGCGTATAACAAAGATTTAAAATATTTAAATTATATGAAAAGTAACTTTATAATAATAGGGGCTGCACATAATATTAAAGAAATAAATTTAAAAATAAAACAGGGTTGTAAATATATTTTTCTATCAAGATTATTTCAGGTGTCTTATAAGCCTGAAATGAATTATTTAGGTATAAATAGGTTTAATTTTTATGTTACCAATGTTCGCGAAAAAATCGTTGCTTTAGGAGGGATAAGTACTTCAAATATTAACAAGATGAAAATTGTAAACTGTGATTCTTTTGCCTTAATGACTGAGATAAAAAAAAAGCCGGCTAAAATATTTAGCCGGCTTTTTTAAATTTTAATTACTTACGTAATTAGAACGCCATTGCTACTGAAAATACAGTGTCTTTTACGTTAAGACCGTCTGTATATTGAGCGTTTGTAAAGTCGTTCTGTGCAATTGCTAACGTCATTCCACCCATTGTGTAAGCAGCTTGAATACCAGTTGCTTCTAATGTGTAGTTAGCCGTTGTTGCAGTTTGGTTGTCTGGGTTAGACTCTTCGTTTTCGTAAGAGATAGATAAATTATCATTTACGTTGAACGCAACAGAGTATTTTGTACCTTCAACTGACTCTGTTAAGTCACCATCGTAAGCGTTGATTGCAAAAGCTGTAAAGTTTTTGCTGTAACCAACTGAGAACGGACCTGCAGCGTAAGTAGCGTAGTACGATCCTGACTCTGGACTTTGAGTTGTAGAGTTTACAACACCGTCGTAATCAACATAGTCAGCACCAACAGTTAAACCATCGATTGGAGCAGCTTTCACTTGGTAGTGAGTTGCTGTTTTACCCATGATTGATGTTTGTCCGAAAGGTGCAGTTGTAGAACTAAACGCAGCTGTTGAAGCTGTGAATGTTCCTACGTTTGCTGAACCAGTCGCTTTGTAACTGTTTAATGACGCAGCGCTTGATGCAGCTGGTGCATAAGCGATCTTAGCTGTAATACCGAATGGTAATAGATCTGCTGGCGTGTGGTATTGTAGTGTATTGTGACCACTTAGATCAAAAGTATCAAACATTCCTTCATTGTATGAAGTGTCTGACGGTCTTGATACTACTGATTGAGATGCAGTGTTATCTGTATCTAATCCACCTTCAGAAATAAACACACCAACTGTACCGAAGTCAGTTGTAAGTGTTAATTTACCATCATCCTGTGCAGTTGCACCGTCGATATCTTGAGCATAGCTCCATGTCATACCGTTATCCAACTCACCTGATGCTGATAAAGTAAATTCGTTAGATACACCTAAACCTTTTCCTTGTTCAATTTTACCACTTGCACCATCACTTGATGTAATAGAGTAAGAAGCTTTAGCATCACCAGTGATTGAAAGATCACCAGCATTTGCTACTGAAAAAGAAACGGCTGTTAGTGATACTAACAACATTTTCATTAAGTTTTTCATATATTTTCCTTTGTTAAATTATTATTTTTTATAAAAAATAACTGTTCGGAATTTATTCGATAAATGATGAGCTATAATCCAAAAAAGCCCCTTTTAAGCTATATTTCAGTATAGTGTTGCAATTTTACCACTAATAAAAACCCTTATTTTAAAGGCTTATTTGTTAAAATATGCTTTAACTTAATTTTTAATAGGGTAAATACTTAATTTATGTAATTTTACCAAGTAATTTTAGGAGTTAATGAACAAAAATATTAAAAAGCACATTATCTTTGCATTCATTTCATTGATGGCACTTACCTCCTGTAAAGGATTATATAAATATAGCGACGCTAGAGAAAATCCAGTTAGAGGTGAGGATAGAGCACGTAAAAATATTGAGGAAGGTAGAGGAGTTTCTGTAGGAGGTTTGATGAAACGTGGTGGAACAAACTACGAGTTTAGTACATCTAACCCAATGTGGAGAGCATCACTCGAGGTTTTAGATTTTTTACCTATGACAACAGTAGATTATTCAGGAGGAATGATTATTTCTGATTGGTATACAGATAATAATTCCGAAAACGAGTCAATAAAAATAACAATTCGTTTTCTTTCTAATGAAATAAGAAGCGACAGTTTAAAAATAATTGTTCATAAAAAAATATGTCCAAACAATTCAACTGCATGTAAAGTGAATATTTTAAATGATACTAAAATAAGTCAAGAATTAAGATCCACAATTATAAAAAAAGCTAGCCTTTTACAAGAGGAAAGCAAAAAGAAAAAAAAATAATTTAAATGGAAAGAGTTAATTTTCAAGCTATTGAAAAAAAATGGCAAAAAGTTTTTTCCAATCAAAAACTTTTAAATAAAAGTGGAAATAAATTTTATTGTTTAGAAATGTTTCCTTATCCGTCAGGAAAGATACATATGGGGCACGTTAGAAACTATACGATTGGAGATGTTATAGCTCGATATAAGTTTATGAAAGGGTTTAATGTTCTTCACCCTATGGGTTGGGACTCCTTTGGATTACCGGCTGAAAATGCCTCAAAATCAAATAATTTACATCCTAAAGTTTGGACAAATAAAAATATTGAAACAATGAAATCACAATTGAAGATGCTTGGGCTCTCTATTGATTGGGATTTGGAGATTTCCACCTGTGATAAAGATTATTACAAGCATCAACAAGAAATATTTATCGATTTTTATAATCAAGGATTAGTTTCAAGAAAAGAAACCTATGTTAATTGGGATCCCGTTGAAAAAACAGTTTTAGCAAATGAACAAGTAATAAACGGGAGGGGCTGGAGATCAAATGCAGTAGTCGAAAGAAAAAAATTGTCACAATGGTTTTTCAATATTACTAAATTTTCAGACGATCTCCTCAAAGATTTAGATAATTTAGAAGGATGGCCTGAAAAAGTTAAATTGATGCAAAAGAATTGGATAGGAAAATCGTTCGGTTGTGAAATCAATTTTAATATAAAAAATAAAGGTCAGAAAATTAAGGTTTTTACAACAAGACCTGACACTATTTTTGGAGCTAGCTTTATAGCGTTATCGGCAGATCATCCATTAAGTGAAAATTTTAAAAATTTAAAAGAATATAAAGAGTTTAAAAAAGAATGCAATAAATCGGGAACAACTGAGGAGGCGTTAGCGAATGCAGATAAGATTGGATACAAGACTAATTTAGAAGTTGAGCACCCATTTATAAAAAACAAAACAATTCCAGTTTATTTTGCTAATTTCGTCCTAATGGATTATGGAACTGGAGCTGTTTTTGGATGCCCTGGTCATGATCAAAGAGATTTCGATTTCGCAAAAAAATATAAATTAGAAATTATAAAGGTTGTATCTGATGGAAAGGAAAGTGAATTAACCGAAGCATACACTGGAACAGGTTCAATGATTAATTCAGATTTTATTAATGGCTTGAATATTGAAAAGGCAAAAAATAAGGTAATTGAAGAAATAGAAAGATTAAGTTTAGGACAAAGAAAAACTTTATTTAGGCTAAAAGACTGGGGTATTTCACGACAGAGGTATTGGGGTTGCCCTATACCTATGATCTACTTAGAAAATGGAAAAGTAGTACCCGTTGACAAAAGCGAATTACCTATAGAGCTTCCGGAGGATATTGATTTAAAATCTCAGGGAAATCCATTGGATGCTCATCCTAAATGGAAATATACTGTTGAAAAATCTACGGGTAAGAAGGCAGTAAGAGAAACTGACACTTTAGATACATTTGTTGACTCATCCTGGTATTTTCTAAGATTTTGTTCTCCTAATCATAAACTTTCACCATTCGACCAGAAAGAGGTCAAATACTGGATGCCCGTAGATCAATATATTGGTGGGATAGAACACGCAATACTTCACTTATTATACTCTAGATTTTTTACAAAAGGTATTAATGTGTGCAATAAAGATTTTAATATCTCAGAGCCTTTTAAAAATTTGTTTACCCAAGGAATGGTTTGTCATGAGTCTTATAAAGATGAAAAAGGAAATTGGTTATATCCAAATGAAATTGAAAAAATTGACAATAATAATATTGTTAAGAAATTAGATAAAAGTAAAGTATTAGTCGGACCTCCTGAGTCAATGTCTAAATCTAAAAAAAACACTATTGATCCAGAAACTATGATAAATCAATATGGAGCTGACGCTGTTAGATGGTTTATTTTATCGGACAGCCCTCCGGAAAAAGACGTCCAATGGTCAGACTCAGGAGTAGACTCTGCGAATAAATTTTTACAGAAAATTTGGAATTTAAATTATCTAATTTCTCAAAAAAAAGAGGGCGTCTCTGATGATAAGATAAACAAAAAGGTTACTTTAGAAATAAATAATTTTGTGATCAAAATAGATGACTCTATAAACAATTTCAGGTTTAATGTTACGATTGCCAACTTTTATCAAGTTTACAATTCTCTTAAAAATTATTTAAATTTAAAAGTTAGTAAACAAACTTTAACTGACTGTATAATAAAGATTATGAAACAAATGTTACCTTTTACGCCTCATTTAGCTAATGAGTGTCTAGAATTATTTAACTGTCAAACAGTTAATTCATGGCCAAAAATTGATAAAAATAACATCTTAGACGTAATTAATTTAGCGGTCCAAATCAACGGGAAAACAAGAGATATAATTAAAGTTAAATCAAACCTTGTTGAAAAAGAAATCAACAAAATAATACTTAGAAATTCCAAAGCGAAAAAGTATCTTGAGTCAAAGAAAGTTGTTAAAACTATATTTGTTAAAAACAAAATTATAAATTATATAACTCAGGGTCAATGACAAATTTCAAATATTTACTATATTCTAGTTTTGCTTTTTTGATACTTTCTAGCTGCGGGTATCAAGTATTAGATAAATCTAAACTATCAGATTTATCAATTAGTTCTATTGAAGCCACAGGTAATAAAAAAATCAATTTTCTTATTAAAAATAAAATTAGAAATTTCTTGAGCGATAAATCTTCACAAAATATTGTGGCACTTTCAATAGAGTCGTCGAGTAAGAGAAGTGTAAAAGAAAAAAATATTAAGAATGAAATTACGAAATATCAAATCAATATTTATACGAAGATACAAGTCAATTTTATTAATAAAAATAAAATTAAAACATTTAATTTATCACAAAACGGTGACTATAATGTTTCAGATGAGCAATCAAAAAATATAAGTAATCGGAATAACTTAGAGAGGATTTTAGTTGATAGAATCACCGATCAATTTTTTAATAAACTAATACTGATTACAAATGATTTATAAAAGTTATATTTTAGAAAGTGATGATAATTTATTATTTAAGAATAAATCTATACTTTTTTATGGAGAAAATTTAGGTTTAAAAAATTATTTTAAAAAGAAAATAAAAGATCTTGGTAAAAATTTTTTAAAAATAAATTTTTCTAACGAAGAAATTATTAAAGATGCTAACCTACTCGCAAAAGAAATAAATAATGCATCATTATTCGAAGATAAAAAAATAATATTTATAGAAGACGTTAGCGACAAAATAATTGACGATTTACAAACCTCTTTGGATAGTATAGGTGATAATAAGCTAATTTGTTTTGCAGGCTTGCTGGATAAAAAATCAAAAATAAGAAATTTCTTTGAAAAAGCAAATAATTTTGGTGCGGTACCGTGCTACGAGGATAATCTGATATCAATCAGAAATTTAATTCAAAAAGAATTAAAAGGCTTTAAGAATCTTACTCCACAAAATTTAAATTTAATAATTGAAAACTGTAATTTGGAAAGATCAAAATTGTATAATGAATTAGAAAAAATTAAACTATTTTTTCTAAATAAAGAATTAAATACAGATAAATTAGAGCAACTTCTAGATGTCAGATTAAATGAAAATTTTAATAATTTAAAAGATGAAATATTTAAAGGGAACAAAGTTAAAACAAACAAATTACTTAACGACACTTTGATTGAACAAGAAAAAATAAATTATTACCTAAATTTGATAAATCAAAGACTATATAAACTCAATGAAGTTCAGATAATGTCGAAAAACGGGGGTTTAGAGAAATCTATTAGTAATTTAAAGCCTCCAATTTTTTGGAAAGATAAAGAAAATTTTACAATTCAGGCTAAGAGATGGGGTCAAAACAAAATTAAATATATTTTGGATAAATCTTACGATTTAGAGATTAATATAAAATCAAATTCAACAATAAATAAAAATATATTATTCAAGAAACTTCTAGTAGATATCTGTGATACAGCTAATTCTTAGTAAGTAAATTAGCAACTAGATCAAATTGATCTAGATCTTTGTATTGGATTGTAATTTTGCCGGAATTATTTTTTTTATTTAAAATATTTACTTTTAGGCCTAAAATTTTTTCTATTCTCTCCTGTGTTTTTAAAATATTGGTATCTATTTCTTTTTCATGCTTGCCTTTTTTAGTTCTTGTTAAATATTCTACCTTTCTTGCGCTATAATTTTTAGAAACTATTTCTTCAGCAATGGAAGATGCGTTGGAAATCCCAATTAATGGTCTAGCTTGACCAGAGGTTAAGGTTCCTTCCTCTAGCATAGCAACTACATCTTTTGGTAATGTTAATAATCTTAAAGTATTGCTTACGTGGCTTCGACTTTTTGACATAAGTTTCGATATACTATCATGATCATATTTAAATTCTTCATTTAGTCTTTTATAGCCTCTAGCCTCTTCAATCGGATTAAGATCGTCTCTCTGTATGTTTTCGACAATTGCAACTTCTAAAGATTCCACATCGCTTAAATCAAGTATAGTTACAGGAATTTCATGTAATCCAGCTTTTTGTGCTGCTAACCATCTTCTCTCGCCTGCAACTATTTCATATTTTCCAGGCTCTGATTTTTTGAGACGAACAGCTATTGGCTGAATGACCCCATTTTTTTTTATTGAGTTTGCTAATTCTTCAAGCTTTTCCTCTCTAAAGTTTTGACGAGGTTGATAAGGATTTCTACTTAGGTCCCCAATTGATACCTTAGAAATACTGTTGATTTCTCTTGTTTTTTCAGCTGGTTTTTGGTCACCAAATAGAGCTGATAAACCTCTACCCAATCCTTTTTTTTTTCCCGAGCTCATGCAGCGCTTTCTATTTTATTATTCTTCATAAATTCTTCTGCAAGTTTAAAATATGACTTGCTGCCAACGCAATTCTTGTCATAAATTACACAAGGTAATCCATGCGATGGCGCTTCTGATAGCCTCACGTTTCTTTGAATAACTGTTTGATAAACTTTATCCTTAAAGTAGTTTCTAGCTTCTCTATCAACTTCTGAAGATAATTTATTTCTTTTATCAAACATAGTTAACAAAATTCCTCTTATTCTTAGATCAGGATTAAGGTTTTCTTTTATTCTATCAATTGTTTTCACAAGTTGAGTAATACCCTCCAAAGCAAAGAATTCGGTTTGTAAGGGAACCAAAAGTTCATCAGAGGCTACGAGAGCCATAATTGTAAGCAGGCTTAATGAAGGTGGACAATCTATAAAAATATTATCATATTCATCAAGTAACCCTTTTTTTTCAGATTTTAAAATTTCTTTTAAAACGAATGCTCTATTAGAGTCGTTGGCTGTTTCTACCTCAAGACCAGATAAGTTCACGTGAGAACCTATTAGATCTAAATTTTGAATTTGAGTTTTTTGTATTACTTCTTGAATATTAATTTTTTTAATTAAAAGATTATAAATATTTTTTTCTTCCTCATTGTTGGTTTTTCCGAGACCAGTTGTGGCGTTGCCTTGAGGGTCTAAATCAATTATTAAATTCTTTTGACCCAAAATGGACAGTGAGGCAGCTAAATTTATAACAGTGGTAGTTTTTCCTACTCCACCCTTCTGATTTATAATTGCTAAAGTTGTAGGTCTTGCCATTCTTAATCAATTTGCATTAAAATAATTTTAGATTTCTCATTTGTAATACTTTTTTCTAATTTATAAGTGTATTTTTTAGTTTTTAAAGATTTATTTAACTCTTCCTGTGCATTTTGACCTTTTAAAATGATCAATTTATGCGGTTTTTTAGCGATTTCACGTGAAACTTGTATTACTTTGTCTAATTTTTTAAAAGCTCTGCAGACAATAGTCTCTGAATTCAATTCTTCATCTTGAACATCTCCTAATACCTCAGAATTGAGACTTAATTGTTTAATCACTCCTTTTAAAAATTGTCTTTTTACTGGTGATTTTTCGTATAATTTCACGTGAAAAGCCTTATTTTTATTGAAAATTTCTATTACAAGCCCTGGAAATCCTGCACCGGTTCCTAAATCAGCCAATGAATTCGAGTTAAAATCTATAAACTTAACCAATTGTGCTGAGTCAAGTATGTGTCTCTCCCAAATCTGATTTTCAGTGCTTTTAGCTATTAAATTATAATTTTTATTCTGCTTAAAGACTAAATTTTTAAATTCTTTAAGCTTTTCAATAGAACTAGCAGCAAAATTAAGATCTTTTTTTAGAATTTTTATAACTTCTAGCTGCTGCATTAAGCAGTAGCTTTATATCTAAGTTTTTTAATATGTGAAAGAAGAATAATTACAGCGGCAGGAGTAACACCATCTATACGAATAGCTTGACCTAGCGTTTTTGGCTTAACTTGAGAAAGTTTGCTCTTAATTTCATTGGATAAGCCGCTCAGTTTACCATAATTAATATCCTCCGGTATCACAACAGACTCATCTTTCTTGAAAGACGCTATATCTTTTGCTTGTCTTTCTAAGTAACCCATATAATGAGCATCAGTTACAACTTGGTTTTCTATAGACCTCGCAAAACTAGGAATATTGGGAAATACTTGCCTTATTTTTGCCATATTTACTTTTCGCTGGCCCATGATCTCTAAACAAGATCTTTTGACTCCATCCATAGCAATTTTAATTTCAAACTTCCTAGCTTGATTAGGTGTTAGAAAATTATTTTTTAAAATTTTATTAAGAGCGAAAATATTTTTTTTCTTTTCACAAAATACTCTTTTTCTCTCGGATCCTACTAAATTTAAATTGATACCAAAATCTGTAAGTCTTTGATCAGCATTATCTGCTCTAAGAGTTAGTCTATACTCAGCTCTGGACGTAAACATTCTGTAAGGTTCTGTAACTCCTTTTGTAATAAGATCATCAATCATCACACCGATATAAGAAGTTGATCTATCTAAGATAAATTCTTGTTGATTTTTAATTTTTAAAGCAGCGTTAATTCCAGCTATTAATCCTTGAGCCGCAGCTTCCTCATAACCTGTAGTTCCATTGATTTGCCCGGCAAGGAATAAAGAATTAATTTTTTTTGTTTCTAATGTTGCTTTGAGCTCCCTAGGATCCACATAATCGTACTCAATTGCATATCCAGCTCGCTTCATCTTGACTTGCTCTAAACCCTTGATTTTAGCGAGTATTTTGAGTTGTATCTCCTCTGGAAGAGAAGTAGATATACCATTTGGGTAAATAGTATTGTCCTTTAATCCCTCAGGCTCCAAGAAGATCTGATGTTTCCCTTTTTCTTTAAATTTTACGATCTTATCCTCTATTGATGGACAGTATCTTGGACCAACTCCTTTAATATTGCCAGAATACATGGCACTCCTCGAAATATTGTCACTTATAATTTTATGAACATCAGTATTTGTGTAAGTCATACCGCATTTAATCTGTTTATTATCAATCTTTTGCGTTAGGAAAGAAAAATAGTAATGATCATCATCTGCAGGCTGCATTTCCAAATCGTCATAATTAATTGTATCTCCATCTAGTCTAGGAGGTGTTCCAGTTTTTAATCTTCCAATTTGAATTTTATATTTTGACAATTGTTCGCTCAAACCCGTAGATGGTTTTTCATCATACCGACCCGCTGGTATCTGTTTTTCACCAATATGAATTAAACCATTTAAAAAAGTTCCTGTAGTCAGTATTAATTCTTTAGTCATTACTTCTTTGCCGCTCTGACAAACAAATCCTATAACTTTGTTATTTTCAAATAAGAATTTGATTACTGGGTCTGCGATTACCTCTAAATTTTTATAATTTAGTAATAGTTTTTGCATATACTCCTTATAAAGAGCTCTGTCCGACTGTGTTCTTGGTCCTTGAACTGCCGGTCCACGACTTCTGTTTAGTAATCTAAATTGAATACCCGATTTATCTGCTACAACGCCCATTACACCGTCTAAAGCGTCAATTTCTCGAACCAAATGCCCTTTTCCAAGTCCTCCAATGGCTGGATTACATGACATCTCACCAATAGTCTCTTTTTTATGAGTAAAAAGAGCAGTATTTACGCCCATTCTAGCCGATGCTGCCGCTGCCTCACACCCGGCGTGTCCGCCCCCTATAACTACTACATCATAACTTTGTTTTGTCATGTTGTGAATGTAAACGTCTAGATTAAGAATACAAGTGGTATTTTATTTACCGATACAGAAGTCTTTGAATATAGATCCAAGTATTTCTTCTACATCTACCTTACCGACGATGCTACCAAGGTGTCGAGTGGCCATTCTTAGGTCTTCTGCTGCTAATTCAAGGTCTTTGTTTTGGTCCTTTTTAAGAAACTTATCAATTTCTTTTAAACAATCATTGAGCTTAACTCTGTGCCTTTCTCTAGTGATTAAAGCACTATTATTGGAAGAAAATTTTTTGCCTAACTTAGCTTTAATCAAATCTATTAATTTATCGATATTTTTATTATTTTTTACTGAAGCTAAGACAGTGTCAACATTAAATTTATGATTTTGCTTATCTGAAACATCTGATTTATTTAAAAAAATTATAGTATCTCTATTAATCATATTCTGTATTTCTTTGTTAATTTTTTTTGATGAATTATCAATAACTATTATATTTAAGTCTGCTTCTTTTGATTTTCCGAGAGCTAATGAAATTCCTTTTTTTTCTACCTCATTTTTAGTATCTCTTATACCGGCAGTGTCAGCTAGAAGAACAGGATATCCATCTAAATTTAAATAAGTTTCTATAACATCTCTAGTTGTGCCAGCCTCATCTGAAACAATTGCTACTTCTCTTTTAGATAATAGATTTAATAATGATGATTTTCCAGCATTAACTTCTCCTATAATCGAAACCCTAAAACCGTCTCTAATTTTTTCTCCAACTTTATTATCCTCAATAATTTTAGTAATTTCTGAGTGAATTTCTTTGATTGATTTGTGGGCATCTTTTAATACTTTTTCTGGAAGATCTTCCTCTGCGAAATCAATTTTTGCTTCTATAAAAGCAAGAGATTTTATTACTTTTTCCCTCAAGTCATTATAATAATTTGATGCGTTTCCCTGAACTAATTTTACTGCTTGCTGTCTTTGTAGTTCTGTTTCGGAATGGATTAGATCTCCTATACTTTCTGCTTTTAACAAATCAATTTTATCGTTTTGAAAAGCAATTTTTGTGAACTCGCCAGGTTCAGCTAGTCTGCAGTTTTTTTGCTCGGAGAGAACTCTTAATAAGGCGTTTATAACTGCGTTACTTCCATGGATTTGTAGTTCTGCTAAATCATCACCAGTATAGCTATTTGGCCCGGGAAACCACAATAATAGAGCCTCTGGATCTAATACATTATCATTTTTAGGGTCATAAAACTTACAAAAATTTACTTCATTTGACTTAATATCTTTAAACTTGGTCAAGTTTTGACAAATCTTAAGTGTTTCACTACCAGATATTCTAACGATAGCTATTCCGGAGGGTCCTCTACCCGAAGATAAGGCATAAATGTTCATTGAATTATAATGATAAACCTCGATTAGAGATTATTTTACTGAATTTTTTTAATGTCTCATTGTCCTTAATATTTTTTATAATTATTTCTTTGAAGGGATCTAAATATTTATTTTGTTTAAAGAAGCTATGAGTAGCATCAACACCTAAACTCATGATAGTATTTTCAGGTTTTCTGCTATTATAAAAGTCATTTAATGCATAACTATTTTTTATAGATATACCAAGCCCCGCATAATATTTAATAATTTCTTTTAATTTTTTAATATCTCTAAGGACAAGATTAAAACCTTGTCCAGCTACAGGATGAATAGTGTGCAAACCCTCTCCAAGAATTAATATATTTTTTTGATGATACTGTCTTCTTAAAGTTAGTGAGATTGGATAGGACTGAATATTACTAATAGTTATATCTTGTTTACACTTTAGTATCTCTATTATTTTTTCTTTAACTAAATTTATAATTTTTTTTGAATTATTCTCGAAGAAATATTTTTTTACACTCCAAACAAATGAGAAATAATTTTTTGAAAAAGGGAGTATGGCTAATGGTCCTTCTTTTAAAAAAAATTGGCTTGTGTTTAAAGTTTTGAAATTATGCTTTACATAGCCTGTTATAGCTACTTCTTTATAATTCTTCTTAATAGATCTTGTCTTAATTATTTTATCATAAATTTTAGATTGTCCGCCTATACAGAGGATAATTAAATCATAATTTTTCAACTCTTCTAGGTTTTTCACATCCTTTTTTATTAATCTAATTTTATTTTTTGAAATCTCTTTCAATAATAAACTTTTAACTTTGTCATTTTCAAAAACGTACATTAGATTAGAATTGGCTTCGTTAAGATTTAAAAAATTTATTTTTTCTTTAGAAGTTTCGTAAAAAAGTTCAATTTTTTTTGAGGGCCAAAAGAATTTTTGTCCTAAAGTAGTAATATTTTGATTAACAAACTTGAAATTTGTATCAGAAATGGCAGTTGTTCTTTTATCTGCGTTTTTTGTACCTTTTTTTGCTATTAGATTTACCTCTATACCAGGTACTTTAGCTAAAATTGCAGCAGTCATTAAGCCTGAAAGGCCGTCTCCTACAATGCATATTCTCTGTTTTATCATATAACAATTTTTAACACTTTCATAAAAATGGTAAAAAGTACGTAATCGATTCGTGATGAATACAAACTTTTTAGATAGTGTAACAAATTTTTTGAAAAAGCGAACCTTTGAATTACTAGGTTTAATCTTAGTTTTATCAAGTGTCGCACTTGCAATCGCCTTTACAACATATTCTCCTGAAGATCCTTCATTTATTTATGGAGATAGAAGTTTTGAGATCCAAAATTTTTTTGGGATTTATGGAAGCAGCATTGCAGATTTCTTATTACAAAGTTTTGGATTGGCCTCTTTTTTATTATTACTTAACTTTTTATTTTGGGGATTAGACTTGATAATAAAGAAAGAATTAAAAAGAATAATCTTAAAATTATTTTTAGTTGTAGCTTATTTAACCGTAGGCACTGTTTTTATCTATTTAACATTCGATAATTCTTTTTGGTTAATTGATAATGGTAATTCAGGTTTTGTTGGAAAAATGACATACAACATTATTAATACTTGGGCTCCATGGATTGATAATACATATTCAATTTATGGACTACTTTTATTAACTATAATTTTTTTTTCATTTTCAGCTGATATAAATTATAAAAAAGTATTCTCAGTAATTATCTCACTTTTTAGAAGAAAACCTGTAGAAAATATTGAACCAGATTTTAGTAAAATTAATATTGAAGATCAGCCACAGACTTTAGAAAAACCTCAGCAATCTTTTTCGTTTGAAACTGATACAAGTTATAAAACAGAGCAAGTTACTACGAAAACTAAATATAAATTACCAGATATAAATTATTTAGAAAAAAATTTATCTAAACTTAGTTCTGATGGAAATAAAAATCGTCCAGATGCTGACTTTATGGAAAAAATATTATTAGATTTTGGTATAGATGGAAAAATTAAAACAATTAATAATGGTCCTGTAGTAAGCCTTTATGAATTCGAACCTGCACCAGGTGTAAAGGTTTCAAAAATTATTAATTTATCAGAGGATTTAGCAAGAAATACAAGTTCAACTTCTACAAGAGTCTCTGTCATCCCAGGAAAAAATACTGTTGGAATCGAAATTCCAAATGAGGAAAGAGAGAGCGTAGCACTAAGAGAAATAATTTCTTACGATAAGTTTCAAAAAAAAGATGTTAGACTTCCGATAGCATTAGGCAAAAGTATCTCTGGAATGCCAATTGTTGGTGATTTAACCTCAATGCCTCATCTTTTAATTGCAGGTACCACTGGTTCAGGAAAGTCTGTTTGTATTAATACCATAATCGTTTCACTGCTTTACAAACTAAGTCCAGATCTTTGTAAATTTATTTTAATTGATCCAAAAATGTTAGAGCTATCTACTTACGAAGGAATACCTCATTTATTAACACCAGTTATTACTGATGCTAAAAAAGCTACGTCGGCTTTATCTTGGACAGTCAAAGAAATGAACAGCAGGTATAAATTAATGAGCAAGGTAGGAGTAAGAAACATTGATGGTTATAACGCTAAGCACAAACTTAAAATGCCTTACATCGTTGTAGTAGTTGACGAGATGTCAGACTTAATGCTTGTAGCTGGAAAAGAAATTGAAAACTACATTCAAAAATTATCTCAAATGGCAAGAGCCGCAGGAATTCATATTATCATGGCAACACAAAGACCGAGTGTTGATGTGATAACTGGTACAATCAAAGCAAATTTTCCAACAAGAATATCTTTTCAAGTAAGTTCAAAAATTGATAGCAGAACTATCTTAGGGGAGCAGGGCGCTGAACAATTACTTGGAAAAGGAGATATGTTATTTATGTCATCGGCAAACAGAATAGTTAGAATTCATGGCCCATATGTTTCTGAGCAAGAAATTGAGAAAATTACAAATTCATTAAGAGCACAAGGTGAACCAGATTATATGGAAGAGATTACTTCCCAAGAAACAACTGAGAGCTCATTAACGTCTGGAAGTGAAGGTGATGAGGATGAATTATTTAATCAGGCTGTAGAAATTATAAAAGCTGAAGGAAAGGCCTCTACAAGCTTCTTACAGAGAAAATTACAAATCGGATATAATAGAGCTGCTAGAATTATTGATATGATGGAAGAAAAAGGTATTGTTAGTAAAGCAAATCATGTTGGTAAACGTGAAGTCCTTTAAAAAAACATTTTTGATCTCGTTTTTTCTATTAATTACAACGAGTTTATTAGCTAATGAAAAAGATCAAATAGTTGCGCAGTTAAATAACTTAAATTCGTTAGAATTTACATTTGATCAATTAATTAATGAAAAAACAGAAAAAGGTAGTTGTCTTTTAGAGTTTCCTGGAAAATTAAAATGCAATTACTTTGATGACAAGAAAAAAGAGCTGGTTATTAATAACAAGAGATTAGCAATAACGCAAAAAAGGTATAATAAAACTTATCATTATCCTATTTCAAAATCTCCATTCTTAAATATCTTATATAAAGATAAACTTTTAGAAATTGTGCAATTAGGAGAATTAGAAGTAAATGATCAAATAATAAAGCTTATTTATTTTGGAGACAACGAAATTACAATTTTTTTTGACAAAAAAAATCTAGATTTGAAAGGATGGGAGATTAAAGATCAATACAACAATAATATAAATTTCTCCCTAAACATTGTTGCTAAAAATGACATTTTTAAAAGGGGCACTTTTAAAGTGCCTGAAATAAACTAAGCTACAAAATCAATTTCTTCTTCTTTAAAAATCTCAAAACCTTTAGATTTATAATTTTGTAATGCATGTTTATGGTCTAAACTACAGGTATGAACCCACATTCTTTCAGGATTTTTTCTTGATGCACTTGCAATAGCATGATTTACAAGTGTTGAACCAAGCTTCAATCCTCTGAATTCTTTTAGGACTCCTAGATTGATAAGCTCTACTTCATTAGATCGAGGATGATATTCTTGTTCGTAATATCCTACAAGATCTTCACCTTTTTTAAGAACGTGCGTTTCTAAGTTTTTATTCGTAACATACTTTACCCACTCACTGTCAGACCAAAGTAATCTGTCTCTCCAATAGTGGTCTACACCTATTTGTTTGTAAAAAAATCTATTTAAGTGAAAATTATCTTTGTCATCTAAAATAATTTGAAAATTTTCTGGCAGGTTTAAATCAATTGTTTTTGAAAAATCTTTAATTTCTAAAAAGTATCTTTTTACTCTTGAAACCATCAGCTTACCATCTTTCCAATCTTTTCACCTGCAAATATATGATAGTGTAAATGAGGAACTTCCTGACCACCATCACTTCCTATATTAGTTAAAACTCGATACCCTTTGTCTTTTGCTCCCATTAAGTTTGCAACATGTGTCACGGCTTTATTTAACTCTACAATCTCTTTATCTGAAGCTTTGTTATTGAAATCATTAAGATCTACGTATTCACCTTTAGGAATAACTAAAACATGAACTTTCTTTTGAGGATTAATATCATGAAAAGCTAAAACATGATCATTTTCATAAACTTTTTTACAAGGAATTTCTCCCCTTAGAATTTTAGCGAATATATTATTTTTGTCGTAACTCATTTCTGCCTTTTCTTAAGTTCACTCATCACATCTTCAATTTTTATGTTGTTAGCCTCTAAATAAACCATCAAATGATAAACCACATCAGCAGCTTCGTGTATCTTATTTGAATTTTTTTCCACAGATTCTATTAATTCGCCTATTTCTTCTTTTACTTTTGAAACACTTAAGTTTTTATCGTTCAAAAGTTTATTTGTATAAGACTTGTCTAGAGAAGAATTTTTTCTCTCTCTGATTGTTTTAATTAATTGTTCTAAGTTTTCAAACATTTTATAACCTTACCGATACGTTTTTAGAATTCAAATATTCTTTAGCATCTTTGATTTTATATTCTCCATAATGGAAAATAGAAGCTGCTAAAACTGCACTTGCACCACCTTTAACAATACCATCATATAAATGATCTAAAGTTCCAACTCCGCCAGAAGCTATCACTGGAATATTAGTACTATTTGTAATTGTTTTTAATAAATCAACATCGTAACCAGATTTAGTTCCATCTTTATCCATCGAAGTTAATAAAATTTCTCCGGCTCCATTTTCTTCTACTTTTTTAGCAAAATCCACTGCATCGATACCAGTTTTATTTCTTCCACCATGTGTAAAAACTTCCCATTTATTTTCTGAAACTTTTTTTGCATCGATCGCAACAACAATGCATTGAGATCCAAATTTTTTTGAAGCTTCCTTAACAAAATCGACATTCTTTACAGCGGCCGTATTAATAGAGACTTTATCTGCACCGGCTAACAATAAATCGGTAATATTTTGAATAGTTCTA
>CACASQ010000012.1 GCA_902535255.1 uncultured Pelagibacteraceae bacterium
TAC
The DNA here is from genome assembly GCA_902535255.1 of uncultured Pelagibacteraceae bacterium. Classification (GTDB taxonomy): domain Bacteria; phylum Pseudomonadota; class Alphaproteobacteria; order Pelagibacterales; family Pelagibacteraceae; genus Pelagilacustribacter. Next base: position 4 of record CACASQ010000012.1, read on the forward strand.
ATGTTTTAAAACATAAGAATAACAATGAACATCTAGTAGCTGAAATACTAACTTTCCTGACTAATCATAATGTAAAATTAGATGAAAATTTTAGTATTATAGTTAATCAAGGTCCAGGCAGTTTTTCAGGAACAAGGATATCTCTAGCAGTCGCAAAAGGGCTTGAAATTTCCAAAAAAATAAAGTTATTTGGTTATAAATCGACAGATTTAGAGGTTTTTAATCAAGAAAACATAGAGATATTAATCCAAAAAAATTTGATAGAAAAAAAATTGATTAAGCCCATCTATTTAAGTTAAATTAGAATTATGAGTATTATAGAGCAAAAATGTAAAGAAAAAGGGGTTAGATTAACAGACCAGAGAAAAGTTATTGCTAAAGTTTTATCTGAGTCTAAAGAAGTTTATGGGTCAAAGGACCACCCAGATGTTGATGAGCTACATAAGAGAGTTACTAACATTGATGATAAAATCAGCATTGCAACAGTCTACAGAACTGTAAAACTTTTTGAAGAGTCTGGTATTTTAATAAAACATGACTTCAAAGCTGGAAAAGCTCGGTATGAGATTAATGATGACCATAATCATTTAATAGACATTAATAGTGGTGAAATAGTAGAATTTGTTGACAAAGATATAGAGGAACTTCAAAAAAAGATTGCAAAAAAATTAGGTTATAATCTCGTAGATCACAAACTTGAGTTGTACGGATCTAAAATCAAAAAATAACTTGGAAAAAAAAATATTTATAAAAACTTTCGGCTGCCAAATGAATGAATACGATAGTCATCGTATTTACGATATTGTTAAGAAGATTAATTATAAAAAAACTGAAAATCTCCGAGAGGCTGATTGCTATGTATTAAATACTTGCCATATAAGAGAAAAATCTACTGAAAAAGTTTATCATGACATTGGAAGAATTAAAAAAAATTTTAGAAATAAGAAAAAACCAATTGTAGTTGTAACTGGATGTGTTGCTCAAGCAGAAGGAGAGATCTTGTTAAGTAGAGAAAAATATATTGATGCAGTAGTTGGACCTCAATCTTATCAAACCCTAAATGATATGATTTTAAAAATTGAAAAGAAATTTGAAAAATTGAATTCTACTAATTTTGATGTGGTAGATAAATTTGATAAGTTAAATCAAATTAAAAATTCAAACAGTAATGTATCTTCATTTTTGACTATTCAGGAAGGCTGTGATAAATTTTGTAAGTTCTGTGTGGTTCCCTACACAAGAGGTGCAGAGTTCTCTAGATCACTAGATGAATTAATTAAAGAATCTAAAGATTTAGTAAAAAATGGTTCAAGAGAAATTATTTTACTTGGGCAAAATGTAAACGCTTATAATTACAAAGGAAAAAAACTTTCACATCTAATTAATGAAATTGCTAGTATAGATAATCTTCAAAGAATTAGGTATTCAACATCACATCCTTTAGATTTTACAAATGATTTAATAGAAGTTCATGGTAAGCAAAAAAAATTAATGCCGTTGATTCACCTCCCCGTACAAAGTGGATCAAACAAGATTCTAAAAAAGATGAATAGAAGACATACCGTTGAATATTATATGAATATAATTAAAGAATTAAAAAAAATAAATTCTCGTATTGAATTTTCAAGTGATTTTATTATTGGGTTTCCTGGAGAAACCGGCAGAGATTTTGATCAAACTTTAGCTTTATTGGAAAAGGTAAAATACATAAATTCTTACTCATTTATCTTTAGCCCAAGACCAGGGACTCCAGCGGCAAATATGACAAAAGTTGAGGATAAAATTGCAAGAGAAAGATTAACTATTTTTCAGAATAAAGCTAGGGAGATTAAAATAAACTATAGACAAAACCTGTTTGATAAGAAATCGATGGTTCTTATTGAGAACAGAATTGGAAAAAATGATGAATTTTTTGGAAGAGATGAGTATTCAAACTCAGTAATTATTGAAAGCGATAAAAATCTCTCCGGAAAAATAATAGAAGTGAAAATTCAAAAGGGAAATCAAAATACTTTTTTTGGAGAAATTAGCCATAAACCAAAGATAGAAAGAAAGGATTTTGCAGCTTAACGATGTCGGAAATCAGCAAATTAGAGGAAAATTTAAATATAAAAAAAATTGATAAAAAAACTGTTAATATTCAAATAACTGATAACGAAATGCTGATGTCAATTGTTGGTCAATTCGACCAAAATTTAAAAAACTTAGCTAATCTAACCAAAACAAATATTTTTTTTAGAGGTAATTCAATTACATGTAAAGGAGAGAAGGTTAACACTGATGCTTTTTGTGAGGCTATTAAGTTTTTAGTTAATAAATATTTTTTAACCAAAATAATCGAAAAAGAAGATATTATTCTATCTGTGAAAAAAAATATTGAGTTAGAAGAATCCAATGTGAAAAGCTTTAAGCAATTAATTAAAACACCTAGAAAATCTGTTATTGCAAGATCAGAAAAACAATCTGATTATATAAAAGCATTAAAAGAAAACGATATTATAATGTCGCTAGGTCCGGCAGGAACTGGTAAAAGTTTTCTAGCAGTTTCTGTTGGCATAACAATGTTAATGGAAAAAAAAATTGAAAGAGTCATTTTATCTAGACCGGCTGTTGAGGCCGGAGAAAAACTAGGCTTCTTGCCTGGAGACATGAAAGAAAAAGTAGACCCATATTTAAGGCCACTATACGACGCATTATATGAGTTATTTGGCGCTGACAAAATTGATAAAAAAATTGAGAGCGGCGAGATAGAAATTGCTCCACTAGCGTTTATGAGAGGAAGAACTTTAAAAAATTGTTTTGCAATATTAGATGAAGCTCAAAATGCTACTGAAACACAAATCAAAATGTTTTTGACAAGAATAGGAGAAAATTCAAAATTAGTTGTAAATGGAGATCCCTCTCAGGTTGACTTGATAAACAAATCTCAATCTGGTCTTATTAAGTCTAGAAATATATTAAAGAATTTAAAAGAAATTAAAATCATAGAATTTGACCACAATGATGTTGTAAGGCATCCGTTAGTCTCAAAAATAATTAGGGCTTATCAAATGAAAAGCACTGATGATAAAAATTAATATTATTTCAAATAATAAAATTTGGTATAAGTTTATTAAAAGTCCAGAAAATTATTTTGAAAAAATAATAATAAATTTTAATAAAAAATTTAAAAAATATAAAAAAAATAGAATTTTTTGCACATTACTTTTATCCGGTGACAAAGAAATTAAGAATTTAAATAATAAATTTAGAAAAAAAAATAAAAGTACGGATGTTCTCTCGTTTCCTTTTTACAATAAAAAGGATTTAAAAAGAAAATTAAGAAAAGAAAAAGAAATTTATTTAGGAGATATAATAATAAATATAAACAAAGTTAAAAACCGATCAAATAAAAATCTTTTTAAACATGAGCTAAATAAACTTTGGGTTCATGGTCTAACCCATTTATTTGGCTATGATCATAAGCAAGATAAAGATTTTTATGATATGTCAAAAGTTGAGAAGAAGTTTTTGTCATATTTAAAAAAGTGATGATTGAAAAATATCTTAATAGCCGATTATTAACCTTATATTTAATTCCTTTTTCTTTAGGGTCCTTAACAGTTTTTTTCTTATCAACCATTTAATTTTTCATTAATAAATTTTTTTATTTTACCATCTTTTTTTTATTTGATTATCTATATTAAAAAAAAATCAAAAAGTGTTTATAGAAAGAAACCTTATAAAAAAAATTTATTTATTCTTGGCACCTTTTTTGGTTTTGGATACTATTTAAGCGGTATCCACTGGATTACTAACTCACTTACATTTGATGATGCATTCTTGATTTTAATTCCATTTGGCTTGGTTGTAATACCTCTTTTTTTAAGTATTTTTTTTTCTGTTGTTACTTTACTCATAGGTCCATTCCTTAATTTTAATCTATCCTCTATATTTTTGCTGTCCGGAGGTCTTGCTTTTTCAGATTATCTGAGAGCAAAAATACTTACCGGATTTCCTTGGAATTTGTGGGCTTATAGCTTCTCCTGGGCGACTGAAATAATTCAAGTATTAAATATTCTGGGTTTGTTCAGTTTTAACTTAATTATCATTACAATTTTTATGTTTCCCGCGGTATTATTTTTAAAAGCAAATAATAGTAAAAAAATTTTACAAATTTTATGTATTCCTTCAATTATTTTTATTTTTTACATCTACGGAAATCATGCAATAAATAAAAATCAGAAACAAATTGCTTCATTAGTGGAGAGCTATAGGATTAAAGTAATTTCCCCAAATTTTGAATTAAGATATGGTCTAGTAGAAGAGGAAATTCATTCAAGACTAAAAAAATTAATTAGATACAGCGAACCGTCTAAAAATATAAAGACTTTATTTATTTGGCCTGAAGGTGTTTTTAGTGGTTATAGCTATAATGAAATTTCAGAATTAAAAAATACTTTTTTAAACAATTTTAGTAAAAAACATTTTATCCTTTTTGGGGCAAACAGGTTAGATAAAGATAAGAATGGATATTATAATAGTATGATTGTTGTTAATAATAACATGGAAATTGTTCAAGAATATAAAAAACAAAAACTTGTCCCTTTTGGTGAATTCTTACCATTTGAAAATTTTTTTAAAAGATTTGGTCTAAAAAAGATTACAGAGGGCTATGGATCTTTTTTAAAAGGAGGTAGTCAAAATCTCATAAATATAGAAAATTTAAATATCTTACCGCTAATATGTTATGAAATTATATTCACTAGTTTAACCCAAAACAAAAATCAAAACACAAATTTAATAATTAATATTTCAGAAGATGGATGGTTCGGACAGTCTATCGGTCCCTATCAACATTTTGCCAAAGCAATTTTTAGAGCTGTTGAGACCAACTTGTATGTTTTAAGATCTGCAAATAAAGGAATTAGTGCTATAATTAACAATAAGGGTGAAGTAATCAAAAAATTAAAACCATTCGAAGCAGGGAATATTGAGTTAGAAGTACCATTAATTAAAAATAAAAATAAAAATAAAAATGATTTGATATTTTTTGTTCTTTTAATAACATACGTTTTTATCTTTAAATTAAACAAAAAAAGTAATGATAAATAATAAATATCTTTTTACTAGTGAGTCCGTTTCAGAAGGCCACCCTGATAAGGTTTGCGATAGAATCTCCGATATGGTTGTGGACTCTTACTTGTCAAAGGATCCAGTTTCAAGAGTTGCATGTGAAACTCTAACTACTACAAATAAAGTTGTATTGGCAGGAGAAACAAGGGGGCCTAAAATAGATAAAGAGGATTTAATAAATAAAGTTAGAAACTGCATTAAAGATATTGGCTATGATCAAAAAGGTTTTAGCTGGAAGACTGTAAATATTGAAACTTTTTTACATGAACAATCAGCAGATATCGCCATGGGTGTTGACTCTAATGATAAAAAAGAAGAGGGCGCAGGAGATCAAGGTATTATGTTTGGTTACGCATGTAAAGAAACTGAAGATTTAATGCCAGCTCCAATTTATTTTTCACATAAAATTTTAAGATTAATGGCTGAGGATAGAAAAAATGGAAAACTTCAAGGTATTGAACCGGACTCAAAAAGCCAAGTAACAATGATGTACGAAAAAGGTAAGCCAGTTAAAGTAACTTCAGTCGTTATATCAACTCAACATTCTAAAGAGCTCGATCAGAAAAAAGTTAGAGAATTAATTATTCCTTACATTAACAAGTCTATCCCTAAAAATTATTTAGATGAGCTGAAAACTAAAGAAATATATGTAAATCCAACTGGTCAATTTATTATAGGTGGACCAGACGGTGATACTGGACTTACTGGAAGAAAAATTATTGTTGATACTTATGGAGGAGCTGCTCCTCATGGCGGCGGTGCTTTTTCTGGAAAAGACCCCACAAAAGTAGACAGATCAGCAGCTTACGCTGCAAGGTATCTAGCAAAAAATATCGTGTCCTCTGGTGCTTCTGAACAATGTCTAATACAATTGGCCTATGCCATCGGAGTATCTAAGCCATTATCAATATTTGTTAAACTTGCCCAAGAAGACCATGCGAAGATTGAAAATATTAAAAAAATTATAAATGATAATTTTGATTTAACTCCGAGAGGGATTAGAGAGATGTTAAAACTAAATAATCCTATTTATGAGATAACATCTTCATATGGACACTTTGGTAGAAAACCAACCAATAAAGGTGAGTTTTCTTGGGAAAAAATAGATAAAGCAGATTTATTTAAACTGTAATCTTGAAAAAACCGTAATTTTCTTTTAATAGTAGATAAATTATTAGAATTTCAAAATGGGCACTTGCCCATTTTTTTTTAGGAAAGAATAAAATGTTAAATAGAGGTTTAGATAAACAAGAGCTATTGAGGATAGTAGAAGCTGTTGCAAACGAAAAATCCATTGATAAAGAGATTGTGATTGGGTCAATGGAAAGCGCTATTCAAAAAGCTGCACTTACAAAATTCGGGAACGATAACAATATAGAGGTAATCATCGATAGAGAAACTGGAGAAATTAAAATCCAAAAAGTTCTTGAAATAGTTGAAACTGTAGAAGATCCAGCTCGAGAAATAACTATTAAAGACCTAAAGGATAAAGACAGAAAAGATTATAAAGTAGGTGAAAAAATCTATGAAGAACTTCCACAAATAGACTTTGGCAGGATAGCAGCTCAAAGTGCGAAACAAGTTATTAGCAGCAGGGTAAAAGAGGCCGAAAAAAATAGACAATACGAAGAATTTATTGACAAACAAGGTTTAATTTTGAGCGGATTAATAAAAAGATTAGAATATGGGAACGTTATCGTTGACCTTGGTAAAGCTGAAGGTGTTATTAAAAAAGACGAATTGATACCAAGGGAAATTCTTAAAACTGGTGATCGAGTTAAAGCCTACTGTTACGAAGTAAAAAAAGAGATGAAAGGGCACCAAATCTTCTTGTCGAGAGCGCATCCTCAGTTCTTAGCTAAATTATTTTTTCAAGAAGTCCCAGAAATTTATGAGGGAACTATTGAAATAAAATCTGTTGCGAGAGATCCTGGTAGCAGGGCAAAAATATGTGTTCATTCTCAAGACTCTTCTATTGACCCAGTTGGAGCTTGCGTTGGAATGAGAGGAAGCAGAGTACAGACTATAGTCAACGAATTACATGGGGAAAAAATTGATATAATTAAATGGACAGAAGATTTACCAACGTTGATTTCAGAGTCATTATCGCCTGCTGAAATTCAAAAAGTTTTGATTGATCAAGACAATAAAAGAATTGACATAATTTTAACTGAAGAAAATTTAAGTAAAGCTATTGGGCGAAGAGGTCAAAATGTTCGACTGGCATCTAAACTAACCAACTACGAAATAGACATTCTAACAGATAAAGAAGACTCAGAAAGAAGGCAAACCGAATTTAAAGATAGAACAGAGACACTTATCAAGAATTTAGAAGTTGATGAAACTTTAGGTCAACTCTTAGTCTCAGAGGGATTTACGTCTATCGAAGATATAGCTAATGCTAAAGTGGAGGATATTTCAAAAATCGAGGCAATAGACGAAGATACTGCTAAAGAATTAGTTAACAGATCTAAAGAAAATTTAGAAAAAGAAAAAGAGGCAGTGTCACTTAAATTAAAAGAACTAGGAGTAGAGGATAAGTTAATTAATTTGAAAGGAATAACTCAAGGAATGCTTGTTATCTTAGGTCAAAAAAATATAAAAAAACTTAGCGATTTTGCAGATTTATCATCAGATGAACTGATAGGCGGTTTTGATGAAATTAAAGGAAAAAAAATTCGTATCGAAGGTTATCTAGAGGAGTTTTCACTTTCTAGAAAAGAAGCAGATGATTTAATTATGTCAGCAAGAGAAATTGTATACAAATAATGTTATGGAAAAAGATAAAAAGAAAACACTTACGATCTCTTCAAGCCTCAAAAAAAAGATTGACACCTCAGCGATATCTTCAGGAACTAAAAAATCTTACTCGGTAGAAAAGAAAAAACCATTCAAAAATAATAAAACATTTAATAAAAGCAATATTTCAGATAATAGAAACGAGCAGGATTTAAAAAAAAGAAATTTTACAAGAAAATTTATCGAACAAAAGGCAACAAAAGATTTTATTAAAAAAGATAATAAACCTGCTGGTAAAAGTAAGCTAAAACTCAAAGGACCAGTTGATAAAAGAGACTTTAAACTCACTGTCTCAAGAGCATTGAATGTTGAAGAAATTGAGATTAAGCAAAGAAGTTTGGCATCAGTTAAACGAGCGAGGTTGAAAGAAAGAAAATCCAAGCCCGAAGGTGAGGACAAAAAAGAATTTAAAAAAGTAATCAGAGATGTAAAAATACCTGAACAGATTACAATACAAGAGCTTTCAAACAGAATGGCTGAAAAATCAAGTGAGATAATTAAATTTTTATTAAATATGAAAGTTGTTGCTACTATTAATCACAATATTGATAAAGATACAGCTGAGTATATTGTAAAAGAGTTTGGTCACAAACCTATCATTGAGGAAAAACCTACAGCAGAACATAACAAAAATAAAGAAAAGTTAGAGGGTGAAATAAAACCCAGACCGCCTGTAGTTACAATCATGGGTCACGTTGATCATGGAAAAACGTCTCTTCTAGACTCTCTTAGAAATAGTAATGTTGTATCAGGCGAACATGGAGGAATTACTCAACATATTGGAGCTTATCAAGTAGAAACTCCAGAAAAAAAAATTATAACTTTTATAGATACACCGGGGCACGCTGCATTTACAGAAATGAGGGCAAGAGGTTCAAAGATAACCGACATAGTTGTTTTGGTAGTTGCCGCAGATGATGGTATAAAACCTCAAACCGTTGAAGCGATCAAACACGCCAAAGCTGCGAAAGTCCCTATTATAGTTGCTATAAATAAATGTGATTTACAGGAAAAAAATATAAGCAAAATTAAAAATGAAATGATGCAGTATGAGTTAGTTGCTGAAGATTTAAGTGGAGATACTCTTTTTGTAGAGGTCTCCGCACTTAAAAAATTAAATTTAGATAAACTAAAGGAGAGTATTATTCTTCAATCAGAATTACTTGACCTAAAAGCTTCTGTGTCTGATCAAGCAAGAGGAATTGTAATTGAATCAAAAATTGATAAAGGTAAAGGTCCTGTTTCAACAGTTTTAATCAATAATGGTAAATTAAAAAAAGGAGATTTCTTTATTTGTGGCGACACCTGGGGAAAAGTCAGAGCAATGATTAATCATGACGGTAAAATGCTTGATGAAGCTTTGCCTTCTACTCCTGTGGAAATTCTAGGAATGAATGGGACGGCGTATGCTGGCGCAGAATTTGTAGTGACAGAGAGCGAAGACAAAGCAAAAGAAATGGCAAAATTTAAGAAAGATGACTCAGTTGAAAATAAAGTTCTTTCTAAAGAAAAAACTACATTATTTGATAATGTTAAAAATAAAGATGAATTAAATATTATAATAAAATCTGATGTTCAAGGATCTAGCGAGGCTATAAAAATGTCTATAGATAAAATTAATCATAACGAAGTGGAAGCAAAAATTATTTTATCTGATATTGGAATGATTAATGAAACAGATGTCTCTTTAGCAAAGGCATCAAATGCTTTACTAATAGGGTTTAATGTTAAGCCAAATAGAGAAGCAAAGAAACTTGCCGAGGAACAAAATATTGAAATTAAATACTTTAATATAATTTACGAAGCAATCGAGTATGTTGAAAAATCATTGTCTGGTCTTCTGGAGCCTGACATTAAAGAAACAGTTCTCGGGAGTGCAGAAATATTAAAAATATTCAAAGTATCAAAAGCAGGTAAAATTGCTGGCTCAAAAGTTATAAGCGGTGAAATAAAAAGTAAATCTAAAGCAAGGGTAATAAGAGATGGCGTTGTGGTTTATAATGGAGAAATTTTGTCAATATTTAGAGAAAAAAATCAAGTTAAAGAAGTAGGTACCGGATATGAATGCGGTATTAGCATAAAAGATTTTATGGATTTTAAAGAGAGAGACGTTATCGAATCTTATTTATCCGAAGAAATAAGGAGATCTATTTAAATGAATAACCAAACATCTCCAAGGCAATTTAGCCAACGACAATTGAGGGTTGGAGAATTAGTTAAACAAAATCTTGGTGAGTTATTTTTAAGAAATGAGGCTAAAATAACCTCTATAAATTCAAAAATGATAACTGTTACTGAAGTAAGAATGACACCAGACCTTAAAACAGCCAGAGTTTACGTTATTCCATTAGGGGGAGTAGATACTAAAGAAACAGTAAAAATCTTGACTGAGAACTCTCATCTTGTTAGAAAAGCGCTGTCTAAAAGGCTGGATATTAAGTTTCTTCCTAAGCTCACCTTTGTTGAAGATAACTCATTTGAATATGCTGAAAAGATTGAAAAGATTATAAAGAAAAATAAAGATAAAGATAATGACAAAGAAAAAAAAAGATATAATTAAGTCTCTTGCGATACATTCAAAAGATGTTGGTTCAGCAGAAATACAAATAGGCTTACTTACTGATAAGATATTAAAATTATCAGAGCATTTTAAAAAATTTAAAAAAGATAAACACTCGACTTTAGGTTTAACAAATTCAGTAAATAAAAGAAAAAAGCTTTTAGCTTATCTAAAGAAGAAAAATGTAGATTCTTACCAAAAAGTTATTAAACAACTAAACTTAAGGAAATAATGTTCAAAATAAATAAGGAAGAGTTAGAAGTTAATGGTAAAAAGTTAACTTTAGAAACTGGAAAAGTAGCTCGTCAGGCTGACGGAGCAATAATAGCATCTTTAGGAGAAACAGTGGTGATAGCTACAGCAGTTGCAGCAAAAAAAGTAGCTGAAGGGCAAGATTATTTTCCTCTATCTGTAAATTACCAGGAAAAATATTATGCTGCCGGAAAAATACCAGGTGGATATTTTAAAAGAGAAGCCCGACCCACGGAAGCTGAAACTTTGATTTCTAGATTGATTGATAGGCCTATAAGACCACTATTCCCATCAGGTTTTATGAATGAAGTCCAAGTGCTGCCTACAGTGCTATCCTATGATAGCGAAAATCAACCTGACATTTTGTCGATAATTGCTTCATCCGCTGCATTGGCCATTTCAGGATTACCTTTTATGGGACCTATAGCTGCGAGTAGAGTCGGATATAAAGATGGAAAATATTTACTAAACCCTTCAGTAAAGGAATTAAAAGATTCAGAATTAGATTTAGTTGTAGCTGGGACTAAAGATGCAGTTTTGATGGTTGAGTCAGAAACTTCAGGATTAACTGAAAAGGTAATGTTAGATGCAGTAAAATTTGGACACGAAAAATTTGTACCAATAATTGAAGCAATTGAAAAATTAGCTAAAAAGGTCGGGAAACCTAAATGGGAAGTTGAAGAGGTTGATCATTCAGAAATTAAAAAGAAAATTGCCGGAAAGTTTGAAAGTGGATTAAGAACTGCTTTTAAAGAAATTGATAAGAAAAAAAGATCTACAGCCATTTCCGAAATAGAGACCAAATGCAAAGAAATGTTTGCTGAAGATGAATCGATTACAGAAAATCAAGTAATGTCTCAGCTAAAATCATTAGAAAAAGATATTGTGAGAACTGCGATTTTGAAAGAGAAGAAAAGAATTGATGGCAGAGGTTTAGCAGATGTAAGACAAATTAAATGTGAAGTTGGAGTTTTACCTAGAACACATGGATCTGCGCTTTTTACAAGAGGAGAAACACAAGCTTTAGTGGTTACCACTCTTGGGATGACAGATGACGAACAAAGACTGGAAAGTCTAGAGGGAATGCAAAGATCAAATTTTATGTTACATTATAATTTTCCGCCATTTTCAGTTGGAGAATGTGGTAGGATCGGCACTGGTAGAAGAGAAATTGGCCATGGAAAACTTGCGTGGAGAGCAATAAATTCATCATTACCTACAAAAGAAAATTTTCCATATACGCTTAGAGTAGTTTCAGAAATTACAGAGTCTAACGGATCTTCGTCTATGGCAACTGTTTGTGGTACCTCATTATCATTGATGGATGCTGGTGTTCCAATAAAAGAACCAGTTGCTGGTATCGCAATGGGATTAATAAAAGAAGGTGATGATTTTTCAGTTCTTTCGGATATTTTAGGAGATGAGGACCACTTAGGTGACATGGACTTTAAAGTTGCAGGTACTAAAAATGGTATTACCTCCCTTCAAATGGATATTAAAATTACAGGCATAACATTTGAGATTATGGAAAAAGCTTTAGATCAGGCGAAAACTGGTAGAGAGCAAATTTTAGGTGAAATGAATAAAGCAATTAAAACTTCAAGAAAAGAGTTTTCTAAGCACACACCAAAAATGGAAACAATTAAAGTCGATAAAAAAGATATTGCAACAGTGATAGGTAAAGGTGGAGCAACGATAAGAGAAATTGTCGAGACATCAGGCGCTAAGGTTGATGTTAAAGATACAGGTGAAGTAACTGTTGCTGCTCCAGACGAAGCTTCTAGAAACAAAGCTATTGATTTCATAAAAAATTTGATTGCTAAACCTGAAATGGGAAAAATTTATAAAGGTAAAGTAGTTAAAATTATGGAATTTGGGGCTTTTGTTAACTTTTTGGGAAAACAAGACGGACTTGTACACATCTCTGAGTTAGCTGACAAACGTGTAGCAAAAGTGGGTGATGTTGTTAAAGAAGGTGATGAAGTTTCTGTTAAAGTTGTTGGATTTGATAGAGGAAAAGTAAAATTGTCAATGAAACAAGCCTCAGCTTAAGATATATTTTTAGGATCTGGCATACCTACTTTGTTATATCCTGCATCTACATAATGAATTTCTCCAGTAACACCAGCAGCTAAATTGCTTAACAAGTATAAGGCAGAATTACCAACATCATGAATGTCTACATTTCTTTTTAAAAAAGAATGGTCTTCATTCCATTTATATAAAAACTTTGCATCACCAATTGCAGAAGCAGCTAGAGTTTTTATTGGACCAGCACTTATAGCATTCACTCTAATTTTCTTTTTACCTAGGTCTCTTGCTAAATATTTTACACTAGCTTCCAAAGCAGATTTACAAACTCCCATTACATTATAATTAGGTATTGCCTTTGTGGACTCATAAGTCAGTGTTAGTAAGCTTCCTCCATCTTTCAAAACTTTTGAAGCCTCCTTAGATACCTCTGTAAATGAAAAACAGGATATTAACATACTTTTAAGAAAGTTTTCTCTTGTCGTATTTAAATACTCTCCTGATAATTCTGATTTATCAGAAAAAGCTACGGCATGAACCACAAAATCAATTTCTCCCCATTTTGACTTAATATCTTCAAAAAGTTTTACAACTTCCTCTTTTTTTTCGACATCACAGCTGAAAGTGACATTTGATTTAAGTTTTTCTGCTAACGGTATTACTCTTTTTTTCAAAGCATCACCTAAGTAGGTAAAAGCTAATTCTGCACCAGCGTCTGCAAGTTTTTGAGATATACCCCAAGCAATAGAGCGTTCATTTGCAACACCCATTATCAAACCTTTTTTTCCTTTCATTAAGCTCATTATTTTACCTTTTCAAATACTAGAGTAGCATTAGTTCCACCAAAACCAAAACTATTAGACATTATAGAATTTAAGTTTACATTTTTTTCGACTTTTGTAACAATAGGATATTTTTTTGCCTCCTCATCCATTTCATTAATATTTGCTGAAGCAGCAATAAAATTATTTTTCATCATTATTAAACTGTAGACAGCCTCATGCACTGATGTAGCTCCAAGCGAATGACCTGCAAGAGATTTAGTCGAGCTAATTTTAGGTTTGTAGTCATCAAACACTTCTCCTACTGCTTTTAATTCTGTAATATCACCGACCGGAGTTGAAGTTCCATGAGTGTTTATATAATCAATTTTATTTTTTGCTGTGCTTAACGCCATCTTCATACATCTTACCGCTCCCTCTCCAGATGGAGCTACCATATCATAACCGTCAGAGGTAGCTCCGTAACCAGTCAATTCCGCATATATTTTTGCACCTCTTGATTTTGCGTGCTCATATTCCTCTAAAACTAAAACACCACCACCTCCAGAAATAACAAATCCATCTCTAGTTTTATCATAAGGTCTAGAAGCCTTCTCTGGAGTATCATTGTACTTTGAAGATAAAGCTGTCATAGCATCAAACATTGCTGTCATTGCAAAATGAACTTCGTCGCTTCCTCCGGCAAATATAATTTTTTGTTTTCCAAGTTGAATTAATTCCATTGCATTTCCTATGCAATGGCCGCTTGTTGCACATGCTGAACTAATAGTGTAATTGACTCCTTTTATTTTAAAAGGAACTGCTAAAGTTGCTGATGCTGTGCTCGACATAGTTCGAGGTACTACAAATGGACCCATTCTCTTTGGACTTTTTTCTCTAGTTTTATCAGCTGCAAGTATTACATTCTCAATAGAGGGTCCCCCGGAGCCCATGATCATTCCTGTTGAAATATTGCTTACATTTTTCTCATCCAAACCCGAGTCTTTAACTGCTTCATTCATCGAAATATAGTTGTAAGCAGAACCAGGACCCATGAACCTAATGAATTTTCTATCAACATGATCTTCAAGTTTGATATTAGGTTTTCCATGTACATGACTTTTAAGATTGTACTCTTTATACTCTTCAGAAAAAGTAATCCCCGATTTTGCATTGAGCAGTGAATTATAAACTTCCTCTTGATTGTTACCTAAGCAAGATACTACTCCTATTCCAGTGATAACGACTCTTTTCATGATTTAAACAATCCCACCTTTAGATTCTCTGCTGTATAAATTATTTTACCATCTGCACTTAAAATTCCATTAGCCAATCCAACTGCAGTACCCTCTTTTTTTAAAATTCTCTTCATATTAATCTCGTAAGTAGCCATCTTAATATTTTTTAATACTTCTCCAGTAAATTTTACAGAATTTACTCCTAAAGCTCTACCTTTTCCTGGTTCACCAATCCACCCCAAGTAAAATCCAACTAACTGCCACATAGCGTCTAAACCAAGACAACCTGGCATGACTGGATCCTTTTTAAAATGACAGTCAAAAAACCATAGGTCATCTTTGATATCTAGTTCAGCTTTAATATATCCTTTTTTAAATTCGCCTTTGTCTTTTTTGATTTCAGTAATTCTATCAAACATTAACATTGGGGGAAGTGGAAGTTTAGCATTTCCTTCACCAAATAATTTTCCCTCTCCACACGAAATTAGTTCATCATAATTGTAACTATTTTTTTGCATGATTTAGAGACTGTTTTACTTGATTTAGTAAAAGTTTCATATATATTTGTGTTTTAGAATGATTATAAACTGATAAAATTCTTCAAAAAAACATGAAAAAATTAGACATTTTAAAGAAATTGAGATCGTCAGGTTTAAGACCAACTAAACAAAGAGTAGAAATCGCCAAATTTTTGTTTGAAAGAGATAAAACATTTCATTTTACTATTGAAAGCTTAGACAAACTTTTAGCAAAAAAAACTTCTTCTAAATTTGCTTTAGCTACTATTTACAACACCGTTCATGCTTTTAAAGAAGCCGGGCATTTAAGTGAGGTCGAAGTTAGAGGGAACAAAAGTTACTTCGATACAAATGTTTCAAACCACCATCACTTTTATGATAGTGAAACTGCAGAATTAATCGACATTGATGCAAATGATATAGTCATTCAAAAAATTCCAAAAGCACCGAATGGTAAAAAAATAAAGAATGTTGAGGTATTTATAAATTTGAAAAATTGACAGTTTGTCGCTTGTTTTTCACTTTAGAACAATTATAAACTAGTTTTATGAGCGTAGATTATAAAAAAAGTAATAATGGCAAATGTCCAGTCATGCATGGTGGCGTTACTAAAGCAGGAGAATCTAATACTGCTAGACTTTGGCCAAATAGTATAAATTTGGATATTTTACATCAACACGATACAAAAACGAATCCGCTGCCGGGATATAATTATAAAAAAGAAGTTAAAAAATTAAATTTTAAAGCTTTAAAAAAAGATTTACTAAAATTGATGACAGATAGCCAAGAGTGGTGGCCAGCTGATCTCGGAACTTACAGCGGATTAATGGTTAGGTTAACTTGGCATCAAGTTGGTACCTATAGAGAATTTGATGGAAGACCAAATGTTGGATCACATAGATTTTCACCACAAGATTCTTGGCCAGATAACACAAACCTAGATAAAGCAAGACGTCTTTTATGGCCAATTAAAAAAAAATATGGAAATAGATTAAGCTGGTCTGACTTAATGGTTTTAGCTGGTACTATGGCTTATGAACATGCTGGATTTAAAACCTTTGGCTTTTCGTTTGGTAGAGAAGACATATGGGAGCCAGAAAAAGATGTTTACTGGGGGAAAGAGACAGTTCCATTAGCAGTTAATAGATATGGGAATCCACAAGATAGATCATCCTTAGAAGCACCTCTTGCAGCTTCTCATTTTCAATTAGTTTATGTGAATCCGCAAGGTGTTGAGGGTAAACCTGACCCAGTAAGAACTGCGATGGATGTACGTGAAACTTTCGGAAGAATGGGAATGAATGATGTTGAAACCGCCGCTCTAACAGTTGGAGGACATTCTATTGGGAGAGCACACGGTAATGGTAATCCTGACAACTTAGGGCCAGAACCTGCTGGAGCTGATATACATGAACAAGGTTTTGGCTGGAACCAGGAAAATGGCACTGGAGCTAATCAAATTACATCAGGCCTTGAAGGGGCTTGGACAACAAACCCCGATAAGTGGGATCACCAATATCTAGACCTTTTACTTAACTATCAGTGGGAAAGTAAAAAAAGTCCTGCAGGAGCTTGGCAGTGGGAACCAATAAATCTTGAAGAAGAAAAAAAACCAAGAGACTTGGGAGATCCTAATAAAAAAGCTAGATTAATGTTTACTGATGCAGACATGGCAATGGCAATGGATCCAGAGTACAGAAAAATTTCAGAAAGATTTTTTAAAGATCCAAAATTCTTTGAGGATTCTTTCGCACGAGCATGGTTTAAATTAACTCATAGAACAATGGGTAATAAAGAAAACTATATCGGACCTTGGGCTCCTAAAGAAGATTTATATTGGCAAGGTAATGTTCCAAAACCTAAAAAGAAATATAACGTGAACAAAGTAAAGAAAATGATTTCTTCGTCAAAATTAAGCTCTAGTGATTTAATTATCACTGCCTGGGATAGTGCAAGAACATATAGAAGAACTGACAAAAGAGGTGGAGCTAATGGAGCAAGAATTCGTTTTGAACCAATGAACCAATGGGAAGCAAACGAGCCAAAAAAACTCTCTAAAGTTTTAAAAGTGCTTGAGGGAATAGCTAAGAAAACCGGAGCAACAATTGCAGATACAATAGTATTAGCAGGAAATGTCGGCCTTGAAAAAGCTATTAAAAAAGCGGGTTCTAAAGCAAAAGTCCCATTTAATCCTGGAAGGGGTGACGCTTCACAAGACCAAACTGAAATCAAAAGCTTTAAATGGCTAGAACCTCATCATGATGGTTTTAGAAACTATTTCAAAGCCGATTATTCAGTAATGCCCGAGGAACTTCTTTTAGAGAGAGCCTCTCTTATGGGGTTAACTGCACAGGAAATGACTTGTTTAGTAGGTGGAATGAGAGTGCTAGGCACTAATCATTCAAGCGCAAAAGAAAAAGGTATTATGACCGATAAAGTTGGAGCACTTACGAATGACTTCTTCGTAAATTTAGTTGATATGAAATATACATGGAAGCCAACTGGAAAAAACTCATACGATATTATTGATCGCAAAACTAAAAAAGTTAAATTCACAGCTTCTAGAGCTGATTTAGTTTTAGGATCCAACTCTATTCTAAGATCCTATGCAGAAGTTTATGCACAAGACGACAATAAAGAAAAATTTATTAAAGATTTTATTAAAGTTTGGACAAAAATTATGAACGCAGATAGGGTTAACCTTAAGAAGTTAAATTAATATGGAAATTGTTAAAACACAAAACTTAGAAAAATTGAATCAGAATATAAAAGATGATTTTTTTAAAGTTCCAAATTTGAAATTCGATATTGATAAATTAAAAGCCGACTTAAACATTGTATTAAAAAAAAAGAAATTCAACACTTTAGGAATTAAAAATTTTGGAGCTATTTCTATAAATCAAATTCCAGGGGATAAAAATTCTACAGAGGGTCACAATGTAAGAGGTACTTACTGGACTATACCTGATGAAAAAGGTAAAGAAGTTGAGAGGGACAAGGCAATTGATGAGTCAAAATACACAGAAATAGTTCCTGAGTTTAAAAACACATATTTTGAGGAAGTCTATAATACTTTAAAGAAACACTTTAAGCTTGGAAGAGTAAGAATATTGTTAAAAGAACCTAGATCTACTCTCAGTTGGCATAGAGATCCAGAACCAAGATTGCATATACCTATAATAACAAATAAAGGATGCAGAATGGTGATTGAGGAAGTTTGTAGACATATGCCAGCTGATGGCTCAGTTACAATTACCAACAATACAAAATATCACAACTTTTTTAACGGAGGTGAACAAGACAGAATTCACTTAGTTGCATGTGTCCTAGAAAATCCATTTAATTAAATGACAGAGTTTACCCAAGGCATATTAACAGCCTCAAAAAGCGTATATCAGAATAATAAAGGTTCTATTTTAAGAACAATAATTTATACAATTGGTCACTTTGCTATTGCAATAACAGTGTTGATGTTAATCGCAGATGTATCTTTTATGGTGGCTTTGACTGATGCAATTGTAGAACCATTAGCAAATGCTATTTGGTACTTTATATTAGATAAAGTTTGGACTGCTAAATATAAGAAATAAATTTATAATAAGCCCCACAAACTTTCTTTTTGAACCCAACCTTTAAAATTCCCAACACTTACTTTACACCAACTTCCCTTGCATTTTTTGATTTTACACAGTCTTCCTTTTTTAAGAATTGCATTGGGTTTAGAATATATTGAGGGTTTATTAAAGATTAATTTATTATCATCCACAGTAATAGCAGCCTTTTTTTTAGATAACTGTGAAATATGAATCCAGCCAGTATTATTTTCGTGATCTCTAATTTTTCTAAAATTTTCAAATTGATCCTGGACAAGCACTGGTAAAAATTTTTTTTTATAAAATAATTTTATTGGATATTCAAATGATGGACCTTGCCTTAAATTGACCTTATCATTTCGCAAAGTAAGGAAATATTCCTCCGCGTATAAAAAAATTTGCAAGAACCATAATAATAAAATAGAACAGGAAATTATTTTAAACATTTATTTATACAATTGGGATTACCACTTAGTTTTATGTTTCTGAAATTTGTTTTTATGGAGTCAAATACTATCATTTGATTATTTAGACTATGTTTAAAACCTAATATTGTTTTTAAAACTTCATTCGCTTGAAGGGAACCTAACACACCTGCTACAGGTGAAAAAATGCCATCTGATTGACAATTATTTTCTTCAGTGGGTTTTTCCGGCATAAAACATCTGTAGCATGATCCTTTTTTTTTAAAGTTAAATTTATATAAGTGCCCGGCATATTTACTTATAGCTGCAGATATAAGTATTTTTTTGTTTTTTTTACATTGATCATTTATTAAATAACGCGTTTCGTAATTATCTGTACCATCACATATTATATCGAAATTTTTAAAAATAGATTTAATGTTTTCGAAAGATATCTTTTTTTTAAAAGTTTTGACATTAATTTTTTTATTAATCTTCACAATTTTATATTTTGCTTGATTAACTTTGAATTTACCGATGTCACTTGTTGTAAAAAGTGTTTGTCTATTTAGATTTCCCAACTCCACTTTATCATGATCTGCTATACCTATAGTCCCAACACCAGATGCTGCAAGATAACTTAAAAGTGGACAACCTAAACCACCCATGCCAACAATAAGTACCCTGGCATTAAATAATTTTTTTTGACCATTTATGCCTATTTTTTTAAGAATGATTTGTTTTTCGAATCTTTTAAAATCTTTGATATTTAAATTCATCGCCTAATTTGTTCCAGTTGATCCAAATCCACCAGAGGCTCGCTTAGTTGTCTCAAGGTTATCGACCTCTCTTAGCTCAGCTTTAACTACAGGACATAAGACCATCTGAGCTATTCTTGCACCTTTTTCTACAACAAAAGTTCTATTACCTAAATTAATTAAAATTACTTTTATTTCTCCTCTGTAGTCAGCATCAATAGTTCCGGGGGTATTAAGCACCGATATTTGATCTTTAGATGCCAACCCTGATCTCGGCCTAATTTGTATTTCAAAATTTTGTGGTATAGATAATGAAATTCCAGTTGGGATTACCGAAACTTTACCTGGTTCAATTTTAACACTTTTTTCTAAATTAGCAGCTAAATCCATTCCAGAAGAGCCACTTGTTTCATACTTTGGTAAAGGAATATTTTTAGATAATCTTTTAATTAAAATTTTTGTCATTCATTAAAAGTTTGTCCAAAATAATATCAGCAATTTTACTTGCAATTATACTTTTTTTATTCTTTTTAATTAATCTTATATTTCCATTATTATCAAATATTGAAACTTCATTATAATCTGAATTAAACCCACAATCTTTTTTTGAAACATTGTTAGCTACAATTAGGTCGCAATTTTTTTTTCTCATTTTTATCAAAGAATTTTTGTTCAATTTTTCTGTTTCTGCTGAAAAACCTACAACTAATTTAGGTCTGTATCTGTTATTTTTTCCAAGATATTCTAATATATCAATATTTTTTTCGATCTCTATATATCTTCTAGAACCCTGTTCTTTCTTAATTTTATTTTTATTTTTATTTACTGGCTTAAAATCAGAAACCGCAGCAGCACAGACTGCAACATCAACTGGTAAAGATCTTTTCACCTCTGCAAACATTTCATCTGCAGTAAAAATTTTTTTTGATTTTATTTCTTTTTGGTGTACAAGATTTGAGGGTCCTGTAATTAATTTTGTCTTTATTCCCCTTCTGCTTAGAGCTAAAGCTATTTCATATCCTTGTTTACCGCTCGACTCATTAGAAATATATCTTATGGGATCAACATATTCTCTTGTGGGACCAGCTGTGACAATCGCTTTTAAATTCCTCTTATTTACTATGTCCCTCTTGTCAAAATAGTTTTTAAGGTACGCGTAGATTTGTCTTGGACTTGACATTTTGCCTTCACCATACTCACCACATGCCATCTCTCCTCTTTCGGGACCAAGAAATAAGTAACCATAATCTTGAAGAATTCTAAAATTTTTTTGTGTAGCCTTATGAACCCACATTCGTACATTCATAGCGGGCACTAATAAAATATCTTTATTCGAAGCTAAAATCACCGTTGTAGCTAAATCCTCGGCCTTACCGATACTCAACTTTGTCATAAAATTTGCGGTGGTTGGCAATACAATTATTATATCTGCCCATCTAGAGAGGGATATATGATCAATTTCATTATTAGATCTTTTATCAAAAATATCCTCAAATGTTCTATTATTAGTTAGAGTTGAAATAGACAATGGCGTAACAAACTCTTTACCACTTTTAGTCAAAATTGTTTTTACTTCATTATTACTCTTTCTAAACAGTCTAATAAGGTCTAACGACTTATATGCTGCGATTCCACCACCAATAATAATCAATATTTTTTTATTTTTGATTTCCATAAATAATTAAAATACTAATAAAAAGACAATTACAATACCAAAAAAACTTATAACGATATTGTTTCTAAAGCTTCTGAGTTTCATTTGCTCAATTTCTAAATTTCTGTTACCCGCTACCGTCAAATTTAACTTACCTTCAGCCATTAATTTGAGAGCATATTCAGCTCTATCCATTAGTTTTGGTAAATCTGGTATTCTTTTAATTATTTCTGAAGAAGTGTTAACCGCTGTATCAAAAGTTGATCTTGGGCTTTTTATATCCTTCAGCCAATTTTCTAGAACCGGTTTAGAAACCTCCCAAATATTTGTTTCAGGGTACAGCTTTCTTGCTACCCCTTCAACTACCACCATAGTTTTTTGTAATAGAAGTAATGGAGGTTGCGTTGCCATATTAAATTTCTCAGTGATTTCAAAAAGTTGTGCTAATAAATTTCCTCCTGAAATATCTTTAATAGATTGACCAAATATTGGTTCACCTACAGATCTAAGAGCTTGAGCGAATTCTTCTTTGGATGCTTCTTGAGGAACAAGCCCTGCTTGAAAATGTACATCTGCTACTTTCACATAATCTCTTTGGATAAAACCATACAAAATCTCTGCTAAAAATTTTCTATTACTCTTGTCTAGTCGCCCCATAATACCAAAGTCTACGGGAATAATATTCCCTTCTTTATCCACAAATAAATTTCCTTGATGCATATCCCCATGAAAAAAACCATCTCTGACTGCTTGTCTTAAAAAAAATTGAATTAAATTTTCAGCAAGTTTTTTTAAATCTACTCCCTGCTCTTTTAGCTTCTGAAATTCTCTTATTGATACCCCATTAACTTTATCTAATGTTAAAATTTTCTTAGTAGTATAATTCCAATAAATTTTTGGAACGTTAAATCCTATATCATTTTTGGTATTTTCATATAGTTCATTCGCTGCAGCCGCTTCAAATCTTAAATCCATTTCAATATTTGTGATTTCTCTTAAGAGATGAACTACCTCAACCAGTTTAAGTCTTTTAGCTTTTGAGAAAGTATTTTCAACTATGTAAGCAAAGAGCATCAAAGCGTCTAATTCTTCATTAAACAACTTTTCTATATCTGGTCTAAGTATTTTGATTGCGACTTGCTTTTCCTGATCATGAACATTAATTTTAGCAATATGTACTTGTGCGATAGATGCAGCTGCAATTGGTTCACTTATTTCTTTTATATTCTTAAAAAAATTTTCTCCAATTTCTTTTTTTATAATTTTTTTTGCATCATATAGATCAAAAGCTGGAACTTTATCTTGTAATTTTTCTAAATCTTTTGTTAATTCTTCACCAATGATATCCGGTCTCGTTGCAAGGAATTGACCTAACTTTATGAAAGTTGTTCCCATTCCTTGTAAAGCGTCACAAAGCTTTTCACCGCCTTTTTTTTTAGCCTCAATATGCTTGGGTTGAGAACCCATCGAGATTAAGCTGAAAAAAAGATTCAAAGTTGTAGGCAATTTATGAAAATCATTGATAGTTTCTACAGCACCAGATAGAGCTAACTTCCTCGCTATTTGAAATAGTTTAAAAACTCTTTTAATCATTTAAATTTTCCAACCCGAATGTATAGCAGATATACCATTAGAAACGTTCCTATATTCAACATTAGAAAAGCCATTTTTAATCATTAGTTCGACTAATTGTTCTTGACTATAAAAATCTTCTATACTTTCAACAAGATATTTATAAGGCGTTTCGGATCCTACAATTAATTTTCCAATGCGAGGTATAACTTTTGAATACTGTTTATAAATTGAGTTTAAAATTTCATTGTTTATTTTAGAAAACTCCAAACACATAAACCGACCTCCAGGTTTTAGTACTCTAAAAGCTTCTTTTAAAGTAGCATTTATGTCAGTAACATTTCTAATACCATAACTAATTGAATAGTAGTCAAATGAACTCTCCTTTACTGGTATATTTTCAGCACTTGCATTTAGCCACTCAACATTTTTAAACTTTCTCAATTTTGATTTTCCTTGTTTTAACATATCTGTGTTTGGTTCTACACATATAACTTTTCCATTCTCGTTTATTCTATTCATAAATAATTTGGCTATATCACCAGTTCCAGTTGCCACATCAATTAAACTTGTCTTTGGTGTTGGATTCATCCAATTAATAAATTTTTCTTTCCAAACTCTATGAATTCCAAATGACATGATATCATTCATAAAATCATACTTTTTATAGACTTCAGAAAAAACAGAATTGACTAATTTCGATTTATTTTGAATAGTACTTTTCATGGAGTAATTATATGCCAGAATTGCCAGAAGTTGAAGTTGTTAAAAGGTCCTTAGAGAAAAAAATCTCAAATTTGATAATTAAGAAAGTAAAGATCAATGACTATAAATTAAGATATAAGGTCGATAAAGATAAAATCTTTGAATTAGAGGGAAAAAAAATAAGAAAAATTAAAAGAAGATCTAAATTTTTAATTTTTGAAATTGATAAATCTTTTAACATGTTAGTTCATCTTGGAATGACAGGTAAGTTTTTTTTTATAGATAAAAAAAATAAAAAATTTAAAACAAGTTTTTATTA
>CACASQ010000013.1 GCA_902535255.1 uncultured Pelagibacteraceae bacterium
TTACGTATATTATTATTTATTTACAGATAATATAAAAGAGGTAGGCTGGATACAAAACGTTGATATAGATTTTTACTACCACTATTTTTTTGCTAATTTTTTTGGTTCTAGAATTTTAGGTGTGATATTTTTACTAACACTCTTATTTTTAGTTTTTAAAAACTTTTCCTATAAAAAAAATAATCAAGTTTTTTTAATAATTTTGATTTTAATTACATATATTTTTCCACTTACATTAAGTTATTTAATAAAACCTATATTCATACCTAGATACATAATTTTTGTTTTGATTCCGATTATTACTTTAATTTCAATTCTTATATTTCAATTACAAAATAAAACTTTAAAAAATTCATTAATTATCTTTCTGATTCTAATGGTATCTTCAAATACTTTGAATGAAACGAGTTTTAAGAAAATTTTCAAACAAAATTATCTTGAGAGACCGGAATTTACTCGATCTCTTAAAATAATTAGCGACTCTGACCATAAAATTTACACAATTAAATTTTCTCACATAATTAAAAATAAAAAGCAGTCAACACTGAAGATATATGATTTGTATCTTAAACATTTAGGCAAAAAATTAAATTTGGATACTAAATATATTTCTGAGAATAGTAACTTAAAAAATTCAATAACTTTATATTGGATAATATGTGATCCAATTATCAATAAATTTGATTGTTCTTTAGAAAAAAATTCAGATGTAAAATTAATAGAAAATATCAATTTACATAAATTAAACCTCAAATTAGTTGAGAAAATTTAATTTAAAATTAATTGACTAAAGGATTAAACTAATAATATTAATATTTTATGGATTTTTTTAAAAAGAATAAAAGAATAATTTTTATTATTTTAGTAATTGCTTTTATCGAACTAAGCGGCTATGGGATCTTGGCTTCTCTTTCGAGATTGCTAAATGCTCTTTAATATTTTACATTTTTTATTATCTATCATCAATTCCTTATTTTCAAACTCCTTAAAATTTGGATCAAACATTTTGATTAATGCAAAAGCATAAGGTTTTTCTATCATTATTTTTCCAATTTTATAATTTTTGTAAGTGAGCTCTTCACCTGCAGTTAATTTTTCACTTGATGATATGGCCATTAGTTTTCTTCTAAGTTTATTTTTCAATCGCATTCTTGCGGTATTCTCTTGACCTATAAAACAACCTTTTTTGAAATCAATTGCTTGTAAGTTTTCGTAATTAGCTTCCAAACCAAATAATTGATCTTTTAAACCTTTTATTCCTTTTTCAGGTATTCCTAACGTATGTGCTTGAAAATAATATTCTTTACTATCTATAATTTTTAAATTTAATCTTTTTATTGTTAAATATAGCTTATCCAAGTTTGAGATTATTCTCGCACCTAATTGTTTATTTCTCGGATCTAAAAAAATAGGAGTATCTCTATAATAAATCGTATTGCCATCTAACTTTTTTTTATCTAGAAGATCTTCAAAATTTTCTACGCTTATAGCCCCAACAACAAAATTTGAGGAAACATCCTCTATTTTTACTTTAGATCTTAATCTATATTTAGACAAATTTTCCATTAACTCTCTTGCAGATCCCTCGCTACAATCTAATAAAAAGCCATCTTCTCTTTTTATTATAAAGAATTCAAAAAAATATTTGCCTTGAGGAGTAAGCAGAGCAGCAAAGATAGAGTTATGTTTTGATACTTTATTTATATCGTTTGTAATTATATTTTGAAGAAAATCGCTTGCATCAACTCCACTTATTAAGATTGTATCTCTATTTTCTAAAATAACTACTTGATCTTTTTTCATAATTGTTACTTATACAATATAATTATGAATAAAAACATGTCTGATAATATTGATTTAATTATTAAAAATGGGTCTTGTTACATAGAGGGAAAACTTAAAAAAACAGATATTGGTATTTCAGGAAGCAAAATAAAAAAAATTGGTAAGATAGAACTTAATAGCTCTAGAGTTTACGATGCTACAGATAAATTAATATTACCAGGCATTATTGATACCCAAGTACACTTTAGGGAACCAGGTTCTACTGATGCAGAAGACTTAGAAAGTGGTAGCAGAGCCGCGGTATTAGGTGGAGTAACATCTTTATTTGAAATGCCAAATACTAATCCACCCACAGCAACTTTAGAAGAATTTGAAAAAAAATTACGTGCGGCAAAAGACAGAATGCACAGTAATTATGCTTTCTATTTCGGAGCAACGCCTAACAATACTAATCAACTAGCTCATTTAAAAAATGTGCAGGGGTGTTGTGGCGTTAAACTATTTGCAGGATCCTCTACTGGGAACCTATTAGTCGACAAAGAAGCAGATATTGAAAAAGTTATTTCTAGTAGCGATAGAATAGTTTCAATACATTCTGAGGATGAGGATATTATTAAATTAAGAAAAAAATTTATAAAAAAAGGAGATGTTCATTCACATCCAGAGTGGAGAAATGTTGAATGTGCTATGTCTTCAACCCGAAGGGTGGTTAAAATTGCTGAAAGGTACAATAAAAGAATTCATGTTTTACACGTCACTACCAAGGAAGAGGTCGATTTTTTAGCAATGCACAAAAAAAATGTCACATTTGAAACTACACCTCAACATTTAACACTTTATGCACCAGATTGTTATGATAAATTAGGCACATATGCTCAAATGAACCCTCCTCTGAGATCCAAAGAACATTATGATAGACTTTGGTTAGCTATCAAGAACAATATAGTAGATGTTTTGGGATCTGATCATGCCCCACATTTAAAAGCGAATAAGGAAAAAGAGTATCCGAACTCACCATCAGGTATGCCTGGCGTTCAAACGATTTTTCCAGTGATGATAGATCACGTAAATAATGGTAAACTCACACTAAATCAACTTATTAATCTATTGTGTGAAAACCCGTGTAGAATTTTTGGAATTAAAAATAAGGGATTTATAACAGAGGGTTTTGATGCTGATATTACTATCGTAGACATGAACAAGGAAGTAGTTTTAAAAGATGAAATGATAGTTAGTAAATGTGGGTGGACACCTTTTAACAACTATAAAGTAAAGGGATTTCCAGTTGGAACAATCGTCAACGGTAATTTAGTAATGTCCGAAGGAAAAATTTTGATAAAATCTAAGGGAAAACCTTTAAAGTTTTAATATTTTATTCTCTACTAAATCAGCCTTTATCTCATCTAATATTGCAGGATCGTCTATTGTTGCAGGCATTTTATATGGTTCATTGTCTGCAATTTTTCTTACTGTTCCTCTAAGCACTTTACCAGATCTTGTTTTAGGTAATCTTTTTACTACTATAGCTATTTTGAAGGCTGCAACTGGACCAACTTTTTCTCTTACCATTTTTACGCATTCATTAATAATTTCATTTTTATCTTTTGTTACGCCTGCCTTTAAAGCTAGTAATCCTATAGGCAATTGTCCTTTAAGTTTATCAGCAATTCCAATTACTGCACACTCCGCAACATTTGGATGTTCAGCCAAAACTTCTTCTATCGCGCCAGTAGAGAGCCTATGACCTGCAACATTTATAATATCATCCGTTCTTGACATAATCCAAACATAACCATCCTCATCAATGTGACCAGCGTCGTAAGTTTGGTAATACCCCGGGTAAGTTGTCATATAATTTTCCTTGTATCGCTTATCTGCACCCCATAAAGTTGGGAAAGTTCCAGGGGGTAATGGAAGTTTGACTACTATATCACCCATTTTTCCTGCACCAACTTCATTACCCTCTGAATTCAAGACTTTTAAATCATACCCTGGCACTGGCTTAAATGCTGATCCATATTTAACTGGAAATGACTCTATCCCCGTACAATCAGAAGTAATCGCCCAACTAGTTTCAGTTTGCCACCAATGATCAATTACTGGTGAATTTGATAATTTTTCAAACCATTTTATTGTATCAGGGTCCGCTCTCTCACCAGCAAGAAAAAGTTTATCAAATTTACTTAAATCATATTTTTTAAAAAATTCTCCATTCGGATCCTCTTTTTTTATAGCTCTTATCGCAGTTGGTGCTGTAAAAAGAGATTTAACTTTATGTTCAGAAATTATTCTCCAAAAAACTCCTGCATCTGGTGTACCAACTGGTTTTCCTTCAAATAAGACTGTTGTACAACCGTAAAATAAAGGTGCATAAACAATGTAAGAATGACCCACTATCCATCCAATATCACTTGCTGACCACCAAACGTCATCAGGCTCAATATTATAGATATTTTTCATAGTCCATTTTAATGCAACAATATGACCACCTATGTCTCTCACTATTCCTTTTGGAAGACCTGTAGTCCCTGAAGTATAGAGTATGTACGCATATTCATTTGACTTCATTTTTTCGCATTCTGTTGGTTTAGCGTTTTTATGAGCATCTTCCCAAGTGATATCAATTTTTGGATTTAATTCAGCTCTATCTTTTTCCCTTTGATAAATTATACATTTATCAGGTTTATGATTAGCTAATTCTAAAGCTTTGTTTACTAATGGTTTATAATGAACAGTTCTACCAGGTTCATAGCCACATGAAGCAGTAACTATAATTTTTGCTTTGGAGTCATCTATTCTACTTGCTAATTCATTAGCAGCAAAGCCTCCAAATACCACAGAGTGTACTGCGCCAATTCTTCCACATGCTAACATTGCTATTACTGCCTCAGGTATCATCGGCATGTAAATTATTACTCTATCACCTTTGTTAATTCCTTGATTTTTTAAAGCTCCAGAAAATAAAGAGACTTTATCTTTTAATTCATTATAAGTAATATTTTTTTTTATTCCCGTTATCGGACTATCGTAAATAATTGCAATTTTATCACCTTTGCCATTATTGATATGTAAGTCTAAAGCATTATAGCAAGTATTTGTAATTCCATCTTCAAACCACTTATAGAACGGAGGATTATCAGAATTTAATATTTTTGATGGTTTTTTATACCAATAGATATTTTCCGAAACTTCTTTCCAAAAGTTCTCTCTATTTTTTATGGACCTTTCGTATATTTCTTTATATTTATGACTCAACTGTATCCCCTCAAAATTCCTTAATTTTAGAGAGTATTTCATAAATATCCCCAAAAAAAAATAAAAAAACCTTTAAAAATGGGCTTTTTTGATGAAAAAAAGACTTCACTGTAACTTTTTTTTTTACTATGGTTCCCGACAAGTTATTCGGTAGTGGAGAATATTTCCATTTGTCCGAGTAGTTTATATATAAACTAAACGAAAACTAAACAAACGAGGGAGGTTTTCATGAGAAAATTAGGTCTTTTTGCTTTAGCAGCTGTTGCCTTTTTAGGTATTACAAGCTCAGCTAACGCAGCGACTGCCATGTTACAAACAAATGATTTCGTAGGAATTTCATTTTGGCTTGTATCTATGGGAATGATTGCAACAACTGTATTTTTCTTTGCAGAAAGAGGAACTGTTGCGGCATCATGGAGAACATCTTTAACAGTAGCGGGACTTGTAACAGGTGTTGCATTTCTTCACTACATTTATATGAGAGAAGTTTGGGTAAGCACAGGCGACTCACCAACGGTATACAGATATATCGACTGGTTAATCACAGTGCCACTTCAAATGATCGAATTCTATCTAATCTTGGCAGCTGTTAGAAAGGTGCCAACTTCTATATTCTGGAAGCTATTAATTGGTTCATTAGTAATGTTAATCGGTGGATACTTAGGTGAAGCTGGTTACATACAACCATTCGTAGGTTTCGTAATTGGAATGGCTGGATGGATTTACATCTTGTTTGAAATATTCTCAGGTGAAGCTGGAACAATGGCAGCACGTGCTGGTAACAAAGCAATGTCAACTGCTTTCAGTGCAATGAGAATAATCGTAACAATTGGTTGGGCAATATATCCTTTAGGATATATTTTCGGTTACCTAACTGGTGGTGTAGATGCAAATGCTTTAAACGTTATTTATAACTTAGCTGACTTTATTAACAAGATCGCTTTTGGTCTTGTAATCTGGGCAGCAGCAATGCAGAACACAAGATTATCGTCTAGATAATAGATAAAAACTAATAATTAAGGGCAGGTATGTTTTACATACTTGCCCTTTTTTTTTAGATACTTATATTAATTATATGCCTAAAGTTACCTACAAAGATTTCAACGGGAACTCTAAAACTATTAATGTAGAGAGCGGTTTATCCGTTATGGAGGGGGCTATTCAAAATGATATACCTGGTATCGATGCAGATTGTGGAGGGTCTATGGCATGTGCCACTTGCCATGTTTATGTCGAAGAAAAATGGTTAAATAAACTACCTAAGGCAGAAGATGCTGAAAATGATATGATTGATATGGCTTATAATCCAAAAAAAAATAGTAGGTTAAGTTGCCAAATAATATTAAGTGATGAATTAGAGGGTCTAGAAGTTACCACTCCAGAAAAACAAACTTAATGAAAAAATTTGATGCTATTATAATTGGAGCTGGTCCAGTAGGATTGTTCTCAGTTCATCAACTTGGAATTAAAGGCCTCAAAGTAGTTGTTATTGATAATTTAAATAAAGCGGGAGGACAGTGTATTGAATTATATCCAGATAAACCAATTTATGATATCCCGGCAGTCCCTGAATGTACGGGTGAAGAATTAACTAACAGACTTTTGGAGCAAATTAAACCATTTAAAACAGAATTTTTCTTAAATGAGCGTGTAGAGGAAATTAATCAAAAAGAAAATGATTGGTTTGTTAAGACAACCAGCAATAATAAATTTGTTGCTCCAAACATTATTATTGCGGGAGGAGTTGGTTCTTTCGAGCCAAGGAAACTTGCCCTTAAAGAAGCGGAGAAATTTGAGGGAAAATCAATTTTTTACGCCGTTAAAGATAAAGAAAAATTCAAAAATAAAAATATTTCGATATTTGGTGGAGGAGACTCAGCTTTAGATTGGGCATTAGAGCTATCTAAATTTTCAAATATTACTTTAATTCACAGAAGAAATGAGTTTCGAGGCGCTAATCATACTCTATCTCAAATTAAAGAACTTGAAAAATCGAGAAAATTAACAATTAAAACACCTTGTCAGTTAGAGAGTATTGGCGGAGGCGATAAAATAAAATATATCTCTATAAAATTTGACGATGGCAAAATAGAAAAAATTGATACAGATATAATTTTGGGCTTTTTTGGTTTGATAATGAAGCTTGGGCCGATTGCAGAGTGGGGGCTCAATATGAATAAAAAAACTATTGAAGTTAATCCAGAAAATTTTCAAACAAATAAGAAAGGAATTTTCGCGGCCGGTGATATTTGTTCTTACCCTGGTAAACTTAAGCTAATACTATCAGGTTTTCATGAGGTGGCGCTTGCATCAGTAGAGTGTTTTAAAAGAGCTAGACCTAAAGAAAAATTTAGATTTGAATTTACTACTTCATCAAAAATTATTCAGGGTAGGCTAGGAAAGAAATGATCGAGCTTCTTACCGCTAATACACCCAACGGTAAGAAAATCTCAATAATGCTTGAGGAGATTGGATTTGAGTACAAAATTACAAAAATTAATATAAATAAAGATGAGCAGTTTAGTCCAGAATTTAAAAAAATTAGTCCTTTTTGCAAAACACCAGTAATAATTGATCACACAAACAATCAAAGTCTATTCGAGTCTGGCGCGATACTAATTTATTTGGGTGAAAAAAGTGGAAAATTTTATGATAAAGATCAAAGAACAATAATTAATCAATGGCTTATGGGACAAATGGGATATGTTGGCCCTATGTTAGGCCAACATCATCAATTCCATTACTATAACCCTGGCAAAAGTGAATTTGGTGAGAAAAGATATTTTAAAATATCTGAAAGAATATACAGAGAGCTTGATGAAAGATTATCAAACTCAAATTTTCTTGCGGGTAATAATTACACAATTGCTGATATCGCTACTTTCCCTTGGATAGCAAGACATGAATGGCATGATATTGGTCTGAAAAAATTTAATAATCTTACCAGATGGTATATCGAAATTGCGAATAGAAAAGCAGTTATAAAAGGTTATGATTTATTAAAAAAAAGGGAACAAATTCCTAAAGTTTAATCATCAATGAAAATTTTTTCATCTCTTTCATGTCTCTCTTGCGCTTCAATTGATAGTGTCGCAACTGGCCTTGCCATTAATCTTTTTAAACCTATAGGCTCACCTGTCTCCTCACAGAAACCGTAAGTCCCGTCTTTAATCCTTTGTAAAGCAGAATTTATTTTTGCAATTAATTTTCTACTTCTGTTCAAAGCTTTCATTTCTACAGATTTATCGGTATAAGAAGAAGCTTGATCTACAATGTCAGCAGAAGAAACATTATCATCTGAAGAATTTAAAATATTTCCCAAATTATTAGCCTTGATAATATCATTTTTCCATTTCAGCAATTCATCTGCAAAAAATTTTTTATGCTTGGCGCACATGTATTTTTCTTTTGAATTTGGAGTATATTTTTTTTTACTAGTAGTTTTTTTTACCATTTTTCGAATTTGGGGAGTATATGTTTGATTTTAGTCGTGTCAATAGCTTATAAATTGTAATAATTTCAGAATATGATCGCTAAAAAAAATATATTTAAAATTTTACTTTTATTTTTGCTATTACATTTAATAATATGGACGCTTGTACCATCTATTACAAATAAAAATTTACCTTTAGATACTATTGAAGCTTTAGCTTGGGGAAGTAACCTTGATTGGGGTTTTAATAAACATCCTCCTTTAAGTGCTTTTGCTGTAGAACTTTTTTATCAAATTTTCGGTAATCAAGATTGGGCATATTATTTTTTAAGTCAAATATTTGTTGTATTTTCTTTTTTTATAGTTTTCAAATTAGCATCTGAACTTTTTAAAAACGATCTGTTTGCTTTTTTATCAATTTTGCTTTTAGAAAGTATATATTTTTATAATTTTACATCTCCAGAGTTTAATGTAAATATTTCTCAACTACCTTTTTGGGCTTTAAGTCTTTATTTTACTTGGAGATGTATTAACTACGATAAAGTTTCAGATTATATTTTTTTAGGGATTTTTATCGCTCTAGGTATTCTGTCTAAATACTTATTTCTTTATTTACTAATTGGAATTAGTTTGTTTTTTTTATATTTAACTTACAAAGGAAAAAAAATTAGTTTTTCAAAATTATTTTTATCGGGTTTAGTTACTTTAATTATCATCTTTCCTCATTTGATTTGGCTTTATAAAAATGATTTTATAAGTTTGACATATGGTCTTAATCGAGCTGGTGGGGGAAAAGATCTTTTGGACCACATCTCATTTCCAGTTATATTTATAGGAAAACAATTAGGAATATTAGTTCCTTTTACCATTATGACCTTTTTTCTAATAAAAAAATTAAAATTTAAGATTAATATACAAAATAAAAATATTATTTTTTTAGTATTTACTTTTTTAGTTCCAATTTTATCAATTATATTAACTTCAATAATCATGGGTGCAAAAATTAGAACAATGTGGATGACTCCATTTTACCTTCTAGTTGGAGTTTTTATTATAGAAATTTATAAAAAAAGACTTAATCTAAATCTTAAGAAATTTTTCTACGTTTTTTTTGTATTTTTTTTCTTTTCTCCAGCCATGTATTTAATTGTATCAATCTCGAATGAGTTCAAAAGAACTGATTATGAAGGTAAAGAAATTGCTAGATTGGTCCAAAATAAGTGGGATGATCATTTTAGTAACGATATTAAAATTGTAGTTGGAGACGAATGGTATGCTGGGAATTTATCGTATCATTTATCCTCAAGGCCAAAATGGATAATAGACCTTAAAGATAAAGCTTCTGATATTGGGACTGATGAAGGAGTAATTTACACAGGAAATCCCAAAGTTTTAAAGAAAATTTGCCCTGGTATTTACGGTACAATTAAACCTGTTGGTTATTGTATGATTGGTAGAAGATGAAAAAAATAATTATTTTAATTCCAGTTTTTAACGACTGGGACTCTTTAAAAACATTACTTCTTGAAATTAGTAAAAATATCGATGATTTAAAGGAAGTAGTTTTTAAGTGTATAATTGTAAACGATGCCTCAACAACTGATTATACTGAGATAAATAAACCAAAAAACTTTGAGTCTTTAAAGATTTTGAACATGAAAATAAACAAAGGACATGCTCAGTGTAACGCTTTTGGAATAAAATATATTTTTGAGAATGAAAAATTTGATAATATATTACTTATGGACGGAGACGGAGAAGATAGACCTGAGGAATTAAGAGATTT
The DNA here is from genome assembly GCA_902535255.1 of uncultured Pelagibacteraceae bacterium. Lineage (GTDB taxonomy): Bacteria > Pseudomonadota > Alphaproteobacteria > Pelagibacterales > Pelagibacteraceae > Pelagilacustribacter. The sequence continues at coordinate 10,260 of CACASQ010000013.1, forward strand.
AGTTAACCAAGTTCTAAAATATCCAAATTTTTCAGTTGTTGCAAAAAGAACAAAAAGATCAGAGACTTTTATTTTTAAATTTTTATATAAAATACATAAGTTAATAACTTTAGTATTCACGGGTAAAATAATTAATTTTGGTTATTTTAGTTGTTTGGCTAAAAAAGACGTAGAAAAAATTGCTTTGATACCTATTTTAAAAAGCAGCTATTCGGGAACATTTAAGAAATATATTAAAAAATACAATGAAATAAAATCAATAAGAGGAATAAGGTATTTTGGACCCTCGAAAATGTCATTAACAAAATTACTAATACACTCCTTTTCAATAATTGCAGTTTTCAAGTATCGAGTATTTTTAAGTTCGTTTATCTATCTTCTAATTCTTAGTTTAATTAAGCCTAACTTTTTGATAGTTGCCACTTTTCAAATTTTAATAATTATTTTTTGTTTTGTAATTTTTTTGACTTCACTTAGAAGTAAAAAAGAGGAATTGTATAATAGTTATGAAAATCTTAAGAATATCAAAGATATAACACACTAAAAGGTTGTAATTTGAGTCTTTAATAGAATCAAAATAGAATCAAAAGGTGAACATTTGAAGGTGATTTTGATGACTTGTGAGTATGGTTAAATACGCGTAATGTATTTTGAATTTAAATTATGAAAGTAGAGTATTATTATAGTATTGCTTCACCTTTCTCGTATTTAGGCTTAGAAAGATTTTTATCTCTAGTAAAAAAATACAAACTCGAAATTGACGAAAAACCTTTAGATCTAGTAGGTGAAATTTTTTCAAATACAGGAGGTTTACCAGTTCCTAAAAGACACCCTTCAAGACAAAAGTATAGACTTATAGAAATAGATAGAATTGCAAAAAAATTTAATATTAAAATAAATAAACAGCCAAAATATTTCCCTCCTTCGGACCCTCACCTGCCTGCAAAATTTGTTATCGCAGCTTGCAAAAAAGGAGATAAGTTGAGATTTGGCAAGATGTGTTTAGAGTATATTTGGTCATTAGAAAAAGATATTTCAGATTACAAAGTTCTTGGGGAAATTTGCGAGAAATTAAAATTAAATTTTGAAGAAATAAAAAATTTAGCATTATCAGATGAAATTGATCTTAAGTATAAAAAAAATTCAAAAGACGCAATAGATCAAAATGTATTTGGAGCACCATCTTATGTTCTCAAAAATGAAATATTTTGGGGTCAAGATAGACTTGAGCATCTAGAAGATGCTATAAAAAAAACTACTAATTAAAATTAAAATATGAAATTTAGTAGTTTGAAATATCAGAAAATTAAGAAAAAATATTTATATTTTCTTAAATCTCAGGAGGTAACATCAGAGCCATTCAGGAATAAAATTGGCCAATTAAATAATTATTATTTACCTTTAAGCGAATTTATCCACAGAAATTACTCAATAAATAAAAAAACAAAAATTGTAGGTTTAACCGGAGGTCAAGGATCAGGAAAATCTACAATATCAAATATTCTTAAGATACTATTAAAAGAGGCCTATGGTTTAAATACAATAACTTTTTCAATTGATGACTTTTATAAAACTTATAAAGAGCGAAAAAAAATGTCAGAAAAAGTAAGCCCATTATTTCTAACAAGAGGAGTTCCTGGTACTCATGATACTAATTTATTATTTACCTGTTTAAAAAAATTAAAAAGATCGAAATTTAGTAAAATTTTAATTCCAAAATTTGATAAATCTATAGATGATAGATTGCCAAAAAAAAAATGGCAAAAAGTAGAAAAAAAACAAGATATAGTAATATTTGAAGGTTGGTGCGTCGGAGTAACACCGCAAAAAGAAAAAGATTTAATAGTACCTATAAATGAATTAGAAAAAGATAAAGACAAAAAAAGAGTTTGGAGAACAAAAGTAAATACAGAATTAAAAAATAAATATAAAAATATTTTTAAGCTAATTAATTTATCTATTTTTTTGAAAGTACCTAGTTTTCCACATGTATTAAAGTGGAGGTTATTACAAGAAAAAAAACTGAGCGTTACATCTAAAGGAAAAAAAGTAATGAATAAAACCCAAATAAAAAATTTTATAATGTTTTATGAAAGACTTACTAAGCACATGTTAAAAAACTTTGGTAAAAGTGCGGACTCTATTATTAAAATAGACGAAAAGCACAGACTCAAGTCAATTAGATTTAATTAGATGAAAAAAATATTTGTTATATTTTTTCAATTTCTGTACTTTTCAAGTTTAAATGCAGATGTTAATTTTAATTACTATCTTAATAAGGCAATGGAAAATAATCTTCAACTTAACGCAGAAAGGAAAAATTTAGAGTCAGCCAAACAGAGTAAAAATATTTCTAGAAGTGAATTTTTACCAAGTATTAGTATTTCTACAGATCAGACTAGCACTACCTCAACTAATCAAGTCAATAAAAGCGGCACAAACTTAGCAGACTCAAATTTAGACTCCGAAAGTAAAACTATTACATTGGAGCAAAAAATTTTTTCTGGTTTTAAAGGTGTTTATACATTTAAAAAAACTGAATTAGAAAACCAAAAAGCTAATTTAGTACTAAGACAAACCGAACAACAAACCATATTAGATACTGCTGATGCTTATTTTGATTTTATATACAAATCTAAAAATGAGAATTTTAATAATTCAAACGTTAATTTATTTGAGAGACAAGTTGAGTCAGATAACGCAAGATTACAAAAAGGAGAAATAACACTTACTGATCTAGCTCAATCAGAATCTTCTTTAGCAGGCGCTCGCGCTAAACTAATTAAAGCAAAGACAGAACTACTTTCTTCTAAAACAAACTTTCAAAGGGTAACTAGTGAAAAAGCACCAGATTATGAAAGTTTAGATCAGAGTGTCATCTTAGATTTACCTAATTCTCTAGACTCTGCTTTACAATTAGCTGATTTAAATAATTTGAGACTTTTAATTTCAAAATTAGATTACGAAATATCACTTAAGAAATTAAATATTGAAAAAGCTAGACTTTCACCTTCAGCCTCAATAAAAGTTTCAAAATCTGAAAATAAAGATTTTAGTTCAACAATAGACGAAAGAGATGATGAAACTGTAAAAGCAACTATTACCTGGCCTTTAATAAAAGGAGGAGAAAATATTTCTTCTATTAAAAAATCCTCTTATGATCAAGAACGCTCAAAACTACTTTTACAAGATACTAAAAATTTAATAAATATAGAGACCTCTAACACTTGGTCTCAATTTCAGTCTTCAAAAAGTGTTCTTGAAGCAACTAGAGCACAGCTTAAAGCTGCAGAAATTGCAAATGAGGGTATTACTTTAGAGTATGACTCCGGTAATACTAGAACAACTCTGGAGCTCATACAATCTAGAACCCTTCTATTAGATGCTAGAATATCATTTGCTCGCGCTGAAAGGGACTTTGTAGTTTCTCAATTTGAACTTGCCAAAAAAATAGGAACACTCTCTGTAAAATCCCTTAAATAAACGCTTTTTTTAAGGAGATATTTAAAGTTCTTGATAAAAAGAACAAAATGTGTACATTTAACATATCGATTCGAACTAAAAAAAAAGGATAAGAATGACAAAAAATAACTTAAAAGTCGTGAAATCAGACAATAAAAAACAACAAGAATTAAAAGAGAAAAATAAGTCTTTAGAAGCAGCAATAAGCCAAATAGATCAAAATTTCGGAAAAGGCTCAGTAATGAGACTTGGTCAACAGCAAGCTTTGGATGTAGAGGCTATTTCAACTGGTTCTTTAAGTCTAGATTTAGCTCTTGGAATAGGTGGTTTACCAAAAGGAAGAATTATTGAAATTTATGGGCCAGAGTCATCAGGAAAAACTACTTTAGCATTACAAGTGGTAGCAGAAGCTCAAAAAGCCGGTGGTATATGTGCTTTCGTCGATGCAGAGCATGCAATGGATCCGGTTTACGCAAAGAAATTAGGCGTTAAAACTGAAGAGTTATTAATTTCACAACCCGATACAGGTGAACAGGCTTTAGAAATAACTGATACGCTAATAAAATCAGGTTCAATTTCTGTCTTAGTAGTTGACTCGGTAGCGGCATTGACTCCAAAAGCAGAGTTAGAAGGAGAAATGGGAGATCATCACGTTGGATTACAATCAAGATTGATGAGCCAGGCTTTAAGAAAAATTACTGGTTCGGTATCTAAATCTAATACAATGGTTATATTTATCAATCAAATAAGAATGAAAATCGGAGTTATGTTTGGTAATCCAGAAACTACATCAGGTGGAAATGCTCTTAAATTCTATTCTTCTGTTAGAATGGATATTAGAAGAATAGGCGCAATTAAAGAAAAAGATCAAATTATTGGCAACTCGACAAGAGTAAAAGTAATCAAGAACAAAGTTGCTCCACCATTTAAAGTAGTTGAATTTGATTTAATGTACGGTAAGGGAATAAGCAAGTTAGGTGAACTTATCGACCTTGGAACTAAAGCAGGAGTGGTTGAAAAATCAGGAGCTTGGTATGCTTACAAGGGAGAAAAAATAGGTCAAGGTAGAGAAAATGCTAAAGTTTACCTTCAAAAAAATCCTAATGTTGCTGCAGAAATAGAAAAAATTATTAGAGATGAAGCCTCAGCGATTAGTAAAGAGCTAGAGGGCAATCCGTCAGCAAACGAAAAAATTAGCGACAAGAAAGAAGAAGAATAAATCTTCTGCCATCATTTCAATGGGGGGTTTAATTTAAACCTCCCGTTTCCCATGAAATCTCAACTTAGGATTGATTTTATCAATATTTAGTAGATAAAAATTTTATGCTAAAAAAAAATATGTACAATTGAGTTCATATTGGTTTTAATTAGTTATTAGAATAAAAGGGGGAAAAATGAGCACACAACAAGCAAAAAACTCGAACGTGTCTTCAGCTTTAGATACCTCTCATTTAAAAGTAAAATTTCCATTTAAAGCAAAATACGGTAACTTTATTAATGGTAAATTTGTAGAACCAAAGTCAGGCAAATATTTTGATAATGTTAGCCCGATAAATAATGAGAAAATCTGTTCAGTTGCACGATCGAATGAAAAAGACGTAGAGGCTGCATTAGACGCAGCTCATGCGGCTTTCCCTGAATGGGGAAAAACAGACATCACTACTAGGTCAAATATTTTGTACAAGATAGCTGATGTACTTGAAAAAAATCTAAATTTATTAGCTACGGCTGAGTGTTTAGATAATGGTAAACCAATTAGAGAATGTATGGCAGCGGATTTGCCTTTAGTGATAGATCATTGGAGGTATTTTGCTGGAGTAATAAGAGCCGAAGAGGGTTCAGTGGCTGAAATAAGCAACTCTCAATACTCATATAATATACCAGAACCTCTAGGAGTTGTTGGTCAAATAGTTCCATGGAATTTTCCATTATTAATGGCAACATGGAAACTTGCACCAGCTTTAGCTGCAGGAAACTGCTCAGTTCTTAAACCAGCTGAACAAACACCAGCATCAATCATGGTAATGATGGAACTTATTGGAGACTTATTACCTCCAGGAGTAGTAAACATCGTAAGTGGTTACGGTTTAGAAGCAGGTAAGCCTTTAGCATCATCAAAAAGAGTTGCTAAAGTTGCTTTTACAGGTGAAACAACAACTGGAAGATTAATAATGCAATATGCTGCACAAAACATAATTCCAATTACTTTGGAATTAGGTGGCAAATCTCCAAACATATTTTTTGAAGACATTATGAATAAAGATGATGATTTCTTAGATAAATGTGTTGAAGGTTTTGTAATGTTTAATCTAAACCAAGGTGAGGTATGTACTTGCCCAAGCAGAGCGTTAGTTCAAGAGTCTATCTATGATGAATTTATGGAAAGATGCATCAAAAGAACTAAAGCAGTTGTTCAAGACAACCCTTTAAAAATGGAAACTATGATCGGTGCGCAAGCTTCTGTAGAACAAATGGAGAAAATAAAATCTTACCTTGACCTAGGAAAAAAAGAAGGAGCTAAAGTTCTTACAGGTGGAAGCGTTGGAAAACTAAATAGTGGATTGGAAAAAGGAAATTATATTCAACCAACTATTTTTGAAGCTAAAAACGACATGCGTATTTCTCAAGAAGAAATTTTTGGCCCGGTTGTTTCTGTAATTAAATTTAAAGATGAAGCAGACGCATTGAGAATTGCGAATGACACTCTTTATGGTTTAGGAGCAGGTGTTTGGACTAGAAATGGGAATATTGCTTATAGAATGGGAAGAGCTATACAAGCAGGGATAGTATGGACAAATTGTTATCATGCTTATCCAGCTCACTCACCATTTGGTGGTTATAAACAGTCTGGAGTGGGAAGAGAAACTCATAAGATGATGCTTAATCACTATAGACAAAATAAAAATCTTCATGTTTCTTACGCAGAAAAGAAATTGGGATTCTTTTAAACAATAATATATACTGGCCCATGATTCTAAATCATGGGCCGAACACTAAAAATGAAAGTATCTGCAACTCAATCAGCATTAAATCTATTATCTAAACTTCAAGAAAAATATGGTGAGAAACTAATGTTTCACCAATCCGGAGGATGTTGTGATGGTAGCGCTCCTATGTGTTTTCAAGAGGGCGAGTTTCCTTTAGGTGAAAATGATATCAAACTGGGTGAAATAGGGGGTGTTCCTTTTTATATGAATGGTGATCAATATGAAAAATGGAAACATACAGACCTTACGATTGACGCAGTTAAAGGAATTGGTGGAATGTTCTCGCTGGATAATGGTACTGGACAAAGATTTCTCACAAAATCAGAAATATGTGTTGTTGTAGATAACGATAAAAAGCAAACAAATTAATCTCCTTATAGACAAGCAGAAAAATATCTGTATTTAATTAAGTATGAGCCAAATTTTGCTTACGGATGTAAGAAAAAAATTTTTAGAGTATTTTAAAAAAAACAATCATCAAATTGTTGACTCAAGTAATTTAGTACCAAATAACGATCCAACACTAATGTTTACCAATTCAGGAATGGTTCAATTTAAAAACGTATTTACTGGTTTAGAAAAAAGACCTTATAAAACTGCTACCACATCACAAAAATGTGTGAGAGCAGGAGGAAAACACAATGATTTAGAAAACGTTGGTTATACCCCTAGACACCATACCTTTTTTGAAATGCTTGGAAATTTTTCATTTGGCGACTATTTCAAAGAACAAGCCATCCATCATGCTTGGAATTTACTAACTAAAGATTTTGGACTACCAAAAGAAAAATTATTAGTAACTGTTTTTCATGAAGACGAAGACGCATCTAATCTTTGGAAAAAAATATCAGGGTTGAGTGAAAAAAAGATAATTAAAATATCAACGTCTGATAATTTTTGGTCTATGGGTGATACAGGACCATGTGGCCCATGCTCTGAAATATTTTATGATCACGGTAATAAGTTAAAAGGTGGAATTCCAGGAAGTCGTGAAGAAGATGGAGATAGATATATAGAAATTTGGAATCTTGTCTTTATGCAATTTGAACAAATTTCTAAAGATAAACGAATAGATTTACCTAAGCCTTCAGTTGATACAGGTATGGGATTAGAAAGAATGACAGCAGTCCTTCAAGGCACTCACGACAATTATAAAATTGATCACTTTCAGAAAATTATGGCTGCCTCATCTGATATCACAAAAACTACAATCGATGATAAAACGATTGCAAGTCACAGAGTAATTGCTGACCACTTAAGAGCAAGCAGCTTTTTAATTGCTGAAGGGATATTACCTTCTAATGAAGGTCGAGGATATGTTTTAAGAAGGATCATGAGAAGGGGAATGAGACACGCTCATTCTCTAGGCAGCAAAAACGCTGTTTTTTATAAACTTTTTCAAATTTTATTAAATGAAATGAAAAGCAGTTATCCTGAACTAATTAGCGGAAAAGAATTGATAGTCGAAACACTCAAAAATGAAGAGGAAAAATTTTCTTCACTTCTTGAAAGAGGAATGAAAATATTGGACGAAAATTTAGATAAAGTACAAAATAAAACTCTTCCAGGTAAAGAGGCATTCAAATTATATGATACTTATGGTTTCCCTTTAGACCTAACTGCTGACATCTTAAGAGGTAAAGATATTAAAGTAGATAATGATGAATTCGAGAGGGAGATGGAAAAAAGTAAAGCATTAGCAAGAGCTAATTGGAAAGGTTCAGGAGATAAGACCGTTGAAGAAAGATGGTTTAAAATTAGAGAAGAATTAAATCCTACAGAATTTCTGGGTTATGAATTTGATAAAGCTGAAGGTATAATAATTAAAATTTCAAAAAACGGTAAATTTGTTCAATCTGCAAAAACTGGAGACGAAGTCGAAGTTATAACCAATCAAACACCATTTTATGGAGAGTCAGGCGGTCAAGTTGGTGATCAGGGTTATATTTTTAGCACAGATAGTAAAATAAAAGTAAATGATACACAAAAAAAAATGGGAGATTTATTTGTTCATTATGGAAAAATAGAAAAAGGATCAATATCAATTGGACAACATGTTAATTTAGAAATAGATATTTTAAAAAGAAATAATTCAAGAGCTAATCACTCTGCTACACATTTATTGCATGAGTCCCTAAGAAGGACCTTAGGAAAACACGTTACACAAAAAGGATCCCTAGTCTCCTCTGAAAGATTAAGATTTGATTTTAGTCATAATAAACCTATTGAAAAAGAGGAAATGAATAAAATAAATAATACAGTAAATGAAATAGTAGCAGGATCTTCTGTCGTGCAAACAAGAATAATGACCCCAAAAGAAGCAGTAAGTATGGGTGCTCTTGCATTATTTGGAGAAAAGTATGGAGAGGAAGTAAGGGTGGTTTTTATGGGAAAAGAAAATAACGGTTTTTTTTCAACAGAATTATGTGGAGGTACTCATGTTAAAAACACTAAAGAAGTTGGTAAGTTTAAAGTTATAAGCCAATCCTCAATTGCATCGGGAGTTAGAAGAGTTGAGGCATTAAGAGACAAGCAATTAGAGGCATATGAAAAAATGCAAAAAAAAGATAAGTCTCAAAAAGAAACTAATATAAAAAATGAAATTGAGCTTGTTAAAAAAGAACTTCAAAAATTAAAAATTAATCCCGATTTTAAAGAAAATCTAGATTTATCTGAAAATTTAAAAAATTTAAGTAAACAACTTAGTAAAGTAAGAATTGAAATTATTAAGAAAGATAAAAGCAAAAATATAGTTAAGGATAAAAAAATCGGAAATATACTAATAAGAGAGCAAATTTTAAAAGATTTTCCTCCAAAAGAACTTAGGAAATTAATCGATGAAGGTAAAAAAGATATTAAATCAGGAATTGTAATTAGTATTTCTATTTTCGAAGAAAAGGTTGGTTTGGCTGTTGGAGTCTCTAAAGATTTGACCTCTAAATATGACGCTGTAGTTTTAGCAAAAGCTGCTTCTGTTATTTTAGGAGGTAAAGGGGGCGGGGGCAGAAAAGATTTTGCCCAAGCAGGTGGTGTAGATAAAAGTAAAATCGAGGAGGCTTTTAAAGAAATATCTAAAAAAATTAATTAAGCTTCTTTTTTAAATTTCCATCAATAGCTTCTAAAAATTGGTTTGTAGTTAAGTAATTACTTGATTTATCTATTAAAATTGCCAAATCTTTAGTCATTGAACCACTTTCAACTGTTTTTATACATACTTCCTCAACATTTGTAGAAAATTTAATTAACTCATCATTTCCATCAAGCTTTCCTCTATGAGCTAAACCTCTTGTCCATGCAAAAATAGAAGCTATTGGGTTTGTGGAAGTTTCTTTTCCTTGCTGGTGCATTCTATAGTGTCTAGTCACTGTTCCATGGGCTGCTTCGGACTCTACTGTCTTGCCATCTGGTGTCATTAATACGCTTGTCATGAGGCCTAAGGATCCAAATCCTTGTGCAACAGTGTCAGATTGAACATCACCATCGTAGTTCTTACATGCCCAAACATATCCACCATTCCATTTCATAGCACATGCAACCATGTCATCAATTAATCTATGTTCGTATGTAATATTTGCTTTTTTAAACTTATCAGAAAATTCTTTTTCAAAAACTTCTTGGAAAAGATCTTTAAATCTACCATCATAAGCTTTAAGGATTGTATTTTTAGTTGATAAATAAACTGGCCACTTTCTTCCTAGCCCATAATTCATACATGCCCTTGCAAAGTTTTTAATAGACTCATCCAGATTATACATTGTAAGAGCAGTTCCAGATCCAGGAAAGTTAAAAACTTTAAATTCTTTCTTATCTTTACCATCCTTTGAAGTCCACTTGACTTCCAAATTTCCCTCACCAGGTACCAGAAAATCAGTGGCTCGGTATTGATCACCGTAAGCATGTCTTCCTATGACAATCGGTCTGGTCCAACCGGGAACTATTTTAGGAACATTTTTACAGATAATTGGTTCTCTAAAAACCGTACCGCCTAAGATATTTCTAATAGTACCATTTGGGGACTTCCACATTTTTTTCAGCTTAAATTCTTTTACGCGAGCTTCGTCAGGTGTAATAGTCGCACATTTAACACCTACGCCATACTGTTTGATTGCTTTTGCTGCATCAATTGTGATTTGATCGCCAGATTTGTCACGGCTTTCCATTCCTAAATCGTAGTATTTAAGATTTACTTCAAGATAGGGTTTAATTAGCTTATCTTTTATAAATGACCATATAATTCTAGTCATTTCGTCACCATCTAGCTCAACTACTGGATTTTTAACTTTTATTTTTGCC
>CACASQ010000014.1 GCA_902535255.1 uncultured Pelagibacteraceae bacterium
AGACAGCTTAAAATAGCTTCCAAAATATATAAACTTAATTTTGCTACTAAAATTAAATTAAAAAAAAGATTTCATTTTTCTATTTTAAATAAACTGAAGGAAGATCTAAATAAAGTGGGTATTAAGAAGTTAGATTACATTGAAATATATAATATTAAAAAATTTAAAAAAGCGAATAAATACTGTCAAAATTTTAATTTATTTATTGCATATTATTTAGGAAAAGTAAGACTAATAGATAATATCTAACTTAAAAAATAATAAGAACCTAAACCTAAAAAAGAAAGGAAACCAATTACATCCGTTATTGTTGTTACAAAAACACTTGATGCGAGAGCTGGATCTATATTCAATTTTTTAAGTGAAACAGGAACTAAAATACCAAATAATCCAGCTACAATCATGTTTAGTATCATTGATATTCCTATTAATAAAGAAAGGTTAAATTTATTAAACCAAAATTGTACTATTATTGCTGTTATTATTGCAAATATTATACCGTTAAGAATTCCAATAAGAAATTCTTTTCCTACTACTCGATTAAAATTACTTTTTGATAGTTCGTTAGTAGCAATAGCACGAATAGTAACAGCTAAGGTTTGCATACCAGCGTTACCTCCCATTGAAGCAACTATTGGCATTAAAAAGGCTAATGCTACCATTTGTTCTATTGATGCACCGAAAAAGCTTATTACCCAAGTTGCTAAAAGCGCGGTAAATAAATTTAGTAACAACCAATTAAAACGTCTTTTGGTTTTAACCATGACACTATCTGTAATTTCTTCATCACCAACTCCTGCTAATCTAAGCACATCTTCTTCTGCCTCTTCTTGAACAACAGTTACGACATCATCTGCTGTAATCATACCAACTAATTTATTATCTTTATTTACTACTCCAGCTGAAACAAGGTTATAATTTTCAAAAGCTTGCCCAACTTCCTCTTGATCCATATTAGCAGATATTAAAACTGGCATTTCAGACATAATTGAATTCATTTTTAATTCTCTTGGGGTCCTCAAAACTCTAGAGGAAGGGACAGTTCCAATTGGTTTAAAATCATTATCTACGATAAAAATTTCTAAAAATTCTTTCGGTAAATCTTTTGTTTCCCTAAGATAATCTATTGTTTGTCCAACAGTCCATTTACTGGGCACGGCGGTGAATTCTCTTTGCATTATTCTGGCCGCTGAGTCTTCTGGGTAGCTTAAACCCTCTTCAAGTAAAAATTTATCTTTTGGTGGAAGTTTTTCAAGTATCTTATCTTTTATATTTTGCTCAAGATTTTCTAATATTTTTATTGCATCATCTGACTCAAGTCTTTTTATAATTTTAATAATTGAGTCAATTGATAATAATTTTAAAACTTCACCTTGTATCGATTCATTTAATTCAACAAATATCTCTGGATCTATATTAAAAGCTTCAAGTTCAATTAATTTTACTCTTGTTTCAGGATCTAGATTTTCAATAAGATTCGCAACATCAGCTTCATGGAGATCTTTTAAAGTTTGATTTATAAATTCTATGTTTTCGCTTTTAATTTTATCGCTAAAAGTACTTATAAATTCTTTGTTAAAATCTAAATTTACTTTTTTATTTCCAGTTGATTTTAATAAAGCCATAATTGCCTCAATAAGTTTTGTGAGACTAATAGTCTATAAAGTGATAAAATTCAATTTAAATGAACATAGAAATAAAATTAAGTAAAAAACCAGTTTCCTACAAAAAGGCAATGAATTTTCTCAATAAAAGAGTTGAAGAAGTAAAGGATGGAAAAAATAGAGAATTATTGTGGATTTTAGAGCATCCAAAAACTTATACAGCAGGAGTGACTTTTTCACGCAAAGATGTAATTGATAAAAATATAAATGTTGTTAGGACAAACAGAGGTGGTAAAATTACATTACATAATCCTGGTCAGAAAATAATTTATTTTGTTATTAATTTAAATAACAGAAAAAAAGATATAAGAAAGTTCATCAGTGTCATTGAAAATACTATTATCGATTTACTTAAAATATTTGGAATAAACTCAAAAAAAGATAAAAAAAATATAGGCATATGGGTTAAAGACAAGAAAATTGCAGCAATAGGATTAAGAGTATCTAGATGGGTTGCTTATCATGGTTGCTCGATAAATATTTCAAATAACTTAGAAAGTTATAAAAAGATAGTGCCATGTGGCTTAGATAATACAAAAATAACTTCTGTATTAAAGGAAAAGAATATGGCGCCCAAAAATTTTGAAAAAAAATTAATTAGATTATTTTTGAAAAATTTAGATCATATTTAAATATTTTTTTTTAGAAAATTTTCAAAAAATTCATTGTATTTTGCTTTGAAATTGTATTTCTTATTATTAATCATAAATTTAATTTTATATGCGTGTAACATTAGATTTTTAGTTTTGAACCTCTCAAAATTATTAAAGTATTTATCATCACCAACTATCGGATTTCCAATATTTAGTAGCTGTTTTCTAAGTTGATGTTTCCTACCTGTGACTGGATTTAATTCAACCAATGAATAAAGGTCATTAGATTTTAAAACTTTATAATAGGAAATAGCTTTTTGAGTTATCTTTTTTCTATTTTCAAAAGTGACCAAATGATCTTTTAAAACTTTTTCTTTGGTCGAAACTTTTCCATGAGTAATTGCAAGATAGGTTTTGTGTATTTTTCTTATTCTGAATAGCGAAGTAAATAGTTGTGCATATTCTCTATTTTTTGCTACTAAAAGAATACCTGATGTTTCTTTATCTATTCTGTGTACTAAGTAAGGTTTTGTATTTTTTTCAAAAATGGTTGAATCTTTTAAGATATCAATTATATTTTTAAATGATTTTGTCCCAGATTGAACTGGTATACCTGCAGGTTTGTTAACGACAACAAAATTTTCATTATTTTCTAAAATATATTTATTGTAACTTTTAATTTCTTTTTTACTTGGTTTATATTTAAGTTTAGACTCTTTTTTATTTGATTTAAATTGAGAAATTTGAAATACGTTAATAACATCGCCTTCTTGTACTCTATAAGAGGACTTAGTTTTTTTATTATTAATTTTAATTTTATTCTGTCTTATTATTTTTTCAATTAATGAATGGGGTAAATCTAAAACTTCTTCTTTAAACCATCGATCGAGACGAGTGCCGTGGAAGTCATTGTTGACTGTAAAACTCTTGGACATTAAAACTTAAACTATTTTTTTGTAGTCTTTTGTTCTTCTTTAACTTCTTTAGTTTTTTCTTTATTTTCAACTTTTTTTGGCTTATCTACTTTTTTTGCTTCGACATTTCTATCAACTAACTCTATTACTGCCATTGGCGCGTCATCGCCAGTTCTAAAACCTGCTTTAAGAACCCTTGAATAACCACCTTTTCTAGAACTATATCTTTTAGATAATTCGTTGAAAACTTTTGTTACAGATTTTTTGTCCTGAAGTTTTGAAAACAACCTCTTTTTATTGCTCAAAATATTTTTTTTTCCAATCGTTATCAATTTATCAATTTGTGGTTTTAATTCTTTAGCTTTTGGAAGCGTTGTGATTATTTGCTCGTATTTTATAAGTGAATTTAACATGTTTTTAAATAAAGCTTTTCTGTGCTCGCTAGTCTTATTTAACTTTCTGTATCCCAATCCGTGTCTCATTAGTAAGTATTTTCCTCGAGTTTTTTCGATAATTCTGCAATATTATCAGGTGGCCAATTAGGTATTTCCATCCCTAAGTATAGAGACATCGTATTTAAAACTTCTTTTATTTCATTTAATGATTTTCTTCCGAAATTCGGCGTTCTTAACATTTCTGGTTCAGTTTTTTGAACTAAATCACCAATATAAATTATATTATCATTTTTTAAACAATTCATTGATCTTACTGAAAGTTCTAGCTCTTCAACTCTCTTCAATAAATTTCTATTAAACTCAGGTTCAGTCGATTTAACCTCTTTTACAATTTCTTGAGGATCCTCAAAATTAACAAACATTGAGAGCTGATCTTGAAAAATTCTTGCTGAATATGCTATTGCATCCTCTGCATCAACAGTTCCGTTTGTTTCCACTGTCATAATTAACTTATCATAATCTAAAGCGCTACCTGCTCTAGTGTTTTCTACAGAAAATGAAACTTTTTTTACTGGGCTAAATAATGAGTCTATTGAGATTAAGCCTAAAGGACTATCTTCAGACTTGTTTTTAGGAGCTTGGATATAACCTTTTCCAGTGCTGACCATTAACTCCATATGAAAATTCGTTTTTTCATCTAAATTACAAATTGTTTGTTCAGGATTTAAAATTTCAATCTCTGGAACTAAAGTGATATCTTTTGCTTTGACTTCTTTTGGGCCTTTAATATCTAAAATAATTTTTTTTGGATTTGAGGATGAAGATTTAATAGCTAAATTTTTAACATTTAACACTATATCAGTAACATCTTCTCTTACTCCTTTTATTGATGAAAATTCGTGTAGTACTCCATCAATTTGAATTGCAGTTACTGCTGCCCCTTGAATAGAGGACAACAATATCCTCCTTAAAGAATTACCTATTGTTTGACCAAAGCCCTTTTCAAGTGGCTCTGCAACCACTTTTGCTACGGATTTGTCATCATTGCTTGTAATGTTTAATTTGTTAGGCTTGATCAAAGCTTTCCAGTTTTTGTCTATGACGTTTGAGTTTGTTTGCATTTATACTCTCCTTCTTTTGGGTGGTCTTGCACCATTATGCGGCATTGGTGTTGTGTCTTTAATAGATAATATTTTAAATCCTTTTGATTGAAGTGATCTTAAGGCAGTTTCTCTTCCTGATCCGGGACCCTTCACTTGAACAGTTAGAGTTCTTAATCCTTGTTCGAAAGCTTTTGCGCCAGCATCATCAGCAGCAACTTGAGCAGCATAAGGCGTTGATTTTCTAGAGCCCTTAAATCCTTTTGCACCAGCTGAGGACCATGAAACAACATTCCCATTTTCATCAGCAATAGAAATAATAGTATTATTAAATGTAGAATAAACATAAGCTATTCCTGAAGTAATATTTTTTTTTATTTTTTTCTTTTTTTTAAAAGTACTAACTTTTTTAGTTTCAATTTTTTTTTCTTCAGTTTTTTTTTCGATCTTATCTTTTTTTTTATCCATAATTTAGTTATTTTTTAAGAGGAGTTAGTTTTTTCCCTGCAATCGCTATTGCCTTGCCTTTTCTAGTTCTAGCATTACATTGGGTTCTTTGTCCTCTAACAGGAAGTTTTTTTTTATGTCTAGATCCCCTATAGCAAGCCAAATCAACTAGCCGCTTAATATTAACAGAAACTTCACGTCTTAAATCGCCCTCAACTTTATGATTAGCATCTATAAATTCTCTTATTTTAAGAACCTCTTCTTCTGATAGTTGGTTCACTCTTTTGGATGAAGGTATATTTAGTTTTTCACAAATCTTTTTTGATGAATGTGTTCCAATCCCATGAATATAAGTCAGTGCTATGCTAACAACTTTATTTTGTGGAATGTTAATTCCTGCTATACGAGCCATATTTTAATGAGTTAAAGTTCCTGCGTATTTATATTGAGTAATCATTTAAAGTCAACCCTAGATACCTTCAATTATGTCGCTAATTTCAACATTAATTTCATCTATTGATCCTTCTCCATTAATAACTTTAAGCAATTTTGATTTCTTATAATAGTCAATAACTGGTTCAGTAGACTTTTCATATGTTTCAAATCTTCTAGTTGCAATCTCTTGGCTATCATCGGATCTATTTTCTTGTGTTTGTCTTTCTGAGATTCTTTTTTTTATAGTTTTCAGACCCACTGACAATTCTAAAACTACATCTATTTTCTGATCATATTTTTTTAACAAATTATCCAAATTTATTGCTTGATTTATATTTCTTGGATAACCATCAAATATTAATCTATTTTTGTAATTTTTACTCGAAATAAATTTCTCTATTAAATCACTCACTATTTTATCTGAAACCAGTTCACCTTTATTTATAATTTCAGATATTGTGGACCCCAAGATTGATTTATTTTTAATTTCTTTTCGTAAAAGATCACCTGTAGATAACTGATGTAGATTAAATTTACTTGCAATGAATTTTGATTGTGTTCCTTTACCTGCGCCTGGTGGACCAAAAATTACTAAATTCATTTATAAAATTACTTACCAAATTTTGTTTTTTTTATAAGAGACTCATATTGAGAACTCATTAATCTAGTTTGAACTTGTGTTACTGTATCCATAGCTACAACAACCACAATTAATATTGATGTTCCTCCTAAATAAAACGGAATAGGGTACTTTGCTATTAAAAACTCTGGCATTAGACAAACAAATGTTAAGTATAAGGAACCCACAGTAGTTAATCTAATTAAAATCGTCTCTATATATTCTGCTGTTCTATCTCCAGGTCTTATACCCGGAATGTAGCCACCATATTTTCTTAAATTTTCAGCAGTTTCTTTAGGATTAAAAACAATTGATGTATAAAAAAACGAGAAAAAAATTATCCCAGATGCATATAACATCATATAAAGAGGTTGTCCTTGAGTGAACATTGAAGAAACTTTTAAAAAAGTATCAGATTCTGCAAAACCAAAATTTGAGATAGTAATAGGCAAAAGAAGTAAAGCAGATGCAAAGATTGCTGGTATAACTCCAGCTGTATTTATTTTAAGAGGTAAATGTGAAGACTCACCTCCATACATTTTGTTACCTATTTGTCTTTTAGGATAATTAATTAAGATTTTTCTCATAGCTCTTTCAAAAAAGACAATAAATAATACTGTTAGAATAACTAAAATAAAAATTCCTACGATCATCAAAGCCGAAAGAGCGCCAGTACGACCTAACTCAAAAGTAGAAGCCAAGGCTCTGGGTATCTCAGCAACTATTCCTGAAAAAATTATTAAAGAAATACCATTTCCGACTCCTCTTAAAGTAATTTGTTCTCCTAGCCACATTAGAAAAGTTGTTCCTGCTACTAGTGAAATTGTTGTAATTATTCTGAAAGACATGCCTGGCTCGGTAACTAAATTTCCAGCATTTTCTAAACCTACAGAAACACCATAACCTTGAAGGCATGCGATTAAGACAGTACCGTATCTTGTAATTTGAGTGATTTTTTTTCTTCCGATTTCACCTTGTTCTTTTAAACTTTTAAAGTAATCAGAAACACCGGTAAGTAGCTGTACTATGATTGCAGATGATATGTATGGCATTATACCTAAAGCGAATATAGCCATTCGTGTTACTGCTCCTCCAGAAAACATGTTGAACATACCTAAAAGCCCTTTTTGACTGGAAGCCATAATCTCTTTTAATGCAAGCGGGTCTATACCGGCTAAAGGTACATAAGTTCCTAATCTATAAATTGCTAAAATTATGATTGTAAAAAAAATTCTACTTTTTAAATCTTTGGCTTGGCTAAAAGCACCAGTTGTATTTAAAGTATCACTAGACATATAAAACTATTTTTTAATTATGTTTAATTTTCCTCCAGCTTTCTTTACTTTTTCAAGAGCTTGTTTTGATGCGAAATGAGCAGTGATATCAATATTTTTTTTCAATTCGCCTTTTCCGAGAATTTTTAGTTTTAAGTATTTTTTATTTATTAATTTTTTTTCTTTTAAAATTTTTAAGTCCAAAGAATCTTTTAAACTATTTGAATCTTTTTCAAGTAAATATTGGATTCTTGATAAATTCATTATTGCAACTTTTTTATTGCTCATTGATTTAAAGCCTCGTTTTGGTAGCCTTCTATAAAGAGGCATTTGACCTCCCTCAAAACTTTTTATCGCAACCCCTGATCTAGATTTTTGTCCTTTGTGACCTCTTGAAGAAGTCTTTCCCTTTCCAGATCCGATTCCTCTTCCTACTCGAATTTTTTTCTTATTAATTTTTAAAAGATTATTTAACTTCATTACTTGCTCTCTCTTTTTATGACAATATCAGAAATTTTTTTACCTCTTATTACTGATAAAATTTTAGGTGAATTTTGGGATCTAAGACCATTTAAACAAGCCTTTAAAACATTGTGAGGGTTAGCAGAACCTAAAGACTTTGCCACAACGTCCTGGATTCCAAGAACTTCACATACTGATCTGATTGCTCCACCAGCAATTATACCTGTTCCTGCGGGTGCTGCTCTTAAAAAAACCTTGCCAGATCCATTTTTTCCCTTAACATCATGATGTAGCGTTCTTCCTTCTTTAAGAGGTATTTTTATTAAATTTCTTTTAGCTACTTCAGTTGCCTTTTTGATAGCATCTGGAACCTGTTTTGATTTACCTTGTCCAATACCTATTGATCCTTTTTGATTTCCTACAACAACTAACGCCGCAAAACCAAATCTTCTTCCTCCTTTAACAACTTTAGTTATTCTATTAATTGCTACCAGTTTCTCTTTTATATCACTTTCTATCTTTTTATTTTCACTCATTTTAAAATTTCAATCCATTTTTTCTTAATGTTTCGGCAAAAGCTTTAACCCGGCCGTGATACTTGTATCCTCCTCTATCAAAGTAAACATCACTAATATTTTTATCTTTAGCTCTCTTTGCTAAAATTTCTCCAATGTAATTAGATTTTTCTATTTTCTTCATCTTTTTAATTTTAATATCTTTTTCAATTGATGAAGCTGATACAATTGTTTTTTTGGATTTATCATCAATTATTTGGGCAAATAAATTATTCAGTGATTTAGTAACTGAAATCCTAAATCTATTTGAATTAACTCTTTTTAATCTTTTTCTATTTCTTAGTTTTCTTTTAATCTTGCTACTAATTTTTTTCATTATTTCTTCTTTCCTTCTTTTCTTAGAACGAATTGGCCTCTTTCTTTAATGCCTTTCGCTTTGTAGGGCTCAACCGGCTTTAGATTCTTAATATCAGCAGCTACCTTAGATACTAATTCTTTATCAACACCATTTATTTTGATTATTGTTTGTTTCTCAACAGTGATTTTAATTTCTTTAGGTATTTTAAAATTAATATCATGACTAAATCCTAATTGAAGATTTAGATTCTCACCTTTTAAATTTGCTCTAAAACCAACACCACTCAATTCTAGAGTTTTTTCATGTCCTTTAGATACACCATCTACAGCATTGTTAACTAAACTTCTGTATGTTCCCCATAGTATCGAGGTTTTTTTATCAATATCTTTTTTTATAGGTAAAAGTTTAAATTCCCCATCATTAAAATTGGATGAAAATATTTTATCATCTATTGTAAGTTTTTTTGTTCCTTTTGGTCCACTAATTGTTAAGTTTGAACCTTCAATCTTAATTGATGACTCTTTAGGAACTATTATATTTTTTTTACCAATTTTAGACATTAAAAAACCCTACAAATTATTTCACCACCAACGTTTTGTTTACGTGCTTCTGTGTCACTCATAACTCCCTTAGGAGTTGACAAAATTGCTAAACCCAGTCCATTCATTACTTTTGGTATACTATTTGCTCTAGAATAAACTCTTCTACCTGGTTTCGAAATTCTCTTGATCTCTTTAATAACAGGATCGCCTTCATAGTACTTCAAAGATATTTTTAGACTTATTTTGTTATTCTCACTTTTCTCAATAAAAAAATCTTTTATATAACCTTCAATTTTTAAAATTTCTAATATATTTTTTCTAAAATTCGATGAAGGTATTTCAACAGAATTTAAACTTCTCATTTGCGCATTTCTTATTCTTGAAAACATATCTCCAATTGGGTCCGTAAATGTCATATATCTCCTACCAGCTTGATTTTGTTATCCCGGGAATTTTTCCAGACGAAGCCATATCTCTTAAAGCTATTCTAGAAATTTTCAATTTTCTATAAACACCATGAGGCCTTCCAGAAACTTCGCACCTATTTCTAATTCTTATTTTGGCAGAGTTTTTAGGAAGTTTGTTTAATTTAAGTTGTGCCTCAAATCTTTCAGATAATTCTAGTTTCTTATTCTTAATTATCTTTTTAAGAGCTGCTCTTTTTTTAGCATATCGTTTTGCCATTTTAATTCTTTTTAAATTTTTTTGTATTGCACTTTTTTTTGCCATTTATATCCTCAATTTTTTTTTATATTAATTGGAAAATTAAATTCTTTAAGAAGTTCTAAAGTACCTTGTTTCGTATTACTTGATATGACAATAGTGATGTCTAATCCTCTTATTTTATCGACTTTGTCAAAATTTACCTCAGGAAAAACAATATGTTCTTTTATTCCAAAAGAATAATTAAACGAACTATCAATTCCTTTTGAAGAAAGCCCTCTAAAATCTTTAATTCTTGGTAGAGCAATATTTACAAGTCTATCGATAAATTCGTACATTTTATTAGATCTCAATGTAACTTTAACACCCGCATTCGAACCCTTTCTTGTTTTAAAATTTGAAATTGATTTTTTAAATTTAGTTATTATTGGTTTCTGACCTGTGATTAGTGACATGTCATCTACACATGCTTTTAGTTTTTTTCCATCTGAGGCATCTTCGCCAAGGCCCATATTTAGAATGATTTTTTTAAATTTTGGAACCTCGTGTTTGTTTTTAAGAGATAATTTTCCAATTAAATTGTTAACAATTTCTTTATCGTATGTATTTTTCAATCTAGACACCATTATTTTTTACCTCCGGCTTTTTTTTCAGTTTTCTTGATATCAATATTTTTAACATTTGATTGATGTATAAAATTTTCTTTAGAAATTATTCCACCTTTGTTTTCCTTAGTCGGTTTTAAATGCTTTTTAATCATATTAATTGATTTAATCTTTATTTTTTTTAGTTTACGATCAACTTCTAATATTTCTCCTGTCTTTCCTCTATCTTTGCCGGCAATAATTTTTACTTGGGTTCCTTTTTTCAATAACATCTTAAAGTACCTCCGGTGCAAGAGATATTATCTTAGTATGACCTCTTGTCCTTAATTCTCTAGTCACTGGTCCAAATATTCTAGTTCCAATTGGTTCACCTTTGTCATCGGTAAGAACCACTGCGTTTTTGTCGAACTGAACTTTTGAGCCATCATCTCTATAAATTTCTTTTCGTGTTCTAACGACTACGGCTTTATGCACCGCCCCTTTCTTTACTTTACCTTTTGGAATTGCATCTTTTACACTGATTACTATGATGTCACCCACAGAGGCATATCTTCTTTTTGAACCACCTAAAACCTTAATACACTCTACTCTTTTAGCGCCAGTATTATCTGCTACATTTAGCTCTGTTTGTACTTGTATCATTATTCAATTACCTGCCATGTTTTTTTTTTTGAAAAAGGTTTAGACTCGATTATTGTAACTTTTTCACCCTCTTTAAATTTATTTTTTTCATCATGCGCATGATACTTTTTCGACCTTTTTATCACTTTTTCGTAAAATGGATGCTTAAATTTTCTTGTCACTTCAACTACTATCGTTTTATTGCTTTTAGCACTAGTCACAGTTCCTTTTAAAATTTTTTTTGTCATTTTGAGTTTTTAATAGTTGTAAATAATCTAGCTATATTCTTTTTAATCTCACTATATTGTGCAGGATTATTAATTTGATTGTTGATTTTTTTAAATCTTATATTGAATAAGTCTTTCTTTAACGAAAGTAATTTCTTTTCAGCTTGGTCTTTAGTTAATTTTTTATCTTCTTTTTTTTTCGACATAATTTATCTTTTTATAAACTTTGTTTTTATTGGTAGTTTAGCTGAAGCTTTATATAGAGCCTCTCTAGCCACTTCTTCTGTAACACCATCAATTTCAAAAATAATTCTTCCAGGTTTAACTCTACAAGCATAATATTCTGGAGAACCTTTACCTTTACCCATTCTTACTTCAGTAGGTTTTTTTGATACTGGTATATTAGGAAAGATCCTAGTCCAGACTTTTCCAGTTCTTTTCATATATCTGGTTAAAGCTACTCTTGCTGCTTCTATTTGTTTTCCAATTACTCTATCTGGCTGAATGGCTTTTAAACCGAATTGGCCATAGTTTAATTTTACTGCTCTTGCAGCATTACCATGAATTCTGCCTTTGAAGGCTTTTCTGTATTTAGTTCTTACTGGTTGTAGCATTCTTTACTCTTTCCTTTTTCTCTTTCTCAACATCCTTGGCCATAAGCTCGCCTTTATAAATCCATACTTTAACACCTATTATCCCATAAGTTGTTAAAGCTTCAGCGAAACCGTAGTCAATGTCCGCTCTTAAAGTATGTGAAGGTATACTTCCCTCTCTTAACCACTCAGTCCTAGCAATTTCATTACCAGCAAGTCTTCCACTAAGCATTACTTTAATTCCTTTCGCGTTCAATCTCATAGCTGACTGCATTGCCCTTTTCATAGCACGTCTATAAGCAACTCTTTTCACAAGTTGTTGAGCAATATTTTCAGCAACTAAATTCGAATTTAATTCGGGTTTTTTTATCTCTTTAATATTTACTGTCACATCATTGTCAGTAATTTTAATTATATTTTTCTTAATTTTTTCTATATCAGCGCCTTTCTTTCCAATTACAAATCCTGGTCTAGAGGTGTGTATAGAAACTGTACATTTTTTAGAAGATCTTTCGATTATAATTTCTGATACACCAGAATTAACTATATTTTTTTTGATGTAATTTCTTATCTTAAAATCCTCGATTAAATATCTTCCAAAATCTTTCTTTTTTGCAAACCAAGTGGAATCCCATCCCCGATTTATTCCTAATCTTAGACCTATTGGATTAATTTTTTGTCCCATTATTTACTCGCTTTCTTCTGTTGTTTTTCTTCAAGTATAATAGTTATTCTACTGAATGGTTTTTTTATAGGGCTTGCTCTTCCTTTTGCTCTAGGTCTGTATCTTTTCATAACTAAAGATTTTCCAACAAATGCCTCTTTTACAAATAAGTTATCAATGTCATATTGGTGGTTATTTTCAGCATTTGCTATGGCTGATTTTACAGTTTTACTCACATCTTTTGCTATTTTCTTTCTAGTGAACTCAAGGTCCCTAAGTGCAACATCTGCTTTTTTGCCTTTTATGAAATTACAAACCAAAGTCAGTTTCCTTGGACTTGACCTCACATTTTTATTTATTGCTTTAACCAAAAAATTATTTTTTTCCATTATTTCTTATCTCCACTACCTGACTTAGCAGCTGGCGCTGCAGCTGTAGCTGCAGCTTTTTTATCTGCAGGTGTATGTCCTTTAAATGTTCTTGTGGGCGCAAATTCTCCAAGTTTGTGTCCAACCATTTCCTCTGAAATAGTGATTGGAATAAAAGATTTTCCATTATGTATCATAAAGCTATGTCCAACAAAATCAGGAATAATTGTTGAGTTTCTAGACCATGTTTTAATTGGTTTTTTATTAGGTGTATTTTTAAGTTTATCAACTTTTTTTAATAAACTTGGATGTACAAATGGACCTTTCCAAACTGATCTAGTCATCAATTTTTATTCCTTTTCTTTCTTCTGGTAATTATCAAATTGTCACTCCTTTTAGGTCTTCTTGTTTTAAGTCCTTTTGCAGATTGACCCCAAGGAGAAACTGGGCTTCTTCCACCAGATGTTTTTCCCTCGCCCCCTCCGTGAGGATGGTCTACGGGGTTCATTGCAACTCCTCTAGTTTGAGGTCTTTTTCCTCTCCATCTATTCCTGCCAGCTTTACCAATTTTTATATTTTTTTGATCGGGATTTGAAACTGTTCCAATTGTTGCGATACAAGAACTGTTCACTTTTCTCATTTCACCAGATGAAAGTTTTAGTATTGCATAGTCACCGTCATATCCTGACAACACTACAGAAGATCCAGCAGATCTAGCTAACTTTGCTCCATTTCCTGGAATTAATTCAACATTATGTAAAGATGTTCCAGGTGGTATATGTTTAAGTTCTAATGAATTACCTATTTTAATTTCAACGTTTTCACCTGATTCTATTGTATCCCCTTTTTTTAAACCTTGTGGGCAAATTATATAAGATTTTTCTTTGTCGGAGTATTCAATAAGAGCAATGTATGCAGTTCTATTGGGATCGTATTCAATTCGCTCAACTTTTCCTACAACATTTTTCTTTTTTCTATAAAAATCTATAATTCTATATTTGTGTTTAGAACCACCACCAATATGACGCGACGTTATTCTGCCATTATTATTTCTTCCTCCAGTAAAATTTTGACCCTTTGTTAAAGGTTTATACGGAGCACCTTTCCACAGTGAACTTTTATCGATTACAACGGTTCCTCTAGTAGATTTAGTGTATGGTTTAAAAGTTTTTAATGCCATAATTTAAATTCCAGTTGTTAAATCAATACTTTGACCTTTTTTCAAAGTTATTATCGCTTTTTTATATCCACTTTTGTAGGATTTTTTACCTTGTCTCATTTTTTTCTTTGTTTTTTGATTTATGATGTTCACTTTGACAACATTTACTTTAAATAATTTTTCAATATTTCTTTTAATAATCTTTTTATTTGCTTTTTCATGAACTCTAAATACTGTCTTATTTTGCTCAGAAAGTATTGTAGCTTTTTCAGTGATTATAGGATTTCGAATTGAATCTATGTAATTAATTTTTTTCATTTAATATCCTATCTTGCAATTTTTTTATAGACGTAGATGTCATTATGACGTTTTGGTATTTAAATAAATCGTAAATATTTGTGCCATCTTGCTTTATTAACTTTAAGTTTTTAATATTTCTTGCAGATTTGTTAATGTTCTTAAGAGAGTCAATATCAGAAATTATTAACACATTTGTTAGATTATTTTTTTGTAAAAAATTATTAAACTCTTTTGTTTTTTTAATTTCTTTTTTTACATCTGCCAATATGTGCAAATTTTTATCATAATTTTTTTTAGATAGGGTCTGAGCTAAGGCTAATTTTCTTACTTTTTTGTTAATTTTTTTAATTTTATAAACAGCGCCCTTCGGACCATGTGCTACACCACCTCCAACGAATATAGGTGCTTTTTTGCTGGCATGTCTCGCACCTCCACTTCCTTTTTGTGCTATAATTTTTTTAGTTGATCCTTTAATTTGGTTTCTTTGTTTAGTTTTAGCTATTCTAGGTTTGGAGTGATTAAGTTGCCAATCAATTACATATTTAATAAGTTTATAATTTACTTTTAACTTTACCAACTTATCTGAAATTTCTATCGAACTACTTTTTGATCCATCAATATTTAAAAGTGGGAACTTCATTATTTTTTACCTTTCTTAGCAGCCGCGGCCTTCACTTTAGCCTCATGTTTTTCTTTTATTGTTTTTCTTGTAACTCTTTTAACTGACTCTCTTAAAAAAACCGTTGAATTTTTTGAGCCTGGTATTGATCCTTTCAAGTAAATTAGGTTGTTTTCAAGATCAGACTTTATAATTTCTAAGTTTAACATTGTTCTAGATTTGTCACCCATATGACCCGCCATTTTTTTTCCCTTAAAAACTTTACCTGGATCTTGTCTCTGACCAGTTGATCCATGAGATCTATGAGAAACTGAAACACCGTGAGATGCCCTTAGACCTCCAAAATTCCATCTCTTCATAGCTCCGGCGAAACCTTTACCGATAGTCTTAGATCTAACATCTAAAAACTTTTTATCTTTAAAAATTTCAACACCAAGCTCGTTTCCTTCTTTGTATTGATCCAAATTTTCCACTCTGTATTCTTTTAAAATCTTTTTAGGTTCTGTATTCTTTTTTGAGAAATACCCTTTCATTTGTTTTGTTAATTTTGAATTTTTGATTTTAAAAAAACCAACTTTCACAGCACTATACCCTCTTTTCTCTTTTGAAATTACATCTAAAACTCTACCTTTCTCGACCTTAATCACTGTTACAGGAACAGACTGTCCAGTTTCCATAAATTCTCTTGTCATTCCAATTTTAGTTCCAATTAATCCTATGCTCATAACATTAAATTTTTATCTCTATATCCACACCAGAAGCTAA
>CACASQ010000015.1 GCA_902535255.1 uncultured Pelagibacteraceae bacterium
CTAACGCTATTTCATCAGTAATTATTGTTGGAGCAATTATTGCTGCACTGGCTGGTGCTTCTGATAGTGTTTTTAATATTTCAAGTTCTTTTGGTTTTATTGCAATTGTTTTAGCTGCGATAAATATTTTTGGCGGTTTTTTGGTAACTCAAAGAATGCTTCAAATGTACAAGAAAAAGAAAGAAAAAAAGAAATAATGATATCTGCAAATTTATCAGCAATTTTCTATTTAGTATCAGGAATTCTATTTATACTTGCACTAAGAGGACTATCATCTCCAGACACATCAAGGCAAGGAAATTACTTTGGAATAGCAGGAATGATAATCGCTATTGTAGTAACATTTTTATCCATTGGTAATTTTTCCACATCATTAATTTATGTAATAATTTTTCTTGTTATTGGCGGAGCTATCGGTGCCTTTATTGCTTTTAGAATTCCAATGACTGCAATGCCAGAGTTAGTGGCAGGTTTCCACAGTTTAGTTGGTTTAGCAGCTGTTTTTGTTGCGATAGCAGCTTTTTTAAATCCTGAAGCTTTTAATTTAGGAAGCTTAGGTGATATTAAACTGGCTAGTCTTATTGAAATGTCAATCGGAGCAGCGGTAGGAGCAATAACTTTTTCTGGTTCCATAATAGCTTTCTTAAAATTAAGAGGAATTATGTCTGGCGCACCAATTACATTTAGCGGTCAACACATTCTAAATTTAATACTAGGGATAAGTATTTTTGTTTTGATTTTTTATTTATGTAAAACCCAGTCATCAAATATTTTTTGGACTGTGATTTCAATTTCTTTTTTAGTTGGTGTTTTGTTGATAATACCTATTGGTGGCGCAGATATGCCTGTAGTAATTTCAATGCTTAATTCTTACTCAGGCTGGGCAGCGGCTGGAATAGGCTTTACATTGGAAAATACAGCTTTGATTATAACAGGCGCTCTTGTTGGGTCTTCTGGAGCAATACTCTCTTATATAATGTGTAAGGCGATGAACAGGTCATTTGTAAGTGTTATACTTGGTGGTTTTGGAGCAGACAGTTCTGCTGATGATAAAAAAGAGAAGAAAGATCAAAAACCAGTTAAAAGTGGTAATGCAGAGGATGCAGCTTTTTTAATGAAAAATGCATCATCTGTAATAATTGTTCCAGGTTATGGTATGGCTGTTGCTCAAGCCCAACATGCCCTTCGAGAGATGGTAGATAAACTAAAAAAAAATGACATTAAAGTTACTTACGCAATTCATCCAGTTGCTGGAAGAATGCCCGGCCATATGAATGTTTTGTTAGCCGAAGCTAACGTTCCATATGATGAAGTTTTTGAATTGGAAGATATAAATAATGACTTTGCCAATTCTGATGTTGCTTTTGTAATTGGAGCCAACGACGTAACAAATCCTGTAGCAAAAACAGATCCTAAAAGCCCAATATTTGGAATGCCGGTCCTTGACGTTGAAAAATGTAAATCTGTTTTGTTTGTAAAAAGAAGTTTATCACCTGGGTATGCCGGCATAGATAATGAATTGTTCTATAAAGATAACACTCTAATGCTTTTTGCAGATGCAAAAAAAATGACCGAGGATATAGTTAAAAATTTAGACTAATGAAAACAAAGATTTTTTGTGACATAGCTGATTTTAAAGTTATTAAGCATTATAATAAAAAAAAAATCGTTGACGGGTTTACTACAAATCCAAGCCTAATCAGATTAGCTGGAGCTAAAAATTATAAAAATTACTGTTTGAAGATATTAAAAATATGTAAAAAAAAACCCATCTCATTTGAGGTATTTGCTGACAAACCTGAAGATATGCTCTCACAAGCTTATAAAATTAACAAGTGGGGAAAGAATATTTATGTAAAAATCCCTGTAGTAAATTCTAAAGGAATTTTTATGGGAAAAGTCATCAAAGAATTAAGTATGCAAGGAATAAAATTAAATATTACTGCAGTATATACCGTCGATCAGACAAAAAAGATTTTAAAATGCTTGAATAAAAAATCAAGAACTATCATATCAATTTTTGCAGGACGAATGGCAGATAAAGGAAAAGATCCTGTTCCAATATTCAAAAAAAGTATTTTTTTATCGAGAAGAAATAAAAATGTAGAAATATTATGGGCTAGCACAAGAGAAGCATATAATTATACACAAGCTAAAAATCTTAAATGTAATATAATCACGATGCCTCCTAAAATTATAAATAAGATTGAAAATTTTGGTCAAGACTTCAGGTCAATGACACTTAGTACTGTAAATGGTTTTTTGGTTGATAGTAAAAAATCTAAATTTTCTTTATAAGAATTGGTTGCGGGGGTAGGATTTGAACCTACGACCTTCAGGTTATGAGCCTGACGAGCTACCAGACTGCTCCACCCCGCGATAGACTACTTTTTCTTTTTAATATTAATTGCTTGGAGTTTGTCCTTTTCCTCTTTTATATCGTAAGCAATTACTTGTTCCTCTTTTAAAACTCTTAATTTTGAACTTTCTAAAGCTGTGACGTGTAAAAATATATCTTTTTTTGTTTCGTCATCAGTTATAAATCCGTAACCTTTTTTGGCGTTAAACCATTTTACTTTACCAGTTGGCATTTTTATTCCTCTCATTTGATTTTAATAAATTAATATCTATTTTTTAGTTTTTGGAGCTTTTTAATTCTTTTTAAATTTTCTGTTTGAACTCTCTTTTTTTTCTCTGATGGTTTTTCGTAAGTACTCTTCATCTTCATAACTTTGAAAAAACCTTCCTTCTGAAGTTTTCTTTTCAGAACTCTGATTGCTTGTTCAACATTGTTATCTTTTACATCTATTTTAATAAAAACCTCCGGTTAATTTTTATGTTTGTTATCATTTGGGACTTTATTTGTCTAGAGTGATGCAGCTTGAGCTTTTTTTTCCTCTCTAATTTTAGCTTTTCTCTCTCTTTCTACTCTACGTTTAGCCTTCTCAATACTTTTTTTAAAAGCCTCTTGAGTACATAGTGCTAAAATTACAGGGTCTCTAGGTTTCAAGTTTGAAAAATTCCAATAACTTCTTTTTCGAATTAATGAAACTGTTCCTTTAGTGCTTCCAACAAGTTTAGATATCTGTCCATCAGTTAGCTCGGAAGCATTTTTACACAACCACAATATTGCGTCTGGCCTATCCTGTCTTTTTGAAAGTGGAGTATATTTTGGTTTTTTTCTTTCTTTGACCTCTACTTGATCTATTTTTTTTAATATGCTCAATTGTTTATTTGGATCTTTAGAACATTGCTCTATTTCTTCTCTAGAAAGTTGACCTGCTAATATTGGGTTGTAAGCTTTGATTCCTTTTGCAACATCACCATCTGCAATTCCCTTTACTTCTAATTCATGCAAATTACAGAATTTTGCAATTTGTTTGAAAGTTAAAGTAGTATTTTCAACTAGCCATACAGCAGTCGCTTTTGGCATGAAAGGTGCATTAGTCATATTTATTTTTTTGATCTTAAATTACTAAATTTTTTGTTGTACTTACTTACTCTGCCTTTATCTAAAATTTTTTGAGTTCCGCCAACCCAAGCATAATGGGACTTAGGGTCTATGTCTAATTTAAGCACATCATTTTCTTTACCCCAAGTAGAGCGTGTCTCAAACTCTGAGCCATCGGTCATCACAACTTTGATTTTATGATAATCAGGGTGTATTTTTTTTTTCATGAGCGATTTTTATATGAATAATTGTTTTTACTCAATATCTTTTTTACCTAATAATTCTCTCAATTCCTCATGAATAATTGGATTGCTTGCAATAATATTCTTATTTAATAAATTATTTTTATCTTCCTCAAAAAAATTAATAAATCCCCCTGCTTCTTTAACAATTATTATTCCTGCTGCAATATCCCAATAATTTAATTCTCTTTGCCAATAAGCATCAAATCTTCCACAAGCAACATAAGCCATATCTAATGCCGCACTTCCAAATTTTCTCACGTTAGCAACTTTTTTAGATATATTTACATATTCTGAAAAAATTTTTTCTTTAATTTTACTTATTTGTTTTGGACCTCCAGTAACAATCATAGCATTTTCAATTTTCTTTTTTCCTGAAACTCTTATCCTTGAGTTATTTAAATACGCTCCATTGCCTTTTTCTGCACAAAACATTTCATTGGTAATTGGATTGAAAACAACTCCGCATAAAATCTCTTTATTTTCCTCATAAGCTATAGAAATAGCAAATTGAGGTATCCCGTGTAGAAAATTAAAAGTTCCATCTATAGGATCAATGATCCATCTATTATTTTCGTTTGCTTTATTTATTACTCCTATTTCCTCAGAAATAATTCCATAATCTGGACCAGCCTTTTGTAATTCCTCAATGATAATTTTTTCGGTTCGCTTGTCAGCTGAGGACACAAAGTCACCGGGAGCTTTACTAGAAACTTGTAAGTTCTCAATTTCACCGAAATCTCTGATTAAAGGTCTAGATGCTTTTTGACAAGCCTTCATTATTAAGTTGATCTTAGGAGAGTTTAACCTCATTAGTTTACTCTTTTAACGTATTCTAAAGTGCGTGTGTCTACTACAATTTTTTCACCGCTTTCTATAAACGGCGGAACATTAATTTTAATCCCACAGTCAAGTAATGCCGGCTTATAAGACGAAGATGCGGTCTGATTTTTGATTGCAGCGTCTGTGCTTTCAATAATGCATTCAATGTTATTTGGTAATTCAATTGATATTGGCTTATCTTCCATAAAAGAAATTGTAACTTCTAAATTTTCTTTTAATAATTTATACTGTTCTCCAGCTATTGATTTTGATATTTCTACTTGCTCATAAGTATTGTTATCCATAAAATAGCAACTATCTCCATCTAAGTACAAAAAATTAAATTTTTTTTCATCAACTTCAGCTTTTTCTACTGTTTCGCTTGATCTAAATCTTTCATTCAGTTTCGTACCTTTGATAACACTTTTTAACTCTACCTGATTGAAAGCCCCACCTTTCCCAGGCTTAACATGTTGAGTTTTAAGAACATTCCAATAGTCATTTTTATGTTCAATTATCATTCCAGGTTTTATTTCAATAGCAGTTATTTTCATTTGAATTTTCTAATCGCAAGTTCTGGTTTTAATTTGGGGTTATCCCAAATAAAACTTGATATTGCAATATATTTTGCTCCTGCTCTAATTAATTTTTTGTAATTTTTATTATTTATTCCACCTATTGCTACAATGGGTTTTTTTACGTTCTTTTTTGCCCATCTCAAAATATTAAGATTGGCCTTTATTGCATTTTGCTTAAGTTTGGATTTAAAAAAAGATCCAAAAGCAATATAACTCGCATTATTTTTAATTGCATTAGTTGCAAGTTTTTTTGAGTTATGACATGTGATGCCAAATATTTTATTTTTGAGTTTTTTACTAGCTTTTAAAAACGATCCATCTTGTTGACCCATATGACATCCATCAGCGTTTATTTTCGATGCTAAAATAAAATTATCATTAATGATAAACTTAACTTTATGCTTAGAGGTAATTTTTATAATTCTTTTAGAGTAATTAAGAAGTTTTTTTTGACTCAAATTTTTTAATCTTAATTGAAAAAACTTCACATTCTTAAACGACAATACTTTATCCAAACTAGCGAAGAAATTCTGATCAATTTTATTAGGTGAAATTAAGTATACTAATTTCTTCAAATGTTTTAGGCCGCAAATTCTTTCTCTAATTCTTCAGACCACTCCCCTTTAGATGACAGACCATTCATTTTAGCTCTATGGTTAAAGGCTTTTTGAATATTTTCTGTATTTTCTCGATTTTTTCCAAATTCCTTTAATGCACTTGCTTGCAACCCTCTTCCATAAGAGAAAGTAATTAAA
The DNA here is from genome assembly GCA_902535255.1 of uncultured Pelagibacteraceae bacterium. Lineage (GTDB taxonomy): Bacteria > Pseudomonadota > Alphaproteobacteria > Pelagibacterales > Pelagibacteraceae > Pelagilacustribacter. Next base: position 5,849 of record CACASQ010000015.1, read on the forward strand.
AAATTACTATCATTTATTTTGTTTATTTCATTAAGATTTTTACTAGACTCAATTTCAGACTGACCGCCCGACAAAAAGGCAATTCCTGGAACATCACTTGGAACATTTTTCTTTAAGCAGTCTAAAGTTTTTTTTGCAATTTCTTCTGCATTAGATTTATCTTTGCACTCAGAGCCAGGTACAATCATATTAGGTTTAAGAACAGTTCCTTTCAAATCAACTTTATGTATTTCTAGTTCGTTATAACACTCATTGAGTACATTCGTTGTAACTTTATAGCATTTATCAATGTTATGTGAACCATCCATCAAAACTTCTGGTTCGACTATCGGTACCATTTTAGCTTCTTGAACTAAAGCAGCGTATCTTGCTAATGCGTGGGCATTAGACTTTATAGATTGGGCAGATGGAAATTTATCTGAAATTTTATAGACAGCTCTCCATTTCGTAAATCTCGCACCTAAATCATAATACTCCTTTAATCTTTCGCGTAAACCATCTAAACCCTCTGTTACAGTTTCATCGCTAGATCCAGCAAGAGGTTTAGCACCTTTATCTACTTTTATTCCTGGTACAGCTCCATGTTTAGATATTAATTCTGGAATTGATGGACCAAAGGTAGTTTTTTGTCTTATTGTTTCATCAAATAAAATTACTCCCCCAATAAAATCTTTCATAGCACTTGAATTAAAAAGAGTTTGTCTAAAATTTAGTCTATTTTTTTCTATGTTTTCAACACTTATACTTTTAAATCTTTTAGCTATTGTTCCAGTGCTTTCATCTGCAGCAAGAATACCTTTTCCTTTTGCGCACATTTTTTTAGCTATTTCATTTAATGTCATAGCGATTATTTATTTTAAAACACTTATACCAGGCAAGTCTTTTCCTTCTAAGTACTCTAAAAATGCTCCTCCTGCTGTTGATAAGTGAGAGAAAGTAAGTTTATCATCACTTTTATTTATTGCTGCGAGAGTGTCTCCACCTCCAAGAATAGATATTAAAGATTTTTGAACAGTATTTTTAGAAATATTTTCTGCAATTGATAATGTGCCTTTTAAGAAGTTCTTATTTTCAAAATACCCGGCTGGTCCATTCCACAGAACAGTATTTGACTCGTTAATCTTTTTTTGAATTTTTTTGATTGTATTGAAGCCAATATCTAAAATTATTTCATTTTCTTGAATTTCATCAAGATTTTTATTTTTACCGGTTCCTTCAAAGTCTGTTCCTACCATGCAGTCCTCTGGTAGCAATATTTTACAATTATGTTCGTCTGCTTTTTTATAAATATTTGCTATTATCTCTTTTGTATTTTTTTCAATTAAAGATTTACCAACTTTTAAATTCTTATGAACGAAGAAATTATTAGCCATTGCCCCAACAATTACTATATTGTTTACTTTTTTTAAAAGATTAGTAATAACATTAATCTTTGTGGAAATTTTTGATCCTCCGATAATGCAAGTGACTGGTTCTTTTTTATTTTTTATTATAAGATTTATTGCATTTATTTCTTTTTTTAATAGTGGACCAGCAAAGCTTTTTTTAACAAATTTTGTTATACTATGCACAGAAGCTTGTTTCCTATGGGAGCAAGAAAATGCATCATTAATATAAATGTCTCCAAGTTCACCTAATCTTTTTGAAAAATCTTGGCCGTCTTCGGTTTCTTCTTTAAAAAATCTTATATTCTCAATTAATATTACCTCACCCCCTTTTAGGTGAGAAAATTTTTCTTTAGTTTCATCATCAAAAGTTCCTCTAAAAAAATAAACATTAGTTTTAAGCTCATCTTTGAGATATTTGTAGATAGGTATTAAAGACAGGTCAGGGACATTAATTCCTTCTGGTCGACCTAAATGACTAATAATTATAATTTTTGCTTTTTTTTCAATTAGTCTATTTATAAAAGGTAAACATAAAGTTATTCTTGTATCATCTATAATAACTTTGTCTTTAATTGGAACATTTAAATCTAATCTAAGAATTATCTTTTGATCTTTGATTTCTAAATCGTCAGGAAAGAAGTTTATTTCGCCCATCGACTTCTATTACTCTCTCAATTTTTTTTGAATAAAATTTGTTATATCTTCCTCTGATAATTTCAAATGTTTGTAAACTTCTTTATAAGGAGCACTTTCACCAAATTTATCTATACCTAAATTGGTACCTTTATTTTTAATATATTTTCGCCAAGACATTACACTTCCAGCTTCTAATGTGACGATTAACGAGTTTTCTTCTAAAATATCTTTCCGGTAATCTTCAGGTTGTTTATCAAAAAGCTCCATACAAGGCATTGAAACTACTTTTGAGTGGATATTGTTTTCTGTAAGTTTATCTTGAACTTTTAAGGCAAGTTCTACCTCAGTACCTGAAGCAACCAATGTTACATTGCTCTCATGAGAAGTTAAATTAACTACATAGGCACCTTTCTCACATTTATTCTCTTTAGAATTGCTTGGATTGATGTAAGGAACTTTTTGTCTCGATAAAGCAATAGCACTTGGGGTATTTTCACTTTTTAAAGCTATTTCCCAACATTCAAATGTTTCATTAATATCTGCTGGCCTGAAGACATTTAAATTCGGAATTGCTCTCAACCCAGTAAGTTGTTCTATAGGTTGGTGAGTAGGACCATCTTCACCAAGACCAATCGAGTCGTGTGAAAAAACATAAATTACCCTAAGACCCATTAAAGCAGAGAGTCTTATAGAGGGTTTACAATAATCTGAGAATATTAAAAATGTTCCACCATAAGGTATTATACCTCCATAAAGCGCTAAACCATTCATAATTGCTGCCATACCATGTTCTCTAACTCCGTAATGAATATAATTTCCATTAAAATTTTTAGAGTTTATAATTTTAGAATTATTTGTTTTTGTATTATTAGAACCACTTAAATCTGCAGAACCGCCTATTAATTTAGGAAGAAAAGCAGAAAGTTTTTCTATAGCGGCCATCGAGCATTGTCGTGTAGCTAAACTTGGCTTAGATTCAAAATTTTTATCTTTTTCTTGACGAATTAAATTTTCTAAACCGTTCAAATCCAATTTCTCATTAGCGCTGTTAAGTTCACTTTTAATTTTAGGATTTTTTTTATTGACTGTTTCGAGCCATTCATTTTCAAGTTGCTCACCCTTGTTACCTATATTTCTCCATTGATCTAGAATTACTTGAGGTACTTCAAATGGTTGGTTGTTCCATTTTAATTTTTTTCTCACTAAAGCTATTTCCTCATCTCCTAAAGGAGAGCCGTGAGAGGAAGCTTTGCCAGATTTATTAGGTGATCCAAATCCTATTATAGTTTTACAAGATATTATTGTAGGTTTTTTTGACTTTGATGCTTTTGTTATCGCTTTTGAAATTTGTTTTTCATTGTGACCATTTACCTCTAAAAAGCTCCATCCGTACGATTCAAATCTTTTTTTGTAATTATCTGAAACACTTAGCGATGTTGAACCGTCAATTGAAATTTTATTATTGTCAAAAAAAACTATTAAATTCTTTAACTTTAGATGGCCAGCTAGACTCATTGCTTCATGACTAATTCCCTCCATTAAATCTCCGTCACTCGCAATCACATAGGTTTTGTTATCAATGACAGAAGAACTAAATTTTTTTCTATAAATTTCTTCTGCTATAGCCATACCAACTGCATTACCTAATCCTTGACCTAATGGCCCAGTGGTTGTTTCAATACCAGTTCCTTTTTTATACTCTGGGTGTCCTGCGCAAATAGAATTTAGTTGTCTAAAATTTTTTATATCCTCTATAGAAATACTTTCATATCCAGTTAAGTAAAGTAGCGAGTAAAGCAACATCGATCCATGTCCTGCAGATAAAATAAATCTATCTCTGTTAATCCAATTAGGATTTTTTGGATTAAACCTCAGGTGGTATTTAAATAATACAGTGGCAACATCTGCCATACCCATAGGCATACCAGGGTGACCCGAATTTGCTTTTTGTACAGCATCGATTGATAAAAATCTTACTGCATTAGTTAATTGATTAAAATTAATGCTCACTGTTAAATTACCTATATAGACTTAAACTAAGTATATCAATAATATGATATACTATTTTATGAGTTTATTTCAGAAGAAAGAAAAAAATTTAAATTTATTAATTAATAAACTTAACTCCTTATCATTAACTTATTCACAACCGATGTATGAAGTAGAAAAAATTAAATCTGAAAAAAACGAAATACTTAGACAGAAAATTGAAATTGAAAATAAAAACCAGGAGTTAATGAGAGAACATAAGTTTCTTAAAGAAAAGATTAAATCTTTACAATCGGAGGTGCAAAAGAAGTCAGTAATTGAGGAAAACTTTAATCAAGAAATTGAAGAATTAAGTCAAGAGACAGAAAATTTAGTGTCGGAAATTGATAAATGGCAAATGTAAACGTAAAATTTAATAACAAAGACTACCTTTTATCATGTGATGATGGACAGGAAGAGTCTCTTAAAAAACTTACTAAATTTTTGGATAAAAAATATTTAGAATTTCAAGACAAGCTTGGAAACATAGGAGAAAATAAATTATTACTTATCACAACTATACATCTAATAGACGAGTATTTCGATCTCAAGCAAAAAATTTCCAAACAAAAAATGAAATTAGATGAAATTTCAAACAAATTTAAAGAAATCAAATCTTTAGCAATAGAGTACAAAAAAGATAAAGATCTTGAAATAAATAGATTAAATGAAGAATTAGAAAATTTTAAAAAAACAATAGAAGAAAATAACATTCTCTACGAGACAATGTTAGACAAAACGACAAAATCTTTAGAAAAAATAATTTCTAATACAGAGTCCTTGTCTAAAATTCAGTAGATGGATAAAAAAAAAATTATCAGAAAACAATTTATTTCTAAGCGAAGAAAATATTATCATGATATTGATGATAAATTTTTTCATCCATTATTGAAACTTTTTAAAAAAAAAATTAAAAAAAAAAATGTTAAGATATCTTTATATTACCCATCTTCATTTGAATTAAATATTCTTAAAATTGTTGATATTGAATATTTTCAGAAATTTAAGTTTCTTTTACCAATAGTAGAGGATAATAAAACAATAAATTTCTATAGCTGGAAACAAACTGATGTTCTCTTTGTGAATAGATATGGAATCTTTGAGCCAAACAAATCCAAGATTATAATTCCTGACATTGTTTTAGTTCCCCTTGTAGCGTTCGATAGAAATAAGAATAGACTAGGATATGGAAAAGGTTTTTATGATAGATACCTCAAAAAACATTCAAAATTGAAAAAAAAAATTGTTACAGTCGGTGTTGCTTTTTCTTTTCAAAAACATCATAACCTTCCAGTTAATAAAAAAGATTTTAAGTTGGATTATGTTATTACTGAAAATGGATTAATAAAATGAAAATTTTAGTTTTAGGGGATATAATGGGTCCCTCAGGAAGAAATGCTATTAAAAAAAAACTTCCTAAAATTATTTCAGAAAATAAAATTGATTTCTCTGTGATTAATGGGGAAAATGCAGCTGATGACGGCAAAGGAATTACAAAAGATATTGCAGAAGAATTATTCTCTTTAGGGATTGATGTTATAACCTCAGGAAACCATATATGGGATAAACAGGAGACCACAACGTTTATCGAAACTGAAAATAGATTGCTAAGACCTGCAAATTTAGCTCAGGGCTCTCCGGGAAGAGGATATGGAATTTTTTCATCAAAAAATAAGAAATTTAAAATTGGTGTTGTTAATTTAATGGGAAATGTTTTTATGAGAAAAACAGATGATGTTTTTAAAACTGCGAAAGAAATTTGTAAAAGGATAATCTTAAAAAAAAACGTTGATTTTCTTATAATTGATTTTCATGGAGAAATTACGAGTGAAAAAATGGCTATCGGACATTTTTTTGATGGCTCATCCACTTGTGTTGTGGGAACTCATACTCATATTCCCACAGCCGATACAAGAATTCTTGATAGGGGTACAGCGTACCAAACAGATATCGGAATGTGCGGAGATTACAATTCAGTGATTGGAATGGATAAAGAAAATTCTTTAAAAAAGTTCTTTAAAGACAAAGATGCGGTGCAACATTTTCCATCTACAGGCGAGGGAACTTTGTCAGGCATTATAGTTGATGCTGATAACGATACTGGCTTAGCTAGAAAAGTATCAAGACTGATTTTAGGTGGAAATTTAAAAGCGTAATTATGGCAGGACATTCTCATTGGGCAGGAATTAAACATAAAAAAGGTAGAGCAGATAAGGAAAGATCTAAAATATTTTCAAAACTTTCCAGAGAAATTACAGTTGCAGCAAAATTGGGAGATAAAGATCCAGATATGAATCCAAGATTAAGAACTGCGATACAAGCAGCAAAGCAAGCAAATATGCCTAAGGATAATATTTCAAGAGCAATTAGTAAATCAGAGGTCAGTGGTGATAAGAACTATGAAAATTTAAGATATGAGGGTTTTGGTCCGTTTAATACAGCCTTAATTATTGAAACCTTAACGGATAATAAAAACAGATCAGCTTCGAGTATAAGAACTGTACTTCAAAAAAACGGAGGAAGACTTGGTGAAACAGGATCCGCATCTTATTTGTTTCAGAATTGTGGAATTATCCAAATTGAAAAAAATATGATTAGCGAGGATGACATTTTTGAATTAGCAACTAGTTCAGGAGCTATAGAGTGCTCTGAATTTAAAAATTTTCATGAAATAATAACAAAAAAAGAAGATTTTTATAAAATAAAAACCATACTTGAAAAAAATATAAGGCATTTCTTTTATTCTGGCATTGAATGGAGGGCATCAGATTACGTGAACCTTGAGAAAGAACAAACACAAAAAATGATACAAGTTATGAATTCACTTGAGGAACTTGATGATGTACAGAACATATTTACTAATGCAAATTTGGAATATTAAAAAATGAGGATAATAGGAATAGATCCAGGATTGAGTGGTGCAATTGCAATTTTAGAGGATAAAAAGGTGTTAGATTTATTCGAAATGCCAGTTATGGCTGAGGGAAAAAAAAATAAAAAACAATTAAATAGCGCTCAATTAGTTAATATTATAAAAAATAGTTTAGAGAACGAAAATGAAACTGCCATTGTAGTTGAACAAGTCAACGCAATGCCTGGCCAAGGAGTAACTAGTATGTTTAATTTTGGCCAAAGTTTTGGTGCAATTAAAGGAGTATCCGCCGCTTTAAATTTGCCAATTTTTTTTGTTAGGCCATCAAAATGGAAGAAATACTTTGAGCTTTTAAATTCATCTAAAGATGCCAGTAGAACCAAAGTTATAGAAATGTATCCGTCTTTATCAGATCAGTTAGCCAAAAAAAAGGATGTCAACAAATCTGATGCTATTTTAATAGCAAGATACTACTATGAAACAAGAATAAAAGAATAAAATTTCAAATTATTTAATATAATACGCCAAATTCATGACACATTCTAAAAGTACTTATCCTTCATGGAACAAGATATTGCAACTCAAGTAGTTGGCCTTGGCGGGGCTTCAGATTTCTCATTATGGTCTCTTTTTTTAAGAGCTGACTTTGTTGTAAAATTCGTCATTGTATTACTAATTGCATCCTCAATTTTTTCTTGGGCATTAATTTTTGATAAATTTAAGCTTTTTAAATCAATAAATAAAACAACTGAAGATTTCGAAAAAAAATTTTGGAAAGCTAAATCTGCTGAAAGTTTTAATAATAATTTACCCGTAAATTCAAACGACCCGGCTACATTAATCTTTAAAGCAGCTATGGCTGAACTTATAAAAACAAAAAGGCAGTCATCTTCAATACAAGCTGCAAGAGTTGAAAGAGTTTTAGAAATAGCGACTGACAATGAGATGAAAAAAGTTGAGAAGAATTTTACTTTTTTGGCTACGATAGGATCAACCGCCCCTTTCATTGGTCTCTTTGGAACTGTTTGGGGAATAATGAATTCTTTTCAATCTATTGCAATTTCAAGAAATACAAGTTTAGCTATAGTTGCTCCTGGAATTGCAGAAGCTTTATTTGCAACAGCACTAGGTCTTTTAGCAGCGATACCAGCTGTAGTAGCCTACAATAAGTTTAATAGTGACTCCAGACGATATTTTTCAAAGATTGAGAATTTTTCGAAAAGATTTTTATCTATAATTTAAAAAAATGGCTTTTAAATTTAATCGCTCAAAAAACGAACCAATGAGTGAAATAAACGTCACACCATTTGTTGATGTAATGCTTGTGCTATTAATAATATTTATGGTTACAGCGCCTCTGCTCACAGTTGGTGTTCAAGTAGATTTACCAGAGTCCGCCGCTGACTCTTTGCCAGATGATCAAGAGCCACTAACAATTAGTATTAATTCTAAAGGTGAAATTTATATCCAGGAACACCAAGTAACGTATCAAAAAATGGTTCCAAAATTATTAGCAATCGCGAAAAATAGAACAGATACAAGAATATATGTAAGAGGAGATAAAAATATAAATTATGGAAGAGTGCTCGAAGTTATGGGAACACTATCTGGGGCAGGTTTTTCTAAAGTAGCACTAATATCAGAGCCTTATAAAAATTAGGATGTTTTATGGTAAGAAGCTTGATTTATTCTATAACTTTTCATTCTTTGATGATTTTATTGACCATTTTAAGCTTACCTTTTATGCTTAGAGAACCAGTAGATTTACCACCTATTGTTTCCGTAGAGTTAATTCAAATATCAGATAAAACCAACATACCTTATGCTCCTAAAGCTAGGAAAATAATTGAAGAAACAAAAAAAAAAGAGGAGGAAAGAGTTGTATCCGAACAAGCTCCACCCTCAGCAAAGGCAAAAGAAAAACCAGACAGAATACCTCTTCCAAATGAAAAAAAAGAAGAGAAAAAAATTGTAAAAAAAAAACAAAATCCTGAAGAAATTAAACCTCAAATTAGGCAGTCATCCGAATTTGAAAAAAAAGAGATAGTAGACACCAATCAAATTGCTGCTTTGATTGACAAAGCCAAAGAAGTCGAGGCTGTCAAAAAAGAAAACATTAATAAAATTACTCAAAGTTCAAAAAAAAATTCTTTTGCATCATCGCTTACTCTCTCTGAGGAAGACGCATTAAGAGCCCAAATTTTTGGGTGTTGGAGC
>CACASQ010000016.1 GCA_902535255.1 uncultured Pelagibacteraceae bacterium
TTAAAAAAACATAAACCTAAAAAAATTATAGATGCTGGTTGTGGTGCAGGAATGCCACTTATTGATATTAAAAAGAGAGGTTTTAATATTATTGGTTATGACAAAGCAAAAAATATGGTTTCAGAAGCAAAAGAAAATCTTAAAAAAAATAGATTGTCTTCTGAATTAGTATTTTATGATGATTTTGAAAATCCTAAAAAAGTTAAAAATAATTCTGTAGATTGTATACTTGGTATGGGCGCTTTTTATTATGCTAAAAACGTAAATAAAACACTTTTAAACCAGAAAAAAAAATTAAAAAAAAATGGTAGATTAATTTTTTCATTACGAAACAGGTTATTTGATATAATCACTTTAAATAACTATACTAAAAAATTCTTGGATGAAATTTATGAAGTTAAAAAGTTAAAAAAGAAATGGAAAAATAAATATAAAGATTTAACTAAAAACTTTACTGATAGAAAAAAACTTAAGTCAAAAATAAATATTGATGAAGCAGGTGTTTATAATCACATACCTCACAATCCGTTAACTATTTCTGATGAAATGGCAAAATTAGGTTTATCTGTAGAAGGTATATATTTTTATCATTTCCACGCGTTCCCACCAGTATTTGATGTATTTGATAAACATTATTACAGAAAAATTTCTTGGAAAATAGAAAATCCACTAGATTGGAGAGGTTTTTTCTTAGCTTCAGCTTTTGTTATTGATTGTAAAAAAATCTTTTAAACTTTAATCTCTACCTTCAAAACTTAGAGTTTTATAATCTTTGTATAATTTTGAAAATTCTTTTTAGATGTAAAAAATGGCGGAGAGAGAGGGATTCGAACCCTCGAAACGGTTTCCCGTTTACACGCTTTCCAAGCGTGCGCCTTCAACCACTCGGCCATCTCTCCTATTTATAATCATCGATAGCTTTTACGAACTGTTCGATAAACTCTTTATTAGTAGGTAATTTATTTTTCATCATATCTTTTTGTATTTTCTTATAATTTTTCTTGATATTATTAAGAATTCCAAAAAAATTTAAAAAATTTCTCTTTGCAACAAAAATACCTTTTTTATCGCCAATAACATGTTCGATTTCCTCAAAAATAATAACAGGTCTTCTTCGAGCTAAAGCCTCTAATAGAACCATAGGGTGCCCTTCAGTAAACGAAGGAAGAATAAAAATATCATGATCATCATAATATTTTATAAGCCTTGCTTTATTATTTTGAGTTAATTGTATGTTAATATTACTTTGATTAATCTTATAAGAGGTATTTTTTTCTGCGCCTACTATAGTCAAGGATATATTACGCTTATTTTTGATTAAGCTGGCTAATGAAAAAATACCTTTTTCAACTCTAATTCTACCTACATACAATAGTTTAAAGTTTTTGATTTCAACGCTCTTTGATTTTCTGAACCAAACTGAGTCAAGCTGAGAAGGGTAAATAACTTTCCCCTTCTTTCCTCTTAAAATATATTTTCTGCAACTTATTAAATTTGAAAAAAGTGAAGTAATACTAAACATCAAATGATAGATAAATTTACCAATACTACCAAGAATAGCTCTGTATTCTCCATATCCATCACTTCTTAAATATATAATTGGTTTTTTTCCTAATAATCTGAGAGCTATTGAAATTAAAAAAGTATAAGGTGAAATTGAGATGACCAAGTATTTAGTGTTCTCGTTTTTTGTAGACCTAAAAACTTCAGATAAATAAGAAAAAACATTTGAAAAAACTTTTATTTTTTTCAGTTTAATTTCGTGAGCTCTCTGTTTTAAAGAACTTCTGCCGAAAAGGTTAACCTCAAACTTTTTATTTAATCCTTCTGGACTCGATTTTAAATCAATATTATCACAGAAAAACTTTTCATTTTGTATATTGATTTTTTCGTTTGAAAAAATGAATAATCTCTTTTTCATTAGGTTTCTTTATTTATTTTTAAAACACCTATGAAGGCTTCTTGCGGGATCTCAACTTTTCCAAATTGTTTTGATCTTGCTTTACCTCTTTTTTGCTTTTCCAAAAGTTTTCTTTTTCGGTCAGTTGCTCCGCCTCCATGAATTTTGGTTAAGACATCCTTTTTAAAACCTTTAATAGATTCTCTAGCAACAATTTTTCCACCTATTGCTGCCTGAACTGGAATCATGAAGTTGTGTCTTGGGATTAAATCTTTAAGTTTTTCACAGACTTGTCTGCCAGTTTTTTGAGCGAAATCTTTATGAATAATCATTGCTAATGCATCTACAGGCTCTGAATTTACTAAGATTCCCAGTTTAACTAGATCACCCTCTCTATAGCCGGAGATTTCATAATCAAAACTAGCGTAACCACTTGAAACTGATTTTAATCTATCATTAAAATCAAATACAACTTCATTTAAAGGAAGATCGTAAGACAATACAGCCCTGTTTCCTGAGTAAGATAGATTTGTTTGGACCCCTCTTTTATCTTGGCATATTTTTATAATTGATCCTAAATACTCGTCTGGAGTAATGATTGTTGATTTAATCCAAGGTTCCTCAATTTTTTCAATTTGAGATGGATCCGGCATATTCGTTGGATTTTGTAAATCCAAAATTTGACCCTTAGTATTGTGAACCTTATAAATAACTCCAGGGGTAGTTGTTATTAAGTTTACATCGAATTCTCTTTCGAGTCTCTCAGTTATTATTTCAAGATGTAATAGTCCTAGAAAGCCACATCTGAAACCAAGACCTAAAGCACTTGAAGACTCTGGTTCATAAGAAAAACTTGCGTCGTTTAATTTTAATTTTGCTAGACCATCTTTCAATTTTTGATATTCTGAACTGTCTACAGGGAATAGACCACAAAAAACTACAGGTTTACTTGGTTTAAATCCTGGTAATGGATCATTAATTGGATTTGCAGCATCGCATATGGTATCTCCAACTTTAGTTTCGGATAAAGATTTTATTCCAGTGATGATAAAACCTATTTCTCCAGAATTTAATTCTTCGATGTCATTTGGTTTAGGTGTAAATACTCCAACCTTTTCAATTACATGCTCTTGATTATTCGACATTAATTTTACTTTCATACCTTTTTTTAACTTGCCATTTATCAGACGCACTAAGATAACTACACCTAGATAACTATCATACCAGCTATCAACCAAGAGGCATTTCAGTTTTTCATTTGTAACGCCCTTAGGAGATGGTAATTTACTGATTATAGCCTCTAGAATGTTTTCGATTCCTTCTCCAGTTTTTCCTGAACAAGGTATTGCATTTGACGTTTCAATACCTACAACATCTTCAATTTCTTGTTTAGTTTTTTCAATATCAGAAGCGGGTAAATCTATTTTGTTAAGAATTGGTATAACCTCATGATTAATTTCTAACGCTTGGTAAACGTTCGCTAACGTCTGTGCCTCCACTCCTTGTGTGCTATCTACAATTAATAGAGAACCTTCACATGCTGAAAGTGAGCGACTCACCTCATATCCAAAATCAACATGTCCCGGTGTATCGATAATATTGAGTATATAATTATGTCCGTCTTTTGCTTTATAATTCAATTTTACAGTTTGAGCTTTAATTGTTATTCCTCTCTCTCTTTCTATATCCATAGAGTCAAGAACTTGCTGCTTCATTTCTCTATCGCTTAGTCCCCCGCATTTATGAATTATTCTATCTGCAATGGTAGATTTTCCGTGATCTATATGCGCAATTATAGAAAAATTACGTATTCTTTTGATTTCAGACATTTAGGACCTAATTGTAGCGCCAGTTTTTTGTTTTACTACTTCAATGATTTTTTTACTTATTTGATCTAGATCTTTTTCACTTAAAGTTTTGTCTACCGCTTGTAGTGTGACATTTATAGCTACCGATTTTTTATCCTTAGGAATATTTTCACCCTCATAAACGTCAAATGTTGTCACTTCTTGTATCAAGGTTTCATCAATTTCTTTAATTATTTGTTCCAATACGCCAATTTTAAAAATTTTGTCTATTACAAAAGCAAAATCTCTTTCTGATTTCTGAAAATCTGAGGCTTGGAAACTCTTTTTGGATAACCTTACTTTTTTATTCGGCTCTTTTATATTTTTAAGAAAAATTTCAAATCCATAGATATTTGGTTCTTTGAAATCTAATTTTTTTGTTATTGCAGGATGAAGTTCACCAAAATAGGCTAGGAGTGGACCTTTTTCAGATTTTAGATTAATCGAACCTGATCTACCAGGATGATAAGGTTGTTTTGTATTGTCGCTTACAAATAAATTTTGCTCAGAGACACCTAGTTCAATTAAAGTTTGAATTACATCACTTTTAATATCAAATACATCAACATTTCTCTCTTTTTCAATCCAGCTCTTCCTACTAACTTTTCCTGACTTTAAAGCTCCTACAACTATTTGTTGTTCTCCAGGATTTTTTCCAAAAAATGTTGGGCCAATTTCAAACAACGAAAGGTCCTCGTAGCCTCTATCTTGATTCTTTTTTAAATGAATCGCTAAATTTGAATAAATAGATCTTCTGAGAACATCTAAATCATTAGAAATTGGATTTAAAATCTTTATTTCTTTTTCCCCTATCGAAAATTGTTTATCAATTTTGGAGTCTGTAAATGACCAAGTTACAGTTTCTAAAAAACCTTTCGATGCTAGAGATCTCTGCGACAAGTGAAATAATTTTTGTTTAAAGTTTAGTGTTTCTTCATCTCTTTTACGCTCTGGAGTCACTAACTTTATATTTTTAAAACCTTTTATTCTTATAAGTTCCTCTATTATATCTACCTCCTGGCTAATATCCGGTCTCCATGACGGGACCTCAACTTTAAGATTTTTTTTACTTTTTTTACATTGAAAGCCTAAAGATAACAAAACTTTTTGAGCATCACTGCTAGATATTGGTATTCCAATTAAGTTTTCAAAATTATCAATTTCAAAATTTATAGTTTTATTTTTCTGATAACTTTTTCCTGTAGTAATAAATTTACTTGCCTCACCTCCGCATATTTTTAAAATTAGTTTTGTAGCTACTTCTAAACCCTCAATTATCGAATTTGGATCTATGCCTCTTTCAAATCTATACTTTGCATCAGTATTTATTAATAAATCTTTTGCGGTTCTTCTGATTGATGCCGGTAAAAAATATGCTGACTCAAGAAGAATATTTTTAGTCTCAATTTCTGTCGATGTCTTTGTGCCACCTATAATACCTCCAAGGCCAAGAACACCTGCTTTATCTGTAATAACACACATACCTTTTTTAAGTTTATATTTTTTATTATCAAGAGCCTCGAATTCTTCTCCTTCTTTTGAGTCCCGAACTATAATTTCTCTGTCAATTTTATCTGCATCATATGCGTGTAGAGGCCTATTCAAGTCAAACATTACATAATTTGTTATATCTACAACAGCTGAAATAGGTTTTAATCCAATCGCTGATAGTTTATTTTTTAACCACTCAGGACTTTCTTTATTTGTTATATTTTTTATATAACAACTTCCAAATGTTAAGCATCCTTGATTAGGGTCTTTAGAGATAGAGGTTTTTATTGAATGTTTTGCTGTATGTCTTAACTTACTTTTTGTAATAGGAACTAGTTTGCCAATTCCAGTAGAAGACAAATCTCTTGCTATTCCTCTTACACCTAAACAATCTGCTCTGTTTGGGGTAACAGATATATCTATTCCTTTTTCAGATTTGTTTTTAAAATAGCTTTTTCCAATTTCTTTTTCTCTATCTTTAAGCTCAATTATTCCTGCACTCTCGTCAGAAATATTTAATTCACTTTCTGAACAAAGCATCCCTCTAGATTCAACGCCTCTTATCTTGGCAATTTTTAATTGAAATTTTGTTTTAGGTATAACAGTTCCTGGGGGAGCGTATAATGTTACAAGTCCATCTCTAGCATTAGGTGCGCCACAAACAACTTTGATTATTTCTTTTCCTCCAATACTTACGTCACAAACTTTTAATTTATCTGCGTTAGGGTGTTTCTCTGCTTTAATTATTTTTGCAATTTTAAATTTACTAAGTTCACTAGAATTTTCTTTAAGCCCTTCAACTTCTAAACCAATGTTAGTTAATTTATCTATTATTTCAGATTCATTAGCATTTGTTTTCAAATGTTCTTTTAACCAAGGAAGGGTAATTATCATTTACTAAGTCCTCTATAATTTGTTGGGACATCTAAAGGGTCAAAGCCAAAGTGACTTAACCAACGATAATCGGTTTCAAAAAAAGCTCGTAAATCATTGATGCCATATTTTAGCATTGCCAAACGATCAATTCCCATTCCAAAAGCAAAACCTTGAAATTTTTTTGAATCAACTTTTGCATTTTTAAGAACATTAGGATGAACCATGCCGCAACCTAAAATTTCTAGCCATTTATTACCCTCACCGATTACGATTTTATCATTCTCAATTTTATACCCAATGTCAACTTCAGCTGAAGGTTCGGTAAATGGAAAGTGACTAGGCCTAAATCTCATTTTTACATTCTTCACTTCAAAAAATTCTTTGATGAAATAATCTAAACAACCTTTTAGATGACCCATCGTTATATTTTTATCAATATGTAATCCCTCTAGTTGGTGGAACATCGGTGCATGAGTTTGATCACTATCACAACGATATGTTCTTCCTGGTACAATTATTTTAAATGGAGGTTTTCCCTCGAGCATCGTTCTGATCTGTACAGGAGAGGTATGTGTTCTGAGCAATAATTTTTTATTTTTTTCTAAATAGAAGGTGTCATGCATATCTCTGGCAGGATGATCCTCAGGAGTATTTAGTGCAGTAAAATTATTATACTCTGTTTCGACATCAGGCCCTTCAGCGACTGAAAAACCAATTTCAGAAAATATAGAAGATATTTCATCTATAACTTGTGAGACTGGATGTATCTTACCTTTTTGATAGGGTCTAACAGGTAAAGTAACATCTACTTTTTCATTTTTTAGTTTTTCATTAATTTCTAAATTTTCAATTTCTGAATTTTTTTGGTCGATTTGATTTGTTAAATCGTCTTTTATTTTATTTAAAGCTGATGCAAATTCTTTTCTTTTCTCAGGATCTAAAGAACCAAGACTTTTGAATTGTAATGTAATTTGACCGTTTTTACCAAAAAAATCTGTTTTGATATTCTGTAAATCCTCTTTAGTTTTAACAGAGTCAATTTTTGCGTTGAAAATAGAATTTATTTTATCCAAATCACTCATTAGGTAATTGATTTTTTATATTAAGTTGAAGTTAAATCAAAGACCCTTTTAACTAAGGGAGGATTGAACCTTTTTTACTACAGATTTAAAGGCTTCTGGATTATTGTAAGCTAATTCAGCTAAAACTTTTCTGTCTAGTTTTATTTTGGATTTAGCTAAACCGTTAATAAATTTAGCATAAGTCAAACCTTCTGCTCTAACACCCGCGTTGATCCTTTGGATCCATAGAGATCTAAACTCTCTTTTTTTTGTTCTTCGATCTCTGTAAGCATATTGCATTGCTTTCTCCATCGCTTGTCTAGCAATACGGATGGTGTTTTTTCTTCTTCCGTACTGGCCTTTGACAGACTTCAACACTTTTTTATGCTTTGCTCTACTTACAACACCACGTTTCGTTCTAGCCATATTATCCTCTCAAATTATACGGCATATAGGATTTTACAATTTTAGAATCTTGTTTTGTCATGATCGTTGTGCCCCTTTGTTTCCTTATTTGTGAGTTTGTTCTTTTAATCATACCATGTCTCTTACCTACTTGAGGCATTTTAATTTTACCAGAAGCAGTAAATCTAAATCTTTTTTTTGCTGAGCTTTTAGTTTTTAATTTTGGCATAAATATTTCGGACTTATATAGGCAATATCTTATCTTAGCAAGTCGCTAATAATATTGATTTAAATGGGTTGAATAATCATAACCATTTGCTTACCCTCAAATTTTGGCTGGCTCTCTACTTTTGCTATGTCTTTTGTCTCCTCAATGATTTTATTCATTAATTCTTTTCCAAGATTAGTATGTTGCATCTCTCTACCTTTAAATTTTACTGTAAATTTTACCTTATCACCTTTGGTAATAAATTTTTTTGCATTTTTGATTTTGAAATTATAGTCGTGTGTCTCTGTGCCTGGTCTTAATTTAATCTCTTTCAAAGAAACTATTTTTTGTTTTTTTTTGGCTTGATTAGCTTTTTTTTGCAAATCATATTTATATTTTCCCATGTCCATAATTTTACAAACTGGTGGGTTAGCATTAGGTGAGATCTCGATTAGGTCTAAATCCTCTTTTTTAGATAACTCAATCGCTTGCTTTAAAGGCATCACTCCAAGATTGCCCCCATCGCTTCCAATAACTTGAACATCTAAAGATCTAATACGCTCGTTAGCTCTCGGACCCTGGGGTTTAGTTCTTCTCTGAAAATAATTTGGTTTTGAATTTGACACTTAATTAAATGGCAACTTGTTTAGGTCTAACATATTTTTGATAAGGTCTTCTTTTTTAATTGTTTCTTGTTTATCAGATCCTAGTTTTCTAATTGAAACAGAGTTTTCTGCTACCTCTTTTTTACCGCAGACTAAGATGAAAGGAATTTTTGCTAGAGAATGTTCTCTAACTTTATAATTTATTTTTTCATTCCTTAAATCCATTTCGCATTTTATACCTTCTTTGAACAAATCTTCAAATAACTTTTTAGCATAATTATTGTTTTCCTCTGCGATTGAGCATACTACAGCTTGTGCTGGAGATAACCAAAAGGGCAATTTACCAGCATAGTTTTCAATTAATATTCCTATAAATCTCTCCAAAGAACCAAATAGAGCTCTGTGTAACATAACGGGTACTTTTTTATTTCCATCTTTTGCTACGTAAGTTGCACCTAGTCTACCGGGTAAATTTAAATCAACCTGAAGAGTTCCACATTGCCAGTCTCTACCTATCGCATCTCTCAATACAAATTCAATTTTAGGACCATAAAAAGCTCCCTCTCCTTTATTAATGCTATATTCAAGGTTTGATTTTTTAATAGCAGTCAATAAAGCTGCTTCGGATTTATCCCACACACTATCTTCTCCCACTCTCTTAGCAGGTCTGTCAGAGTATTTTAAAATTACATCTTTAAAACCTAGATCTTTGTAAATCTCTAAGATTAAGTTTGTTACAGATAAAGACTCCTCAGTGATTTGGTCTTCAGTACAAAAAATATGTGCATCATCTTGAGTAAAAGCTCTTACTCTTAGTAATCCATGGAGAGCTCCGGATGGCTCATACCTATGGACCTTTCCAAATTCAGATAATTTTAGGGGTAGATCTCTATAACTTTTTAGCCCTTGATTAAAAACTTGAACACATCCGGGACAATTCATTGGTTTTACAGCAAATGTTTTCTCATCTGGTGTTTCTGAAGTGAACATGTGCTCGCCAAATTTTTCCCAGTGTCCTGATTTTTCCCACAAAGTTTTGTCTAAAAGTTCCGGAGTGTTAATTTCCTTATAACCTGCTAATCTTTGTTTCATCCTCATATACTCAATTAACCTTTGAAATAATAACCAACCTTTTTCATGCCAAAAGACTGAGCCCGGGCTTTCCTCTCTAAAGTGAAACAGATCCATTTCTTTTCCAAGTTTTCTATGATCTCTTTTTTCAGCTTCATCAAGTCGATGCAGATAATCATCTAAATCTTTTTTTGTACTCCAACATGTCCCATAAATTCTTTGTAACATTTCATTATTTGAATCTCCTCGCCAATATGCACCTGAAACCTTTGTTAATTTAAAAGCTTTTCCTATTTTACTTGATGAGGCTAAGTGAGGCCCTCTACATAAATCATGCCAAGTGTCACCGTGGTGATATATCGAGAGCTCCTCATTTTTAGGGATGCTTTCAATTATTTCCGCTTTATATTTTTCTCCTATCTTTTTAAAATGTTTTATAGCGACATCTCTCTCCCAAACTTCTCTTTTTGTTTTTACATCTCTATCAATTATCTCTGACATTTTTTTTTCAATCTTTTTTAAATCTTCACTAGTAAACGGCTCTTTTCTTGCAAAGTCATAATAAAAACCGTTTTCAATTACAGGTCCAATTGTAACTTGTGTGCCTGGATATAATTCTTGAACTGCCATTGCCATTATATGTGCAGCGTCATGTCTAATGACCTCAAGTCCCTCTTTGTCTTTTGAAGTAATTATTCTTACTTTTGAATTTTTTGTAATTTTATGACTTAAGTCTTTTAACTCACCATCTACTTCCATAATAAGTGCCATTTTTTCTAATGACTTGCCTATTTTTTTTGAAAGCTCAAAGCCACTTATAGAATTTGTGAATGATATCCTTTTACCGTCTAATAATTTAATTTCTGGCATTAATTTTTTAATAGTTTTCTATATTCCCTCAAATTGGAATCACACATTACTTCAACGTCAAATTTTTTAGATACGTTTTTTCTACCTTCGTTTCCCATTAATTTCAACTCCTCTTGTGATAATTGAATAACAGTATTTAAGTTTTTGGCAAGTTCTCTAGGATCATCATGTTTATACAAAAATCCTGATTTTTTATTCAGAATTGTTTCTTTTGATCCTCCAATGTTGCTTGCTACTATTGGTTTGCCCATTGATTGCGACTCAACTGCAACTCTTCCAAAAGCCTCCGGTTCAATTGAGGCTGAAACTACTACATCTGCAATCGAATAAGCTAAAGGCATTTCTTTACAATGACTAAAAAATTTTACTTTTTTTGTTAAACTATATCTCTCTATAAGGCTAAAAAGTTTTTTTGAATACACTTTTCTTCCTTGATCAGAACCAAGTAAAATTCCTTGGAAATTGGTGACATTGTAATCTTCAACTAATATATTCAAAGCTTCAATAAATTTTTCTTGCCCTTTCCAGCTTGTTAGTCTTCCAGGCATTAAAATCGTAAATTTATTTGCTTCAAGTTCCCACTCTCTTTTAAGCTTTTCCTGTTTTAAAATTGAGATATTTTTTTGATTAAAATAATCTATATTTATTCCACGAAAAATTACTCTTAATTTTTTTTTTTTGCTTAAATATTCACTATAATTTTCATTAATGTGGCTAAATATAAAATTTGACCCTGCAATAGTTAATGACGATCGAAGCATAATACTATTATAAAATTTTTTAAATTTATTTTTAAAATTGTAAGTGCCATGAAAAGTTGTAACGAAATAAGTATTTGTAAATAAACAGGCAAAATAACAGGACCAAGCTGGAGCTCTACTTCGTGCATGCACAATTTTTATTTTTTTTATTAAAATCAAAAATGTTAAAACAATTGTATTACAAATAATTATAAAAGGATTTTTTGAGTGAACTGGTAGTCTAAAAACTTTTACTTTATTTTTCTTTACAAATTTAAGTAGCTCACCTCCAGAAGTTGCAATAAAAGAACCACAATCTTTTTCGGATAAATAATGAGCCAAATCGTAACATCCAGTTTCAGCACCTCCATAGCCTAGTTTAGGAATTACTTGCAAAACATTTATTTTAGAACTCATTTCTTATATATAATAGCAAATTAAATTAACCTTATATGAAAAAATTTAAATTTTTAAAATTATCAAAGTCGAAAAAACTCAGGATTACCGACAATTACTTCAGAGAAAAACTTTATATAATTTTTCTACCTGGTTTCATGTCAGATATTGAGGGTAAAAAACCTCAAACTCTTTTAAAATTTGCTAAAAGAAATAAGTTAGGTTTTCTCTCACTAGAATACTCTGGCCATGGTAAATCCTCCGGAGATTTTACAAAAGGAAATATAAGCATTTGGTCAAGCGACACAAAAAGTGTCATAAAAAAAATAGTAAAAAAAAATAATTTTATTCTAGTTGGTTCAAGCATGGGTGCTTGGATCGCGCTCAATCAGTTTAAGCATTTCAAGTCTCAAATAAAAGGTTTTTTAGGTATTGGATCGGCACCTGAGTTTTTAACAAGATTAATGTGGAATAAATTTCCTAAAAAGATCAAAAGAGAGATCGTTAACTACGGGCATGCTTTAATTAAAAATGGTGAATATGAATATCCTATCACTTATCAATTAATAAAAGACGGAAGATTAAACAAAGTTTTAGATAAAAAAGAGTTATCAAAAATTAAAGTAACAATGATTCACGGTAAAAAGGATGAGGTAGTACCCGTTTTATTTTCAAAACTAACTTTAAGAAAATTCAAAAATGCTAAGAAAAAATTAGTTCTAATTAAAAGTGGAGATCATAGCTTATCAAGTAAAAAACATCTTAAAATTATTCTAAAGGAATTAAAAAATATCGTGAAAGATATAATCTAGTCCCTCTATATAAGATGGATATTTCAAATTATACTTAAAAAAATGTTTCATTTTTTTGTTATCTACTTTTTTTGAGTCTTTATAAAAATTTTTTAACATTTCACTATTTAATTTTTCTAGTTTAATTGGATGTGGTGTTTCTAATTTTAATAATTTCGCTCCGTACTCTGCTACTTCCATTTGAGAGGCTGGCTTATCATCGCTAATGTTATAAATTTCATTATTTTTGAAATTAGACATTGATTTAAATAATATATTAGCAATATCTTCGACATGAATACGCGAAAAGAAATGATTTTTTTTATCAACCAATTGCACATTACCAAGTTGAAGTCTTTTAAGAATATTAAGCTCATTAGAGTATATTCCAGCAAGTCTAAAAATTTGCAATGGCAGTTTATGTTTCAATGATA
>CACASQ010000017.1 GCA_902535255.1 uncultured Pelagibacteraceae bacterium
ACTTAATACTAAAGGTGCTCAAGTTGAAGTGCTTCTTCCTAAATTTTCTTAGCGTTCTTTCTTGATAAGATAAGCTTATGTTGATATTAACGAACTCAAAATGAAACAAGATTATAAAGTAAAAGATATAAAATTAGCAGAATTCGGTAGAAAAGAAATTTCTCTTGCTGAAACTGAAATGCCTGGACTAATGGCATTAAGAAAAGAATATAAAGGTAAAAAACCTCTAAATGGGGCTAAAATCTTAGGCTGCCTACATATGACAATTCAAACTGCTGTTCTGATCGAGACCTTGGTAGATCTTGGCGCAGAGGTACGATGGTCTTCGTGTAATATTTTTTCTACTCAAGATCATGCAGCTGCGGCTATAGCTGAAGCAGGCATCCCGGTATTTGCCTGGAAAGGAGAAACAGAAAAGGAATATTGGTGGTGTGTAAAACAAACAATAGAAGGTAAAAAAGATTGGAAACCAAACATGATTTTAGATGATGGAGGAGATTTAACTGGTCTAATGCATAAAGAATATAAAGAGATGCTAAAAAACGTTAGAGGAGTCTCGGAAGAGACAACAACTGGCGTGTTAGCTTTAAAAAAAATGGAAGCTAATAAAAAATTACTCATTCCAGCATTTAATGTAAATGACTCAGTTACAAAATCAAAATTTGACAATTTATATGGTTGTCGTGAAAGTTTGGTTGATGGTATTAAGAGAGCAACAGATGTAATGATGTCAGGAAAAGTTGCAGTAGTCGCAGGTTTTGGAGATGTTGGAAAGGGTAGTGCAGCCTCTCTACGCCAAGCAGGTGCAAGAGTAATGGTAACTGAGACAGATCCTATATGTGCGCTTCAAGCAGCGATGGAAGGTTATGAAGTGGTATTAATGGAAGAAGCTATAAAAGATGCTGATATAATAGTTACTGCCACAGGCAACAAAGATATTGTGACGGCAGATCATATGAGAGAAATGAAAGATAGAGCAATACTATGTAATATTGGACACTTTGATAATGAAATCCAAGTTGATGCTTTGAAAAATTATAAATGGGATGAAATTAAGCCTCAGGTTCACGAAATAGAATTACCTAACAAAAAAAGAATTATTTTATTAGCCGAAGGTAGATTAGTAAACTTAGGTTGTGCTACGGGTCATCCAAGTTTTGTAATGAGTGCTTCATTCACAAATCAAGTAATTGCGCAGATAGAACTATGGAATAATTCAAAAAAATATCAAAATAAAGTTTATGTTTTACCAAAACATTTAGATGAAAAAGTAGCTATGTTACATTTAGAAAAAGTAGGCGCAAAATTAACAAAAATGTCAAAAGAACAGGCGGATTATATTAGCGTTAAACCATCAGGACCATTTAAACCAGATACTTATCGCTACTAAATAAGTAGCTAATGATTGTTAAATCTTTAGAACATTTAAATTCTTTATCAAAAAAAGTTGCACGCCAACTAATTAAAAATGATTGCATTTTTTTAATGGGTGAAATTGGTGTAGGAAAAACTACTTTTACAAGATATTTGATTAATTATTTACAAAAAAAAAATGGAGAAAAAATTACAGAAGTACTTAGCCCAACTTTTAACCTACTTTATGAATATGATTTAAAAAGAATTAAGATTATGCATTATGATCTTTACAGAATAAGAGATGAAAAAGAATTAAAGCAATTAGGTATTTTTTTGGATAAGCAAGATACTATTAAGATTATTGAATGGCCGCAACTTATTGATATTCCGTTATCAGATAAGTTAGAAATACATCTAGATTACACTAAAAATGAAAATCAGCGAGAGATAAAGTTTATAGGCTCGGGCAAGTGGAAAATTTTAAATGAATTATAAACTTAAAAAAATTTCAGGTGATGCATCATTCAGAGAATTTTATAGATTACAAAAAGGGCGGGATACGTCAATTATAGTTCAAGCAAAAAAAGAAAAATTTAAAAATTTAATTACTTATATTGTCGTAAACAAAATTTTAGCAAAACATAAGATATATGCACCTAAGTTAATCACTAATCACTATGAT